>NZ_CAJMZE010000013.1:0-187711 GCF_905220235.1 Paraburkholderia sp. J41 | reverse complement strand
AGGCGCTGGATTTCCAGCGCCTTTTTTCATGGCGGTCATTGGCCACGCGAAATCAGTTGGCCGGAATCGTCACCACGGGCGCTTTCGAAGTGGTGTCGGCTTCGGCCAGCGCGATCAGATTTTGCAGCACCGTGAACGCGTATTTCGAGTCGAAGTCGTTGCGCGCGACCCAGTACGCGGTGCCCTCGTAATCGACGGCAACATAGGCGCGCTCCTCCGGCTTGCCGCCCTCGTGAACGATGATGATCGGCCGCGTTTCGCCGCCGATCAGCCCGACCGTCGGCTTGGTCGCGCCGCTCGCGACCTGTTCGGGCGGCACCTGCACCTGCGCGCCGATATTCGTGAGTATGCCGAGCACCGAGCGCGTCACCATCGGAATGCGGTCGCCGCCTTGCGCCGACGGCCCGTACACCACCTGATACGTGCGCGTGTTGCCCGACAAATGCAGCAATTGGCGCACGAGCGCGAGATCGGCCGACACCGCACCGGGCTGCGCGCTGTTCGCCGCGCCGACCGCGAGATACACGTTGGTGTGGCCGTTTTCGTTGCGCGATTCCACATTGAGTTCGCCCGCGAGTTGCAGACGCCGCAACGCCTGCAAAAGCTGGAAGAAACCGGCGGCGCCCGCGCTGTCCTCGCCGCCGAGCGCGCTGCCGTTCTGCAAACCGCCGATCGACTGCGCCGTGATGCGCAGCAGCAAGTCCACGGGAATGCCGCCTTCGGCCAGCGGCAGCACGAGTTCGGGCGCGAGCGGCCGGATATACGCGGAGGCGAATGCCTCGCCGGTCGTTGGCGTGAACGTGAAAGTCGGGTGATTCGAGTAGGAGACCGAACCGGTCGCGAGCGCGTAATTGGGCATGGAGCCGGAGCCGACATTGCCCGTCGCGCCCACGCTCGAGTCGAACTGGTACGCGGCGATGATCGAGCTGACCGTGAGGAACGCGGGCGCGTCGCCGTATCGCAAGCCCACCACCGCTGCAAGAATTTCGCGTTTCTTCGCGTCGCCGAGCGCACGCGCGTAATCGACCTGATCGGCCCGCAGGCGCGTCGGCCCGACGTGTACGCAGCCCGTGCCCAGCAACGCCGAGCACACGGCCGCCACCACCGTGGTTTTCGAAATCATGAGAGTTTGCTGTTGGTCCATTCATCGAGGCATGAGGCCGCATGGGTAGCAAGCGTCATACCCCGTTTTCGCGCGAACGACTTTTCGGATGCGGCACGTTTTCTGCGACGGCTCCGATGACGCAAACCGCGTCGCTTACCAATACACCGCTGCGAGGAGGAGTCATGGATCAAACGGACAGATTGACCACGGGTGTCGCGACGCCCGCTGCCGCGGCGCTGACCACGCCGCTCGGCGTCGAACGCGAGGCGGTCTCATGGGGCGCGGTGATCGCGGGTGCATTCGCGATGGCGGCGTTTTCGCTCATCCTGCTCATGCTCGGCACCGGGCTCGGCCTGACGTCGATCTCGCCCTGGCCGTCGAGCGGGGTGCAGGCCAAGACGTTCGGCGGCGCCGTGGTCATTTGGGTGATCGTTACGCAGATCATGGCGGGCGGGCTTGGCGGCTACCTCGCAGGTCGCCTGCGGCGCCACTGGCCGCGCATCGGCACCGAGGAGACGCATTTCCGCGACACGGCGCACGGCTTTCTCGCGTGGGCCGTGGCCACGCTCGTGACGGCCATGCTGCTCACATCCGCCGTTTCGGGCATCGCGCGCGGCGCGGCCAGCGCGGCGGCTCAAAGCGAGTCGCGCATGGGGGCGCTCAACGGCGCGCTCGATCGCGGCAACGCGCAGGCGGCGTATCAGGTGTGGCCGCTCGGCTACATGATCGACGGCATGTTGCGGCCCGTGCCCGGCACGGACAACGCTGCCGCGAACGTGAATGCCAACGCCAACGCGAACGGCAGCGCCGCGCCCGCGGAACATTCCGATGAAACCATTGCGGCAATCGCGCAAAAACAGGAAATCGCGCGCATCTTCCTCAACAGCCTGCCCGCCCGCGGCGCGCTCTCGCAGGAAGACACGGCCTATGTTTCGCGGATCGTCGCGCGCCAAACCGGCCTTACGCCCGCGGATGCGCAGGCACGCGTGACCACCACGTGGTCGCGTCTCGTCGACAAGGTGAACGCGCTCGACACCGCCGCGCGCGCCGCCGCCGACGAAGCGCGTCGCGTGACCGTTCACGCCACGCTCTGGCTATTCGTTTCGCTGCTGATCGGTGCGTTCTCGGCCAGCCTCATGGCGACGGTTGGCGGACGCATGCGGGAGTTTTAATCGTTATTAGTTAGTAACCCGAACTTTTCACCGGAGACCCATCATGCGATCGATCCTGCTTTATCTGCTCGGCGTGCCGATTCCCATCATCATCTTGATTGCACTGTTTTGGCACTGACGCCGTGTTGAGACGTTGAACATGAAAGCGGCCCCTTCCGGGGCCGCTTGACCCATGGCGTGCAACGGCGCCGAACCATTCCGCATACGGCTCGCTCGTGCGCGATCTACCCGCCGTGCGCGCCTTTTTCGATGAACGCCGGCGACATGTACACCAGTTCCCAGATATGGCCGTCGGGGTCTTCGAAACTGCGGCCATACATGTCCGTGCCGTTTTCCATGGCGGGTCGTTTCGAACTGCCGCCCGCCGCCAGCGCCTTTTCCACGAGCGTATCCACTTCCTCGCGCGACGCGCACGAGAGGCACGTCAACACTTCGGTGCTTTGGTGCGCATCGGCCAGCGCCTTGTCGGTGAAGCCGCGCATGAAGTCGGTCGTGAGCAGCATCGCAAAGATGTTCTCGCCGATCACCATGCAAGCCGCCTGATCGTTGGTGAACTTGGGATCGAACGTAAAGCCGAGCTTGCCGAAGAAGTCCATCGAACGCTTCAGGTCGCGCACGCCCAGATTGACGAAGATGTGCTTGTGCATGATCGTGTCCTCGAATGTGAGTCGAATGTCGATACTCGACGCTTACAACGCCGTTAGCGAATCTATACGGTATCGGGACCGTTTTCAACAAGCGGGTTTCGAACGAGCGAGAAGCACGAAAAAAGTATTTCATTAATAACGGGCACGCGCGGCTTCTTTTAATTCCAATACGACTGCGAAACCGCCGATGTTTATCGTTGTTTAACCTCGCTCCGAAGGATTAATTTGAATTGATATCGAGAATAAAAGCAAAGCTTCAACAAGTGAAAAATAGATTGTCAAATTACGTTTAGCCGCCTGCTTTTCGCTACGCCTTCCCCTATCATCGCGCCTTCGCGCTGTCCGAAAAATTCCCGGCCGCGCAATGAGTTGCCTGTTGCAACGGGAAAGATTCGACCCATGAAAATTAATTCGCTATTCGCCCTGTTCTTTGTCGCCTGCCTGTGCGTGGGCGCTTCGTGCGTTGCTCGGGCCATGACCACATATGAACCGCCGCAGGCCCATGCCGAGGACGAAAACGCCAATCGGGACGCCATCGTCATCAAGCATCCCAAGCTCGATCGCAGTTACTGGAAATTCCGCCACGCCGCTCATTACCATTCCCACGAGCGCGCGGAACCGAAAACTCCGTCCGAACGGTAACGCGCGAGTTTCGTTCGCGTCGCCGGCCCTATCGGCGGCCTATTCGCCTGATGCCAGCGTCGTAAAAGCGGCCGGTTAAAGCAGGCGCTCTGCTCGAGCGCGAGCACGCACGTTCTCTCAACCGGAAAATCCCTTGACGGCTTACCGAAACATAAAAACGCTCGCGCTGTTTTCCGCGCTGACCATGACGCTCGGCTGCGCCCGGCAGCCCGTTCATCACGCGCCTTCCCGCGACACAGCGGACTCGCATCACAGCAAGCACGACAACGCGCCTTTGCCGGAAGGCACCGCCGCCCGGAAGCCGGCCCCGTCCGACTGCGCTTGTCTGCCCTCGCGCTTCCGGCAAACCGGCATGGCCTCGTGGTACGGAAAAGAATTTCACGGCCGCCGCACGGCCAGCGGCGAACGGTTCGACGCCATGGCAATGACGGCGGCTCACCGAACGCTGCCCTTGGGTTCGTATGTGAAAGTCGTTTGCGCCAAAAGCAAAAAATCAATCGTAGTCCGTATCAACGATCGCGGGCCGTTCAGAAGAACGCGCATCATCGACTTGTCGTATGCGGCGGCAACCGCGCTGGGCATCCAGCACGCCGGCACGGCGAAAGTGGAAATCGAGCGCATAGCCGCCCCGGCGAACGCCGGCTCGACCAAAAGACGCCTGAGTTGACGCGGCCTCGCGCGGCGCCCGCCGAGCGCGCCGGCAACGGTCAGGCCATCAGGCGTAGCGCGCGAGAAAGAGATCGGCGGAGGACTCCGCAATCCGCACTTGCTGTTCGCCGTCGAGCGGCGGCTGGCCCATCGTCACCTGCGGCCAGAACGCGAATCCCTTCACGAGACTGTGCAACTGCTGCGCGGCGAATGCCGGATCGGCGGTCTTGAGGCGGCCGTCGGCAGCGGCGGCGCGCACCCAGACCGTGAGGTCCTCTTCACGCTCGCCGATTCGCGCCACCATGTCGCGCGCGCGCTCGGGCGAGTGAATGCCGGCCGCAATGGCCACACGCGCCAGCGAAAGAAACGCCTCGCTATTAATGAGCCGCAATTTGCGCATGAGCAAGCCGACGAGTTGCGCGCGCAGCGGCGTGTCGGCGCGATAGGCCGGCGACTCGCCGTCGGCGCTCGCGTCCCAAAGTTGCCGCAGAATTTCCGCGAACAGCGCTTCCTTGCTCTCGAAATGGTTGTAGACGGTGCGCTTCGACACGCTCGCGCGCGCCGCGATCCGGTCCATGCTCGTGGCGTCGAAGCCCGAGGCAAGAAATTCGTCGATAGCCGCCGCGACGATCGCCGCACGCTTGCGGTCGGTCAGACGTTGCGGGGCACGGGTTTCGATAGGCGTCTCCATCCCCAAATTTTACACCAGGTGGTTTACTTTTCCCCCGAATAAACTACACTGTGTAGTCTACTTAATCCATTACTGACAGGCGGTGCGGATGACTTCGCTTTTTGGCTCGCTGACCGGCTCGCTTCAACGCACGCTGGGCGTGACTGCCGCGCGCCGCGGCCGCGCGCTTTCGCACACGTCGCCGCAACACGACGGCGAACGCTTTCGCAACGTGCGCCCGCGCCCGGCCGAAGGTATCGGCAAGACGCTGAAGATCATGTGGAACATGATCTTCCACAAGCCGGGCGGCACCGCGCCCGCCGCGCCGCTGGCCGTGCAAACGCTCACGCGCGCCGAACTGGACGCCGCGCCCGACCGCAGCGTGTTCCGCCTCGGCCATTCCACGCTGCTGTTCAAGCTGCGCGGCGGTTTCTGGCTCACCGACCCCGTGTTCGGCGAACGCGCCTCGCCGTTTCGCAATCTCGGCCCGAAGCGCTTTCATGCGCCGCCCATCGCGCTCGCGGACCTGCCGCCGCTCGCGGGCGTGATTCTTTCGCACGATCACTACGACCATCTCGACCATGAAACCGTGCTCGCGCTCGCCGACACCACGGCCGTGTTCCTCACGACGCTCGGCGTGGGCGACCGGCTCATCGAATGGGGCATCAGCAGCGCCAAGGTTCGTCAGCTCGACTGGTGGCAGAGCGCGAGCATCGGCGGAATCGACTTCACGGCCACGCCCGCGCAGCATTTTTCGGGGCGCAGCCTGTTCGACGGCAACAGCACGCTGTGGGCGTCGTGGGTGATCGTCGACCGCGATCTGCGCGTGTTCTTTAGCGGCGACACCGGCTATTTCGACGGCTTTCGCACGATCGGCGAGCGGCTCGGCCCGTTCGACGCCACCTTCATCGAAACCGGCGCCTACGATCCGCAGTGGCCCTATGTGCATATGCAGCCCGAGGAAACGGTGCAGGCGCACATCGACCTGCGCGGCAACTGGCTCGTGCCCATTCACAACGGCACATTCGACCTTGCGATGCACCGCTGGCAAGATCCGTTCGAACGCGTGACGGGTCTCGCGCTCGCGCGCGGCGTCGCGCTTTCCACGCCGCGCATGGGCGAGCGCCTCGATCTGAACGCGCCGCATCGCGGCGAGCGCTGGTGGCGCGAAGTTGCCGATACCGCCGAAAGCGCCGGAAGCACCGGAAGCGCCAAGGTCACTCCCGCCGCCCATGCTGCCGCCGCCGAAGCGCCCCGCTCGGCGCGGCGCTGGTTCGCCTGCCGCGAGGCGCGCGAAACGTCGTCGCCATCGTAAAAGCCCGGCTCCATCTCGTCGCGTCAATCTCCTTGTAAGCTCGTTCTCCTATTCTTTGCTTTCGGTCCCGCGCGCGGCAGCCGTCGCGCGGCGGGCGCTTTGCGTTTTTGCCCCCGTTTTTGCCTCGTTTCTCCTTGCTGCTCCAGCAAGCCGCTCTCCCCGAACCAAAGGGGATTTCCCCAGGCTGACAGACACCGGTTCCTGGCATTAAATAAATCAACTTGATTTATTTAGTCGGCGACGCAATCCAGCGCGTACGGCGGCGTCCTCGAACCGGAGGAGACACGTGAGAAGCCCGCATGTCGGTCAGGGCAGCAATTCGGCCAACGTCCGCCGCTACAACGAGCGCCTGCTGTTGCAGGCGTTGCGGCGTGCGGGCGAAGCCTCGAAGGCCGATCTCGCGCGCCTCGCGAATCTCACGAGCACCGCCGTCGGCAGCATCATCACCGCGCTTTCGGCCAACGGTCTCATCGAAGTCAGCGGCCGGCGCCTCGACGGCCAGCGCGGCCAGCCCGCTTCGCTGCTGCGTCTCGCGCCGCGCGGCGCCTTCGCCATCGGCGTGCGGCTCGACCGCACCAACATCGAAACCGTGCTGGTCGACTTCGCGGGCCGCATGCTCGCGCGCCGCTCGCACGACATGCTGTTGCCGCAGCCTTGCGTCGCGCAGGACATCGTGCAAGGCGACATCCGCGAAATGTTAGGCATGCTGAGCATTGGCGAACGCAGCCGGGTTGCGGGCATCGGCGTGGCGCAGCCGTACAACCTCGGTAGCTGGCTGCGCGAACTGGGCTTGCCCACCGACGTATTCGGCGTCTGGAACGATGTCGATTTCGCGGGCGAACTCGGCCGCGCGATGGCGCTGCCCGTATTCAGCGAGAACGACGGCAACGCGGCCGCCATCGCCGAAATTTTCTACGGCTGCGGGCGCCAGCGCGCCGACTTCCTGTACCTCTTCCTCGGCCCGGCGATCGGCGGCGGCATCGCCATCGGCGGCGACTGCGTGCGCGGCCTCACCGGCAACGCGGGCGACTTCGCGGTGATGCCCGTGCCGCCCGGCCGCCTGCCCTCCGCGTACCGGCCAAGCGGCCAGTGGGACATTCTGCTTTCGCGCGCATCGCTCATCGCGTTGCGCCGCCATTTGCAGTACAGCGGCGAAACCATCGACAGCCGCGCCGATCTCGAAGCCTGCATCGCGCGCGATCATCCGGCCGTGCAGGAATGGCTCGACGACTGCATCGACGCGCTCGCGCCCGCGCTGCGCGCCGCGCTGTGCGTGCTCGACGTGCCCGCCGTGGTGCTGGACGCCGACGTGGACGCGGGCCTCATCGACACGCTCATGGAACGCCTGCGCGTGGCCGTCGCGGCCACGGCGCCCGAGGCGCGCGGCACGCCCGCGCTCGTGCGCGGCACCTTCGGCCCCGACGCGGGTGCGCTCGGCGCGGCCACGCTGCCGATGTTCTTCAACTTTTCGCCACGCGCCGGCATTCTGATGGGCGCGGGCGCGCAAAATCAGGAGGTGAGTCATGTCGCGCTCTGAATCCACGCCACCGCTGCTGGAAATGCGGGGTATCAGCAAGACGTTTCCGGGCGTGCGCGCGCTCGACAACGTGAGCCTCACCGTGTTTCCCGGCGAGATTCATTCGCTGATGGGCGAGAACGGCGCGGGCAAATCCACGTTGATGAAAATTCTCTCCGGCGCGTATCAGGCGGACCCCGGCGGCGAAATTCTCATCGAAGGCCAGCGCGTCGTGATCGACGGGCCGCTCGCCGCGCGCGAACTGGGCGTGGCCGTGATCTACCAGGAATTGAGCCTCGCACCCAATCTCACCGTGGCCGAAAACATCTACGCGGGCCGCGAATTGCGCAAGGGCGGAGGCCGTTTCGGCACCGTGGACCGGCGCGCGATGGAGCGCGGCTGCGAAGACGTATTGAAACGCCTCGGCGCGAGCTTCGGGCCGCCCACGCCCGTGGGCGCGCTTTCCATCGCCGAACGCCAGCTCGTGGAAATTGCGCGCGCGGTCCACACGCAAGCGCGCATTCTGGTGATGGATGAACCCACCACGCCGCTCTCTTCGCGCGAAACCGAACGCCTTTTCAAGCTCATCAATCAACTGCGCGACGAAGGTCTCGCGATCATCTACATCAGCCATCGCATGGCCGAGGTGTACGAGCTTTCGGACCGCGTTTCGGTGCTGCGCGACGGCAGCTACGTGGGCACGCTCATGCGCGACGCGCTCAACGCCGACAGCCTCGTGAGCATGATGGTGGGCCGCGACATTTCGGGCTTCTACAAAAAGGCGCACGCGCCCTACGATCCGGGCAAGGCCGTGCTCACGGTGCGCGACGTGGCCGACGACAAACGCGTGCGCGGTTGCAGCCTCGACCTGCACGCGGGCGAAGTGCTCGGCATCGCGGGCCTCGTGGGCGCGGGCCGCACGGAACTCGCGCGCCTGATCTTCGGCGCGGAACCGCGCGTGCGCGGCGAGATCGCCATCGACGGAAAAACCCTGAGCGTGCATACGCCGCGCGACGCGATCAACGCGGGTCTGGTGTATCTCACCGAGGACCGCAAGCACCAGGGGCTTTTTCTCGACATGAGCGTGCGCGACAACATCAACGTGGCCGTGGCCGGGCGCGACGCGCGCTTCGGCGTGCTCGACCTCGCACGCGGCGGCGAGCGCGCGAAGGAAGCGATCCGCTCGCTCACGATACGCGTGCCGAGCCCGCGCGTGAACGTGGGCGCGCTTTCGGGCGGCAATCAGCAGAAAGTGCTGCTTTCGCGGCTGCTGGAAACCGACCCGCGCGTGCTGATTCTCGACGAGCCCACGCGCGGCGTGGATATCGGCGCGAAATCGGAGATCTACCGCATCATCAACGAGCTTGCCAAAACCGGCGTGGGCATCATCGTGATTTCGAGCGAGCTGCCCGAGATCATCGGCGTGGCCGACCGCGTGCTCGTGATGCGCGAAGGCGTGTTCGCGGGCGAACTGGGCGGCTATACCGGCAAGCCGATCACGCAGGAAGCCATCATCGAACTGGCGACGGGCTCGCAGGACACGCTCGACGAAGCCGCCTGACCTCACCGCATACGCTACCGAATTCATCAGGAGTCCCACATGAAAAGCATTCTTCCCCGGCACGGCGTGGCGGCCTCGTCATCGCAGTCGAAACCCAGCCATGCGCAGGACGGCCACCGCGCGCGCATGAAGGCGTTCATTCGCACGGCGGGCATGCTGCCCGTGCTGGTGCTGCTGTGCATCGGCTTCGGCTTTCTCACCGACGGCTTCTTCACGCTCGAGAATCTGTCGATCGTCACGCAGCAGGCGTCGATCAACATCGTGCTCGCGGCGGGCATGACCTTCGTGATTCTCACGGGCGGAATCGACCTCTCCGTGGGCTCGGTGCTCGCCGCCGCCGCGATGGCCGCGATGATCGGCTCGAACATCGCGCACTGGGGCTGGCTGGGCGTGCCGTTCGCGCTCCTCGTGGGTCTGGGCTTCGGCGTCATCAACGGCGCGCTCATTGCGCTCCTGCGCCTGCCGCCGTTCATCGTCACGCTCGGCTCGCTCACGGCAGTGCGCGGCATCGCGCGCCTGATGGGCCACGACACCACCATCTTCAATCCGCAACTGCCGTTCGCGTTCATCGGCAACGGCAGCGTGTTCGGCGTGCCGTGGCTCGTGATCATCGCGCTCGTGGTGGTGGCGGTGTCGTGGTTCGTGCTGCGGCGCACCGTGCTGGGCCTGCGCATTTATTCCGTGGGCGGCAACCCCGAAGCGGCGCGCCTTTCGGGCATCAAGGTCTGGGGCATCGAGATGTTCGTCTATGCCGTCTCGGGCCTGCTCGCGGGTTTGGGCGCGGTGATGTCGGCGGCGCGCCTGTATGCGGCCAACGGCCTGCAACTGGGCCAATCCTACGAACTCGACGCCATCGCGGCCGTGATCCTGGGCGGCACGAGCTTCGTAGGCGGCGTGGGCTCGATCGTCGGCACGCTGATCGGCGCGCTCATCATCGCGGTGCTCACGAACGGCCTCGTGTTGCTGGGCGTGTCGGACATCTGGCAATACATCATCAAGGGGCTCGTGATCGTGGGCGCCGTGGCGCTCGACCGGTATCGCCAACGCGGTTCGGCCCGCACGTGAATCACGAAAAGCGCCTGAAACAGGCACTTTTCGCCACGGCCTCTATTCCGCAACGCTTATACACCGGGCGCGGGCCGTTCGCCGCGCTCGCCAAGCAGTGAATCCTCTGGAGACAACCTCATGTTCAAGAAGAAAGCCGTTCTCGCCGCTGCCGCACTCACTTTCGGTTTCGCGCTGCAAGGCGCGCATGCCGCCGATAAGCAGCTCAAGTCGATCGGCATCACCGTGGGATCGCTTGGGAATCCTTACTTTGTGACGATCGTGCAAGGCGCGGAGGCCAAGGCCAGGCAGATCAATCCGGCCGCGAAAGTCACCGCCGTTTCCGCCGACTACGACCTCAACAAGCAGTTCACGCAGATCGACAACTTCATCTCGGCGCACGTCGACATGATCCTGCTGAACGCCACCGACCCGAAGGCGATCCTGCCGGCGGTGAAGAAGGCGCAGGCGGCCGGCATCGTCGTGATGGCCGTGGACGTGAGCGCCGCCGGCGCCGACGCCACCGTGCAAACCGACAACGTGAAGGCCGGCGCGATTTCGTGCGAATTTCTCGCGAAGAAACTCAACGGCAAGGGCAACGTGATCATCGAAAACGGCCCGCAGGTGTCGGCCGTGATCGACCGCGTGAACGGCTGCAAGCAGTCGCTCGCCAAGTCGCCGAACATCAAGATCCTCTCCGACGACCAGGATGGCAAGGGCTCGCGCGAAGGCGGCATGAACGCGATGCAGGGCTATCTCACGCGCTTCCCGAAGCTTGACGGCGTGTTCACGATCAACGACCCGCAAGCGATCGGCACCGACCTGGCGGCAAAGCAACTGCATCGCCCCAACATCGTGATTACGTCCGTGGACGGCGCGCCCGACATCGAAACGGCGCTCAAGACCGACACGCTCGTGCAGGCTTCCGCGAGCCAGGACCCGTGGAAAATGGCGCAAACGGCCGTGCAGGTGGGCTACGACATCATGAACGGCAAGAAGCCCGCGAACCCGATGATCCAGATGACGCCGCAGCTCGTCACGCGCGACAACGTGGGCAGCTACAAGGGCTGGTCGTCGCCGCATTGAGCGCCGGCTCGCGCGGTGCTTACGCGAGCACCGCTTCCTTCGCGACCACGCGGCGCGGGATGATCTTGAGATCGTAGAAGGTGTCCGCGATCTTCTGCTGCTGCGCGATCACGGCGGCGTCGATGGGGCGGTACTCGTGCGCGTAATGCTTGAGGCCGGTCTCGATCGTCGCCGCATCCAGGCCCTGAATGGGGGCAAGCTTCGCGGCGGCCGCCGCCGTGTTCGCGCGCACCCACTGCCCCGTCTTGCCCAGTTCGTCGAGCGCGACGGCCAGCGCGTCCTTGCGCTTTTCCGCGAATTCGCGCTGGCTCAGGAAGAATTGATGATGGCTCGCCACGCCGCTCGCGTCGGCGATCAGGCGCGCGCCGTCCTGCGCCTCCACGGCCGCGAGGAACGGGTCCCAGATCGCCCATGCGTCGATGGCGCCGCTTTGCAGCGCCGCGCGCGCGTCGGCGGGCGCGAGATACACGGGCTGAATGTCGGTGATCGACAAACCGTTCTTTTGCAGCAGCGCGACGATGAACCAGTGAACGTCCGAGCCGCGATTGAAGCCCACTTTCTTGCCCTTCAGCTCGGCCACGGTGCGAACGGGCGAGTGCTTCGCGACCACCACGCCTTCGGCGTGCGGCGTCGGCAATTCATAGGCGGTATAGACGAAATCGGCGCCCGCGGCTTGCGCGAACACCGGCGGCGCCTCGCCCACGTAACCGAAGTCGATGGCGCCCACATTCAGGCCTTCGAGCAGTTGCGGGCCAGCCGGAAACTCCGTCCACGAGACCTTGATGCCTTGCGGCGCCAGGCGTTGTTCGAGCGTGCCGTTGGCCTTGAGCAGCACGAGCGTGCTCGCGGCCTTTTGATAGCCGATGCGGAACTGGTCGGCTTGATACTTCGCGAAAGCGAGCCGGGGCAACGCGGCGCTCGCGAGCGAGGCCCCGAGCGTGGCGAGAAATTGGCGGCGAGTGCGAATGGCGTGGGTCATCGTCGTGCGTTCCGTTATGTCGGGCGCGTGCCCGAAACGGCGCGCCATCAAGCGAACGATGCTACCGGTATCGACGTCATTGCAGAAACGATGAATCCCGCTAAGCAAATCACGGCGGCGAAAATGCGGTGCGCGCCGCATTGACCTCCAGGCGCGGGCCGTTTGCGTCAGCGATCGCCGCGATTGCGAAACACCCACCAGCCGAGCAGCGCGGTGAAGGTGGCCACGACCAGCACCATGAGCCAGAAACCGTGGCGATTCTCCGCGAGCGGTATGCCGCCCACGTTCATGCCGAAAAAGCCCGCGACGATGTTGATCGGCAGCGCCAGCACGGTCACGAGCGTGAGGGTGAACAGCGTGCGGTTGTTCTGTTCTTCGAGCCGCGCGGCAATTTCTTCCTGCAACAGCTTGATGCGCTCCACGAGCCCCGCCATGTCGCCGAGCACGAGCGAGAATTCTTCGGTCGCTTCGCGCAGGTCCTGCATGTCGGGCGCCTGGAGCCAGCGCGGCGGGCGCGCGAGCAAGCGGAACACCGAGCCGGGCTCGGGTGCGAGCATGCGCTGCAAACGCACGAGAATGCGCCGCATGGCCGCGAGATCGTGACGGCTTTTCGGGCGGCGCGAGGCGAGAAAGGCGTCCTCCGCGCGATCGACGTCCACGCTCGAACGACGCACGATTTCCACCATCAAGTCGGCCTGATCGCGCATCAGGTGAATCAACAGTTCGGCGGGCGAGCGGAAGGTTTCGCCGTTGCGCACGTAGCCGCGCAAACGGTCGATGGAGCGCAGCGGCTTGAGGCGCGCCGTCACGAGAATGCGTTCGTGCGTGTACGACCAGAGCGTGGCGATCTGCGAAGGCGTCAGCTCGAAATCGAACATGACGTCGTTGACCACGGCGAGCAGCGCGCCTTCCTGCTGCTCGATGCGCGTGGAGTGCGAGCCCTCGACCAGCATTTCGAAAAACGCGTCGGGCAGGCCGAGATTCGCGCGCAGCCACGGCTGCGCCGCCGCATGCGCGAGGTTGAAGTGGAGCCAGTAAAAGGCCGTGTCGTCGGGAGACGGCTCGCCGGGCGTGCGTGCGCGCCGCAACGCGCCGAGCACGTCGTCGCACGAAACGGGCTGGCCGGGCTCGCCGGGCAGGAAGCGGAAACCGCAAATCAGGCCCGAGAAGTCGGCGCCATACGTGGAGATGGATGCAGCGAAATCCATGTTCAATGGCCGGTTGGTCGGCGCACAGCATGCCACACGCGCGGTTTCGCGCGCAAGCGCGCCGTATGCCGCTTGCCGCTTTCCGCTTCCGCTGCCTTCACCCGCCGCCCTCGCCCGCGGCTCTCGTTCGCCGCCCGCGCGCGACACGCTGCCGTCATCGTGATGTGCTAGCGCGCGGCGCGGCCAAGGCTGCCTTCACCCCACCGTTCGCCACGGAACGACGCCGGGCATGGCAACGCCCCAACGCACCGCAACGCAACGCACCGCAACGACGCGAGCGCGGCTTCAACGCGCCGCACGGCCGTTGATCGCGGCACGCACGAACGCCACGAAGCGCGCCGTGACCGGATCGGCCGGCTCGTTGGACCAGACGAGCCCGACGCGCCATTTCGCGTGTTCGCCGCGCAGCGGCACGACCACGGCCTCGCGCAACAACTGCCCCGCGCCCGAGGGAATGAACGCCACGCCCACGCCCGCCGTGACGGAAGCCAGCACGGATTGCACGTCGTCGGCCTGTTGCGTGACGTGCGGCACGAAACGATGGGCCTGGCACCAGTTTTCGATCTGCGCGGCGAGTCCCGGCCCGCGCGAGCGCCGCAGCGCGACGAAGCCAAGTTCGTTGAGCCGCGCGAAATCGCCGGGAATGCGGACTCCTTGCACACCCCGGACGCCTCGCGCGCGGGAAAGACCGGGCGGCAGCGCGAGCGCGAGCTTTTCGTCGAGCACGCCAAAGGACGCCAGACCGCTCGCGGCCTGCGTGCGCATGAAGCCCGCGTCGAGCTTGCCCGCACGCAGCCGGCGCGCCTGTTCCGACGACGACAGGTCGCTCAGCGACACGGCCACGCCGGGATGCTCGCGCCGGAAATCGGCGATGATGCGCGGCGCGATCGTCAGCACCGAAAGGCAGATGCCGATGCGCAAATGCCCGCGCCGGCCGCCGCCCGCCTCGCGCGCGCGGGCCAGCATATCGTCGGCGTCCTGCACGAGCGCTTGCGCGTCCGGCAGAAACGCTTCACCGAAACGCGTGAGTTCCGCGCCATGACGCCCGCGCTCGAAAAGGCGCGCGCCAAGGCTCGATTCGAGCGCGCCGATCTGCTTGCTCAGCGCCGGCTGCGTCATGTGCAGCGCTTCGGCCGCGCGGCCGAAATGCCGTAGCTCCACCACGCTCAGGAAGCTGCGAAGCAGTTTGAGTTCCATGCCATTCGATTCCGCGTAGTTATCGTACTGATCAAATCATTCATTTTACTAATCGTAGCCGCACGCGTTCAATACGCACAGGGTGCTTTCGGAACGAGAGGGAAAATGACGACAACTACCACGAAAACGGACCATGCCGCACCGCGCGTAACGCAGCCGGGTCATGGCGAAAGCGCACGCAAGCCGCGAGCGAAGCGTGCGCGTTCCGATACGGCGATGAAGGCGGCAACGTCACACGCGGAGGCGCGAGCGCGCACGGGATCGATTGCGTTGAGCTTCGCCGTGGTGTATCGCGACACGAAGCCCGAATGAGGTTCAGTGCGCGCGCTTCTGGCGGCGAAAGAACTGCCACAGCATCGACGTCGCCTCGGGGCCTTTGCCCGAATGAAACGCCTCGCGCGCGTCGCCGCCGCTCCACGCATGGCCGAGCCCGCGCACGATGCACAGCCGCACGACGAGCCGCCCGGCCCGGAGCCAATCGGTGTAGTCCGCGCCGTCGCGGCTATAGGTGCGCATTTCGCCCACGCGCAGCGCGCCGTGCGCATCGGTCAGACGATTCACGCGCGCGAACTGCGCGGCGAGTTGTGCCGCGTTGCGCTTCTCGACCACGGCATCGAACTCGCCGTGCACGATCATCGTGGGCATGCCGGCATACGCGGCCACGTCGACGGATCGCTCGACGAGTTGCAGCGGATCTTCGCGCGCGCCGCGGCGCATTACGTGCATCGCGCTCATGGTGGACGTGGCTGCGCCGAACACCGGCCCCGAATGCAGGCCGGCGGCGGCAAACAAACGCGCGTGATGCAGCGCCAAGGCCGAAGCGAGGCCCGCGCCCGCCGAAATGCCCGCGAGATACACACGCGTGGCGTCGAAACCGTATTGCGCCACGATCGCCTCGACCAGCGACGCCACCGCCGGCGCCTCCGATTGCGCGGGATCGCCATGCCAGTGCCAGCAGCGCTGCGCGTGCGCCGTTTTCGCCTGCTCGGGCAGCAGCACGGCAAAGCCCGCGCGCTCCGCGAGCCGGCCGATGCGCGTGCCCGCTGCGAACGACTCGGCCGTCTGCTTGCAGCCGTGCAGCATGACCACGAGCGGCGCACCTTCGCCGGCCGCCGTGGACGCGAGCGACGCGGGCACGTAAAGCGCATACGCCAGATGATTGACGAGATGTCCCGCCAGCGGCGGCGCGGAATGATAGGAACGAATCCACTTGCCCGCCGCGCTCGCCGAAGGCGCACGCGCCGCGCGCACCGTTTTCGCCGTGGATTTGCGTGGCGTGCGCTTGCGCGTGGCGGTTTTTTTCTTCGGCTGCGCCGCGCTCGCGAGCAGTTGGAGGCCTTTGAGCCAGAGACTGGTTTTTTTGCGGGGCATGAGCAGTGGCGAAGAGGGCTTTCATCGGACAATGCAGGCCCGGTCATCATAGCCGCCCTCGCCTCGCGCTGCGTCGCGCGCGTTATCGTCGCCGCTGTCGTCGCTGTCGTCGCTGTCGTCGCTGTCCTCGCTGCATGGGCGCGCGGGCAAAAAAAAGCGGCGCCGAAGCGCCGCGCTCGATTCAAACCCCGGACGGTATCAGCGCACGTCGCTGGGCGCGCGCGCTTCCTGCAACGGCGCGCCGCCGTCATGCACGTTATGCGCGGGCGCGCTTGCAGGCATTTCCTCGCCATTCTGGGCGACGTGCGAAAGATCGCGGCCGCGCGTTTCGGGCAACAGCACCGCCGCCGTCACGACCAGCAAGTACGAGATGCACGCGCAAATGCCCATCGCCGCACCCAGTTGAAGTTTGGCGCTGAGCACGCCCACCATCGTCGGCATGATCGCGCCGATCGCCCGGCCCGCGTTGCCGCACAAGCCTTGCGCCGAAGCGCGAATGCGCGTGGGGAACAGCTCGGCGATATAGGCGCCGGTGCCCGCCGCCGTGCCCGATTGCAGCGTGCCGAGCACGAAGCCGAGCACGAGCGTGACGGGCAGCGTGATGGGCGCGAGCGTATAGGTGGCCACGGCAATCGCTTGCAGGCAGGCGATCACGATGAAGGTCTTGCGACGCCCGAAGCGGTCGGCCATCCAGCCGTTGAGGAACGCGCCCGCGAACGAGCCGAGAATGTTGATCGCGAGATAACCGCCCACGTTGGCGATAGACAGATGCAGCGCGAGTTTCAGATAGGCGGGCAGCCACGTAATCATCGTGTAGTTGCCGCCGTAGATGCCGAAGGTCAGCAGGATCGCCTTGAACGTCGTCATGCGCGTGGGCTTGTCGAACACGGCCCAGATGCTCGGGCGGTCCGCCGCATTGTCCTTGCGGATCTGCGCGAACACCGGCGCTTCCTTGATGCTGCGGCGAATCCACAGCACGAGCAGCGTCGGCAGCAAACCGACGGCGAACAGCACGCGCCACGCAAGCGCAGGCTCGAGCGTGCTGAACAGCAGCGTGGAAAGCAGCACGGCCACGCCATAACCGATCGCCCAGCCCGCCTGCAACGAGCCCACTGCGCGGCCGCGCACCTGCGGGCGAATGGTCTCGCTGATGAGCACCGCGCCCACGGCCCATTCGCCGCCGAAGCCGAGGCCTTGCAGCCCGCGCGTGATCATCAGTTGACCGAACGAATTCGTGAAGGCGGAAAGCAACGTAAACGCCGAAAACCACACAATGGTGATTTGCAGCACGCGCACGCGCCCGTAACGATCCGCAAGAATGCCCGCGATCCAGCCGCCGAGCGACGCCATGATCAGAACAGTCGTGCCCAGCACGCCGGCCTGGCCGCGCGTCATGCTCCAGAGCGCGATCAGCGTGGGGATCGCGAGCGCGTACATCTGGGTGTCCATCGCATCGAGGCCCCAGCCGCTGAAGCACGCCCAATACGTGCGCTTCTCGGCCTGGTTCAACTCGGTGTACCACTTGAACATGCTTCTTCTCCTCCAGCCCTTCTCCATGCGAGAGGGCCGCTCCTTGCTGTCGATACCGCGTCGGTTCGCGGCTGCGCGCGGTGACCCACGGCGTGCATCGTTCTTCCCGGAAGGCGAAAACAAGCGTTCGACGGAAGAAAACCATGCTATTACGCATAGCCGTGGCGCGCTATGCCGATCGTCGCGGCCTGCCATCTGATTTGTTTATCGGCCATCGAATGGCGTAGCGGCCCGATTAATGACGTGCATGCGAACATGCATATGAATGTGCATCGACGCACGGCCCGGCGTGTGCGAAGCGGTCGTCGCCGGCGCTATACTGCGCGACGCACAACTCATACCGTGACGCCGCCGCGTCTTTCGCGAAAGACAAATCGAACGAAACCGAAACCCCGTAGAAAGGTTTGGCGCGGCGGCGCCCGACGATCGCTTCATTGCTTCAAGAGCCGCGTTTTTCCGTGACCGCACCCGCACGCACTGCCTCGCCGCATCCCACTCTTCTGGGCCTTTTTCTGATCTTCGCCCGCATCGGCCTCACGAGCTTCGGCGGCGGCCTGAGCGGCTGGCTGCTGCGCGAATTCGTGCAGGACCGCGACTGGATCGGCGAAGAGGATTTTCTCAACGGTCTCGCGATCTCGCAGGCGCTGCCCGGCATCAACGTCAAGAACATGGCGATCTGGATCGGCCACCGGCTGCTCGGCTGGCGCGGCGCCGCCGTGGCCGTCGCGGGCATCGTCGTGCCGCCCGCGGTCTTTATCATCGTGCTCGGCGCGGTGGTGGGCGCGCTGATCCTGCACCCGCTCACGCAAGTGCTGCTCGCGGGCGCCGCTGCCGCCGCCACGGGCTTGTCGCTTTCCATGGGCGTGGTCACCGCGCGGCGCGTGCGCCGTCAACTCGTGCCGCTCGCGCTAATGGCGGCCACGTTCGTCGCCATCGGCCTGCTGCGCTGGCCGCTCGTGTGGGTCGTGCTGATCGGCGGCGGTTTCAGCGTGTGCTACGAATACGCGGCGATCCGGCGAGGTCGGCGATGAACGTGCGCGCGCTCGTGCAGATCGCGGCCATTTTCGCGCCGCTCTCGCTCGTCACCATCGGCGGCGGCCAGGCCATCGTCGCCGAAATCCAGCGGCAGGTCGTCGAGGTGCATGCGTGGCTCACGCACGCACAATTCGCCGCCGACTTCGCGATCTCGCGCATGGCGCCCGGCCCCGGCTCGCTGCTCGTGACGCTGATCGGCTGGCAAGTCGCGGGTTTCTGGGGCGCCCTCGTCGCCACGGCCGCGCTGCTGTTGCCCACGGGGTTGCTCATCTACGGCGTCACGCACGTCTGGGGCCGCTACCAGGGCGCGCCCTGGCAACTCGCGCTCGAACGCGGCTTGCGGCCCATCGCGGCGGGCATGATGCTGGCCGCGGGATGGGTGCTGCTCAAGACGCTCAACGGCGGCATGCCCGCGAAATTCATCGCGCTCGCTTCGCTGTGCGTGTTGCTGAAAACGCGCATCAATCCCTTGCTGCTGTTGCTCGCGGGCGCGCTCCTGCTGCTCGGCGCAAGCCTCGCCGGCGCGACGCTGCCGCACTGGCTGCAAGTGCAGCTCGACTGAACGCGCGCGCGGTCAATATCGGGCATCGCGCGCTGCTCGTTCGAAAAAGCCCTCGTTCGAAAGCCGTTACAAATACGCGGGAATAGCCGGCGCGGCGCGCGGGTATACCCATTGCAGTCTTGATCGAATCGACCGCTCAGGCAAACACAATGCCACGGTCGCCCCTCCCGCGCACTTAATCAGGAGTTCGAAATGAATTTTCGCCGCATGGTCATCGCATCGTTGGCCGCCGTCACGTGTCTGGGCGCCGCCGCCGGCGCGTCCGCCCAGGGACTCACGCGCGCCGAAGTCCGCCAGCAATTGATCGAAGCCGAAGCCGACGGCTCGCAATTCGTGACCGACACGTCGTACCCCGACGTGAGCCCGGTTTTCGCGCAGCAGGCCGCACGCGCCAAAGCCGCCGCGCAACCCGACGCCATGGGCGCCGCCATGCACGGCACGAGCGATTCCGGCGCGCCGCGCGTGGCGCAATGCGTGGGGCCGGAAAGCTTCTGCAACCTGTACTCGGGCAGTTGATCGCGGACGGCCGCAAAAACAGAACGCCCCGCTCGCAATGAGCGGGGCGTTCTGTTTTACGGCGCGACGCAAACCGCGCGTGAAAAAACTTACCCGGCTCGCCCCGAAGTGAGTTGCGCGTAGACGTCGTGCGAAAGCTGCAACAGCGCCTTGCGGTCGATACCGCCCGAAAGCGCATAGCCGAAGTCGCCGTCGACCCAGTAGAACACGTTCACCGGGCCGTCCTGATAGAGCCTGAACGCCGTGGTATTCGCGCTCGTCTTGCGATGCGAGATGCACAGCGTCACGCGTTCGCCCTTCGCGTTGTGATACATGAATTGCGCCACGTCGCCGTCGTCGCTTTGCAGCAGGCGTCCGCCCGAAAGCTCGAAGCCGCTTTTCGCGAGCATCGGCGCATGCACGTTGGTGCCGAGCCGGTTCGCGAGCCATTTGACGAAGTCCTGCTCCTGGGTGTCGTCCATCGTGTCGGGACGCGCCACCGTGGGCATGTAGTTGACATGCGCGATGGCGGCCTGCTCGGCGAAACGCATGTTGCCGTCCGCGCTCACCGTGTGCAGCGCGCTCGCGCCGCCCGCGCTCTCGCCGCCCGGCAGGCTCATGCCGTAATGCGTGCCCCAGCCGATGCCCACGCCCAGCACGAGCGCCGCCGCCATGCCCGCGAAACGCGGCCAGTTCGCGGCCGCCTTGCCGCCGCGCACCTTCGTTTCGACAGGCGCCGCCGTCATGCGCAGGCGCGCCGGCAGCGGCTCGTTGAGCACGCGGTCGTAACGTTCGTGCAGCAGATTGTTGAGCGCGAAAAAGTCGCTCGCGCGCGTGGCGAGATCGGGATTGCGTTCGAGTTCGCGCTCGACGTCGGCGCGGCGCGCTTCCGAAAGCGTGCCGTCCACGTAGGCGTGAATTTCGTCTTGCGTAACGGGATTGTGTTGATCGCTCATCGCACCACCTTCAGATTCGCACGCGGGACCGCGCCCGCCATGAGTGCGCGCAACCGTTCGCGGCCGCGCGACAGACGCGACATCACCGTGCCGATGGGAATGTCGAGCGCGAGCGCCACGTCGGCGTAACTCATCTCTTCGAGCCCGACCAGCAGCACCACTTCGCGCTGCTCCATGGGCAAGCGCTGCAACGCGTAGTCGAGATCGCGCACTTCGAGCGCGTTGCTTTGCGTCGCGGGCACGGCGTAGTCGGATTCGGGCACGCTTTCGTCGTCGACGGAAACATGCGAGCCGCGCGACGACGACTTGCGCACCTGATTCACGAAAATGTTGTGCATGATCGTGAACAGCCACGCGCGCAGGTCGGTGCCCGAGCGAAACAGCTCCGTGCGGGCGATGGCGCGCTCCAGCGTGTCCTGCACGAGGTCGTCGGCCAGCTCGCGGTTGTTGATGAGCGCGCGCGCGTAGCGCCGCAGGCGCGGCACATGATCTATCAGCTCGTCACGGATGTCCATGATTCATCCTGGTTGCTTCCTGCTTCTCGTTGCGTGTTGCCCGAACGGCATGCGAAACCCCGCTCATGGCGCAGCGCCTTCGCGCGGCGGCATGGTCGCGAGATCGGCGGCGCGCATGAGCCCGCGCGTGGCGGCGTGGCCCGCGAGCACCCAGCGCATGCCGTCGTCGCGCCACATCAGCAAGCGCAACTGACCGGCGCGATGCGCGCTCCACTGCGGCGCCGCGCCGTCGAGCCACGCGCGCGCGCCAAGCAGCACCACGCGCTCGCCTTCGGCGTTCTCGTAGAGATAGCGTTGCGCGCGCGCGAACGGCCCGAGCTTCATCTCGCCGCTGCCGAGATAGCGCAGGCCCGCCGCGCCCAGATCGAACGGCGCGGGCAAGGCCGGCGCTTTCGTCTGACTTTCGGCGGCGTCGGCGTTGCCGGGGTTTTCGGCGTCCATCAGCGCCATCACGGCCGCGTCGTTGAGCACCTGCTGCGTGGGCTCGGAAACCGAAATCCACGCGAGCGCCGCGCCCGCCAGCACCGCCGCCGCAACCAGCGCGGCCGCGTAGCGCCTGACGCGGCGGCGCGGCGCGGCGGCGCGATACGGCGTTTGCGAACCTTCGTCCGCATGCGCGGCGCGCGGCTCGGGATACGCGTCGCGAATCTGCGCGTTCAGACGGCGATAAAACAGGATGCGATGCCATTCGCCGGGGCGTTTGGCCAGGTAATGCCGCACCTGCGCCGCGCGCGAGCCCGCGAGCGTGCCGTCGCTATAGGCCTGGATATCGGTTTCGGAGACTGGCGGCTCGTCGAGCGGCCCGCGGAACTTCATGATTTTTCGCCAACGCTGTGAGGGGGATACCGGGCTAACACGCCGGCGCGCCGCTTATTCCCGCGCGCGCCGCGTGCCACGAAAAAGCAGGCCGCGCGGCTCGCGAAAGCCGCGCGTCAACATGGAAATTTACGTGAAAAACGCGCTCGGGCGCCGTTGCGCGGCGCGGGATCGGCGGGATCGGCGGGATCGGCGGGATCGGCGGAATCGGCGGAATCGGCGGAATCGGCGGAATCGGCGGAATCGGCGGGATCGGCGGGATCGGCGGAATCGGCCGGATCAGCCGGATCAGCCGGATCGGCGGAAGCGGCGGAAGCGGCGAAAGCGGCGGAATCGGCAAGATCAACGAAACGAAAGGAGCCGGCGCGAACCGAGGCGGCAAGACGCGCCCACTGCCGGATTCGCCACGTCAGCCGCCGCCAGGACCGCCGAATATCAATCGCGCCCCGAAACCTGCGTCGTGAAAGCCACGCGATTGCGCCCGTCGCGTTTCGCGCGATAGAGCGCCGCGTCGGCCTCCTCGATCAGCGCCGTTTCCGCAAGACCGGGCGCGGGCGTGAGCGTCGCCACGCCGATGCTGATCGTGAGGTGCTCGCTCACCGCCGAGCCGATATGCGGCAGCGCCAGCGCCGCCACGTCCTGGCGCATTTTCTCGGCGAGCAGGCGCGCGCCCGCGCTGCCCGAACCCGGCAGCACCACGGCGAATTCCTCGCCGCCGAAACGCGCGACCAGATCGCGCGGCTGGCGAATCTCGCGGCGAATCGTCGTGGCCACGGAGCGCAGCACGTTGTCGCCGGCCACGTGGCCGTAGGTGTCGTTATAGGGCTTGAAGTAATCGACGTCGATCATCAGCAGCGAAATCTCGGTACGCTCGCGCAGCGCGCGCTTCCATTCGGCGCCGAGGAATTCGTCGAGATAGCGGCGGTTCGACAGTCCCGTCAAGCCGTCGGAATGCGTGAGGCGGCGCAGTTCGAGGTTCGCCTTGAGCAGCTCCTGCTGCGAGCGGCGCAGCGCGCGATACGCCTCGTCGCGCTGAAGCATGCTGACATACGAGCGCGAATGGTATTTGATGCGCGCGATCAGCTCGATGCTGTCGGGCAGCTTCACGAGGTAATCGTTCGCGCCGGCGGCGAACGCCGCGCTTTTGATCGCGGGTTCTTCCTTGGTCGAGAGCACGATGATGGGCACGTCGCGCGTGGCTTCGTTCGCTCGGTAGGCGCGCACGAGCGTGAGGCCGTCGGTGCCCGGCATCACGAGGTCTTGCAGGATCACGGTCGGGCGCACCTGCTCTGCCGTATCGATGGCCTGCTCCGGGTGCGCGCAGTAGTGAAAGTCGATCTCGCGCTCGTTCGCCAGCGCGCGGCGCACCGCCTCGGCAACGATCGCCTGGTCGTCGACGAGCAGCACCATCATCGGCACGTCGGCGGCGGGCAGCGGCTGCGCGAGCGCGGCGCGCACGGCGTCGAGCGCGGCGTCGAGCGCAGCGTCGTCGGAATTGCCGGCGCCGGGCGCGAGGCCCGCGCCGGGAGCAACAAGGGGCTTCTCGGTCATGATATCGGTCGCGTCTTCAATCGCGGATTCGGTGAAAGCGGCTTCTCGCGGGCCAAGGTTGAACAGGGGCGGACAGCTAGAACGGCGAACGTTTCGCGCGCGCACATAATTCCGGCGCGATGGCGTCGAGCGGCAAGATCGCACGCGCGGCCTGGGCCGCCGCGGCCGCTTTCGGCATGCCGTAGACGGCGCTGGTGGCTTCGTCCTGGGCGATCGTGAACCAGCCTTTCGCGCGCATTGCCTTCAAGCCGATCGCGCCGTCGCGGCCCATGCCCGTGAGGAGCGCCCCCACCGCCGTGCCGGCCCAATGCTCGACGAGGCTATGAAAAAACGCGTCGACGGACGGACGATACGGCGTTTCCACCGGCTCGCGAGTGTAAGCCAGCTTGCCGCACGCCGTCATGCACAGGTGATCGTTGGTCGCGGCGAGCAGCGCCGTGCCGGGCGCGGGCGGCTCGCCTTCGAGCGCCACGCGCACCGCGAGCGGCGTTTGCGAGTCGAGCCACGCGGCCATGCCCGCGGCGAACGACTGATCCACGTGCTGCACGATCACGATACTCGCGCCGAAATTTTCGGGCAGCGCGCCCAGCACCGCCGCCAGCGCGCTCGGGCCGCCCGCCGAAGCGCCGATCGCCACGAGCGGCGCTTCGTGCAGGCCCGCCGTGCCGGCCGCGCTCGCGCGCGCGAGCCGCTCCGGCACGCCGCTCACCTTGCCGATCTGCTCGATCTTCGCGAGCAGCAGGTCCATCGTGCGGCGCGCGCCGGGACCGGCGAGCACCGGCGTGTCCACCGCGTCGAGCGCGCCCGCGCCCATCGCCTCGTACACGCGCCAGGCGTTCGCGCCCACGCTGCTCGTGACGATCAGGATCGGGCACGGCGAACGGGCCATGATGCGGCGCGTGGCCTCCACGCCGTCGATCTTCGGCATCACGAGGTCCATGAGGATCACGTCGGGCACCTGCGCGGCGCACTGCTGCACGGCTTCCTCGCCGTTGGCCGCGACCCACAGCACGCGATGGCCGGGCCGGGTAGCGATGGCCTGCCGCAGCGCTTCGACGGCGAGCGGCATGTCGTTGGCGATACCGATCTTCATCCCGTCGCCTCTCCGATCAGGTCGTTCACGGCGTCGAGCAGCGCTTCGTCGTGAAAGCTGCCCTTGGTCAGATAGTAGTCGGCGCCCGCATCCAGCCCGCGGCGCCGGTCGTCCTCGCGGTCCTTGTACGACACGATCATCACGGGCACGTTGCGGTGCTGCGCGTCGTGCTTGATCATCGTGACGAGTTCGATGCCGTCCATGCGCGGCATGTCGACGTCGGTAATCACGAGGTCGAAGCGCGCCTGGCGCAGCGTGTTCCAGCCGTCCATGCCGTCCACGGCCACCGTCACCGCATAGCCGCGCTTTTCGAGCAGCTTGCGCTCCAGCTCGCGCACGGTCAAGGAATCCTCGACGACGAGAATGCGCTTGCGCTCGCGCGCCGCGCCGTTCGCGCCGCGCGCCACGCCCGCGAGCTGGCCGTCGCGCACGAGCCGTCCGACCGAAGCCACGATGTCCTCCACGTCGACGATCAGCACCACCTCGCCGTCGTCGAGCAGTGCCGCCGCCGAAACGTTGCGCAGCTTGCCGAGACGCGCGTCGAGCGGCTGCACCGCCAGCATGCGCTCGCCCGCGAAGCGATCGATGGCCACGCCGTAAAGCCCGCTTTCGCCGCCCACGAGCACGACGTTCACGTTGTCGCCCGCATGCGCCTCGGCCTGCGCGCCCAGCAGCTGACGCGCGGCGACGAGCCCCACGGGCCGCCCGTCGTAGGCGATGTGCTGCTGGCCTTCGAGCGTTTCGATCGCGCTGCGCGGCACGCTCAGCGCGCGGCGCACGTGCGCGAGCGGGAACGCATACGCCTCGCCCGCGACTTCGACGATCAGGCTGCGCACCACCGAAAGCGTAAGCGGCAGTTGCAGCACGAAACGCGTGCCCTGGCCCGGCGCGCTTTCGATGCGCACGGTGCCGCGCACGGTCTTGGCGAAGTTGAGCACGGCGTCGAGGCCCACGCCGCGCCCGGAGACGTCGGTGACTTTCTCGCGCAGCGAGAAGCCCGGCAGCATCAGGAAGTCGAACAGCTCGGCGTCGGACATCGCGGCCACGGCTTCGGGCTGCGCGAGACCGCGCTCGATCACGCGCTCGCGCACCCGGTTCAGGTCGACGCCCGCGCCGTCGTCGGCCACGGCGATCAGCAACTTGCCGGCGCTGTGGCGCGCCTCGAGCGTGAGGCGCGCTTCCTCCGGCTTGCCCGCGCGCCGCCGCGCTTGCAGGTTCTCGATACCGTGATCGAGCGCGTTGCGCAGCAAATGGCCGAGCGGCGCGTCGAGCATTTCGAGGATGTCGCGATCGACCTGCGTGTTCTCGCCGACGACTTCGAAACGCACGCGCTTGCCGAGCGAGCGCGCGAGATCGCGCACGATGCGCGGATACGCATGCGCCGTGTCGCCGAACGGACGCATGCGGCATTGCAGCGCCTCGTCGTAGAGCCGCTGCGCGAGCTGCGTGCCGCGCCGGTCGATGCGGTCCAGATCGTCGAATCGTTCGGACAACTGACGGCCGAGCGAGGCGAGCGAGGCGCGGATATGGTCGAGCGCGGCGCGCGCGTCCGTGTCGAGCGTTTCGGCGTGACGTTCGTGAAACTGGCCGAGCGCGGCAAGCACGTCGCCTTGCGCGCGGCGCACGCGCAGCAGGCTGTCCGCGAACGGCCGCAGGCGGCGCGACTCCACCAGCGACTCGCCCGCGAGACCGAGCACGCGGTCGAGCGTGAGCGCGCGCACGCGCAGCATGCGCTCGGGTTCGTGCGCGCCGCCGCCCGCGCCCGGATCGGTCGCGCGGCGCGCGGGGATTTTCGGCGCGGGTTCCGCGGCGGCGGTTGCGTTCGCGGTTGCGTCCGCTGGGGCGCTAGCGGGTGCGCTCGCTGCTGTGTTCGCTGGTGCGCTGACGTCCGCATTCGCTTGCGCGGCGGTTTGCGCGGCGGCTTCGGCGGATGGCGGCGGCGCTTCGGGGTTCGCCCCGTGCTGCGCTTCCAACGCCGGCAAACGCAACGAAGCCGCCAGCGCATCCATTGCTTCGGGCCGCGGCGCGGGCGCGGGTGCAAAAGCGTGAGCGCCCGCCGCGCCGCTCAGGCGCGCGCCGAACGCCTCGGCCGCCTCGCGCGCGAGCGGCGGCGCGTCGGCGTCGCCGGCCGCGTTGAGCAGGTCGATGCCGGCGAGCAGGACGTCGATGCGCGCGGCGTCGATGCGCAACCCGCCCTGCTGCGCCGCCACGAAGCAATCCTCCATCGCGCTCGCCACGATCACGGCCTCGGGCAACCCGACGATGCGCGCCGCGCCCTTGAGCGAATGCGTCGCGCGCATGCAGTCCTCTAGCGTCGCGGCGTCCTCGGGCGCGGCTTCGAGCGCGAGCAGTCCCGCCGCAAGCGTGCGCGTCTGCGTTTGCGCTTCCTCGCGGAACAGATCGAGCAGCGAGCGGCGGCTCAGTTCGTCGTCGCTCATCGCAGGCTCCTTGCGAGCGAATCGAACAGCGCATCGGCGTCGAGCACGCCGACCGAACGGCCGCGCCACGCCACCACGCCGCGCACATGCCGGTGCGCCGACTGCGCGAGCGTCGCGGGCGCGGGCAGCAGGTCTTCGGCCGCGAACGCGGTCACGCCTTCCACTTCGTCGACGGGAAACGCCGTGGTCGCGCCCGCCCATTCGGTCACGAGCAAACGCGGCCGGTCCTTGAGCGACGTGCCTTCGTGCGCGCCCCGCTCGATGTGCAGCAGCGCCGCCAGCGAAGCCGCGAGCGTGAGCACGCCGCGCACGTTGACGATGCCGAGCACGGCCGCGCTGCGCCGGTGCGGCAGCGTGTGGACGCTGCGCGCGTCGCCCACCTGACGCAGCACGGCGGCGGGCAGCGCGAGCCATTCCGCGCCGACGCGAAACACGAGCGAGCCTTCGCCGCGCGCGCGGTGCGGGTTGCTGCGCGGCTTGTCGGGCGAATCGGGACGCGCGGCGGGAACGGCCGGCGTATCGGCGGAAACGGCCGGCGCGGGTGCGGGACGATCGAGCAGGCGCGCCGCCGCCTGCTCGAACACCGGGCAGTTCAGGCAGCGCAGATGCTGCTGGAGGCGCGGGCACGAATGGTCGCCGCGCACGCCGATACGGTTCCAGCAGGTGTCGAGCGGCGCCGCGCCGTCCGGGGTGTGCGGGGTTAGGTGCGAGGCCAGGTGCGAGGGGGCTTCGGTCATCGCGTCGGGGTCCGTCATGCGCCGCCCGCCTTGCCGGTTTCGCCTTGCGCGGCGCGTTCGGCGCGGCGCATCAGGCGGCGCGCGCCATCGGCATCGCCCTGCATTTCGAGCAGCGCGGCCAGGTGCGTGAGCGCCTCGTAATGCGCGGGTTCGAGATACACGGCCTTGCGATAGTGCGCGTGCGCCTCCGCGGCGCGGCCTTGCGCGTCGGCGATCAAACCGAGCAGATACCAGGTGTCCGCGTTATGCGCGAGCGTTGTCGCGGCCTCCTGCGCAAGACGTTGCGCTTCGTCGAGCGCGCCCGCGTCGGCGAGACGGCGCGCGTTCGCGAGCACGGCATCGGGCGGCTGGGACGGCGGCGCGGGCATCACCGACACCGCAGACACACCAGACTCCGCAGGCACGAGCGGCACGGCCGTGGCGGTGCGCGGCGCGGGCATGCCGTGCAGCGGCCGCAGCGCAAGCGGCGGCGGCGCGCTTCGGCGCGCGGCGGCGGCAAAGGGCGAGTCCAAGCGCACGGCCGACGCCTCCGCCGCCGAAGCGCCGCCCAACGCATGAGCCGCCATTGCTTCGGACGACGAACGAAATCCCGATCCCGCCGATCCCGCCGATCCCGCCGATCCCGCCGATCCCGCCGATCCCGCCGATCCCGCCGATCCCGCCGATCCCGTCGCCCGTCGCGCGCGGGCGCCCTCCCCGAAAGCGACGCCTGGCTCGACAAAACCGAACGCAAGCGGAATATACGCAGACGTCATCTCGTGCCGCATCATCAAGCCGGTTTCCGCCGGGCCGACGAACATCATGCCGCCCTCGGCCATGCGCGCGCGCAGCAAGCCGATCGCGCGGTCCTGCGCGGCGCGGTCGAAATAGATCAGCACGTTGCGGCAAAACACGAAGTCGTAGCGCACCGGATGCGCGGCGAGCCAGTCGAACAGGTTCGCGCACTCGAACGTCACGGTGCGCCGCACGGCGTCGGCGATCTGCCAACCCGCGGGCGTGGGCGCGAAGTAGCGCTCGCGAAAACCAAGGCCATCGCCGCGAAACGCGTTTCGGCCATACACGCCGCGCGTGGCCGCCGCGATCGACTGCGCGCTGATGTCGATGGCGTCGATGGCGAATTGCGGCTGCGCGAAGCCCGCGTCGATCAGCGCCATCGCCGCCGAATACGGCTCCTCGCCCGTCGAGCACGGCGCGCTCAGCACGCGCAGCACTTCGCCGGGCCGCGCCTCGCGCCGCTTCGCGCCCAGACGCGCGAGCGCGGCAAACGCCTCGCGCTCGCGAAAGAACCACGTTTCCGGCACGACGAGCGCGTCGATCAGCGCCTGGCGCTCGGCGGCCGTGGTCGTGAGATGCCGCCAGTAAGCCTCGCGCGCCCACTCGGGCAGCGCCGCGAGACCCGTCCAGTGGCGGTTTGCTTCGGTGTACTGAGCAGCGTCGGTGACGCTCGCGGCCGCGCGTGCCGCCAACGCGCGCGACAATGCATTCGGCCCGAGCGATTCGGCGTCGATGCCGGTTTCGTCGAGCAGCCAGGCGGCAAAGCGCCGGACGGCAGGCAGCGCGCCGTGCATCATCGCGTGGCCTCCGCGGCACGCCACGAGGGCGGATCGGGATACAGCAAGGCGCGCACGCGCGCGTCGAGCAAATGCGCGACCTTCACCCACTGCACGTAGCCGGATTCGTCGCGTGCGATGGGGCCGAGCCAGCGCGCGCCGGGCGTGGCGATGCCGCCTTCGGCGAAACGCGCGGCCGCGATGGACTGCGTGCGCGTCGCGCCTTCGAGCAGCAGCGCGAGACGACGCGGCGGCGCCGCTTCACGGCGAGCGCCGCCGTGGTCCGCTTTGTCCGCTGCTTTGTCCGCTTTGTCCGCTTTATCCGCTTTATCCGCTTCGTTCGCTTTGTCCGCTTTATCCGCTGCTTCGTTCGCTTTATCCGCCGCTTCGTTCGCCTCGTTCGCTTCGTTCGCTTTATCCGCCGCTTCGTTCGCCTCGTTCGCCTCGCTCGCCTCTTCGCGATCGCGCAGATCGACGAGCACGAGCCGCGTCGACATCCACGCGCGCGCGGGCCGCCCGAGCGCCAGCATCGGCAGATCGACGACGGGCACCGGCGCGCCCTCGTGGTCGATCACGCCCGCGATATACGCGGGCGTGCCGGGAAACGGGCGCACCGGCGCGAGCGGCAGCACGTGCGCGATGTCGCGCGCATCGAGCGCGTATCGCTCGCCGTCCAGCTCGAACAAGAGGAACAGCATCGGCGCTCCGTCTTCGTTAAGGGCTTGCGCGGCGCGCGCGGCCGTGCATCGCGCTCACGCCTCGACCTTGAAGCGCGACACGCCCGTGCGCAGTTCGTTGGCGACGAGCGTGAGATTGTCGATGGCCTGCGACGACTGCCGCAGCGACTCGGCCGTTTGCTGCGCGGCCTCGGAAAGCTGCGTGAGAGCCTGCGTGATCTGCTCCGCGCTGCTGGACTGCGCCTGCATGCCGTCGTTGACCATCTGGAAGCGCGGCGCGAGCGTCTGCACCGCGCCGATGATCTGCGAAAGCTGCGTGCCCACGGCCTGCACGTCGTGCATGCCGCGCCGCACTTCCTCGGCAAATTTGTCCATGCCCATCACGCCCGCCGAAACGGCCGACTGGATTTCCTTCACGGTCTGCTCGATGTCGTAGGTCGCCACCGCCGTCTGGTCCGCGAGACGGCGGATTTCCGTCGCCACGACCGAGAAGCCGCGCCCGTATTCGCCGGCCTTTTCCGCTTCGATCGCCGCGTTCAGGGAAAGCAGGTTGGTCTGGTCGGCCACCTTGGTGATGGTCGCCACGATCTGGTTGATGCTCACGGCCTTCTCGTTCAGGATCGCGAGCTTCGCGTTCACCGAGCCCGCCGCCTCCATCACGCTGCGCATGGTGTTTTCCATGTGCGTGAGGCCGCTCTGGCTCGTGGTGGCGAGCGCCGCCGACTGCTCCGCGACGGTCGCGACTTCGCCCATGGTCGCGACGAGATCGCGCGCCGTGGCGAAAATCTCGCGCGAGGTCGCGCCGATCTCGGTGGTCGTGGCCGCCGTTTCGCTTGCCGTGGCCTGCTGCTCCCTGGACGTGGCCGCCACTTCGGCCACGGAGGTCGTCACTTGCAGCGACGACTTCTGCGCCTGCACGACAAGGCTCGCGAGTTCGTCGCTCATGCGGTTGAAGCCGTCCTCGAGCACGCCGAATTCGTCGCGGCGATTCAGTTGCAGGCGCAAGCCGAGCTTGCCCGTGCGCATGGCGTCATGCACCTCGACGAGTCGCGCCATCGGCACCGTGACCGAGCGATACAGCAGGTAGCCGGTCGCGAGCGCGGCCAGCAGCATGACGGAAAGCGCCGTGGCGAGCGTGATCTCCGTGCCCGTCACCGCGTCGCGAATGTCCTGCGCGGAAACGATGGCCTGCTGGCGGTTTTCGTCGACGAGCGCGTTGGCCTTGTCGAGCACGTCCTGCCACACCGGCCCGATCTTGAGAAACGCCGCCTGCGCGGCCGCGCGCGACGCGGGCACCTGCTGCGCGACCGCCTGCACCATCGGCAGATAGCGCGCGTAGGCTTCCCGAAAGCGCCGGTACTGCTCGCGGTCCTGCGCGCGAAACAGCGAGCGCTCGTAGTGGCTCGCGTTCGTCTCCACACCCGCGACCGCCGCGGGCAGCCCGGCGAGATCGCGCGCAATGCTTCCCGGGTCGGTTTCGACGAAGGCGGCGCGCTCCATCAGGTTGTAGGTCTGATTGGCCGAGGCGCGCATGGAAGTCGAGTAGAACAGGCCCGGCACGGAGTCGTGCGTGAGGCTCAGCGCCTGGGCGTCGATGGTGCGCAGTCGGTCCAGGGAGACGGCGGCCATCGCCAGCATCAGCACGAACAGCAGACCGAAGCTGAGCACGATGCGCGTGCCGAGAGTAAGGCGGCCGTGCAACTGGCGCGGCAGGCCGGCTTGGCCGGAACGGGGCATGGCGGTGCTCATGACGCTAGAGACTCTCCGGTGGCGGCGACCGGCGCGGCGCGCGGCGGCACGGACGAACGGAAAAACGGACGGGAAAGCAAACGCAAATGCAAACGGAAAAGCAGGGGAACACGGCCGCGAATGCGGCGTGGCGCACAGACACGGCGCGCAAACGGCCTCCCGGGCCGTAGTGTAATGCGTTTGCGCTTCTTTTGGGGACAGGGAAAATACGCGAAAGCCCCACGGTGCGGGGCTTTCAGCGCATTTTCAGACGACTTCCAGGAAAATCGGAAGGAAGCGGGGCCAAATTCAGACATGCGGACGGCGGCGCGCTCACCGCAGCGCGCCGAGATCCGCATCGACTCGCCGCCGCAGATCCTTCACCACGCGCCCCGCGCTCACGAGCCACCACGAAGGCGCCGACACCTCGAATTCGTAAGCCAGCGCCGTTTGGGCCGGCCCGGACGCATAGGCGCGGCACGCGAACGTCACGGACTGACGCGGCGCGGCCCGCCCCGCGCGCGCGGAAAAGCGCAGCACGGCTCGCATCGCGAACTGCGCGTCGCCGGGCGCGGCCTCGTACGACTGCACGTGCCATTGCGCGCCGTAGTGGCTTTCGTGGCGCAGCGCGGCCCCGATGCGGCGCATGGTTTCGTCGACGGGCAACGCCACGCCGTGTTCGCCGCCCGCGTGCGCCGCGCGATGAAAGGTCCGCTGCGACCACCCCCAGCCCAACGCGAGCACGACGCCGCACACGGCGAGCAGCCATTGAAAGCCGCTGGCAAGCGCGCGGCCGATCCCGAAGCGCGCGATGGGCGCGAACAGCACGCTCGCCACGCCGTGCGCGATCACGAACACGACGATCATCGTCGCCACGATCGCCGAAAGCGTGAACAGCCAGCCGCGCGAAGGATCGTCGAAACGGGAGAACATGAAGTCGCGCAGGCCGTGCGAAGGCGCGCGCTGGGTGTGCTGGGCGCGCTGGGTGTGTTTGGGCGCGGTTTCCCGCGGCTTTTCCGGCAACGCCTCTTCGCGCAGCTGGGCGAGTTCGCCGTGCAGCGCGTCGCGCTCGATGCGCATGCGCGCGATCTCGTCGAGCATGCGCATGCGTTCCGCGCGCAACGCGTCGAGTTCGCCGCGCACGCGTTCGCGCTGGGTCTCCAGCGACTGCATCTGCCCGCGCAACTGTTCGGCTTGCGCGAGGCTGAGCGCCGCGCGGCTCACGGGCGGCCCGTGGTGGACGGACCAGTACGCTTCGAGCAATTCGCGCGCTTCCTTCACGCGCTTGAACTGCTCGTCGGCCCAGCGCACGGAAGCCGCGGTGGGATGCCGCCATTTGTCAGGATGCAGGATCTGCGCGAGATGGCGGTAGCGATGTTTGATGTCCGCCTCGTTCGCACCCGGTTCGAGATCGAGCCGGTAATAAAGGCGGTCGTAATCCACGGGGCGGTAATCGTGGCCTGGCATGTCCTTGCTGTTTCGTCACATGAGAAGGGCGCGCGAGGTTGCAGCGCCCGTTTCACTGAAAACTAGTTCAGGTTGGCTGCGCGCGCAAGCGGCGCGCCCGCGCTTTTCACCTGCCCTTTCGGCCCGCCCTCTCGGCCCGCGCTTTCGGCCCGCCCTTTTTGCCCGCCCTTTCCTGACGAAGCCTCGCGCAAACCGCACCGACCTCGCTCAAAGCGTGCGTCCGAAGGATTCGGCGGCGGTCATCGCTCGCGCGGCGGCCGGCCGGCGCCACGCCCGCCAGCCGCTAGATCTCGTCGTCCACGTCGTCGAGCGGCAGCAGCCTGTAGTAATGCTCGATGCGCGACAGCGCGTACATGGCCGCCGCTTCGCGCACTTCGTTGCGCGAGCCTGCGAAGCGCGCCGTTTCGCTGAAGGTCACGCGCTCGCCTTCCTTGAGCTGCCACGACCACGCGAAGCATTGCGTGCCCGGCGGCGGCCCGCCGTCGCCGCCGCCGTCGGCTACGCCGGTGTTCGATACGGCCACGTCCGCCGCGCAACCCTGCACGTCGAGCGCGCCTTCGGCCATTTCGCGCGCCACTTCCTCGCTCGTGAGGCCGAACGTCTCGATGGTTTGCTCGCGCACGCCGAGAAAACCGGCCTTGCCCGAAGGCGAATACGTGACGAAGCCGACGTCGAGGCACGTGCCGCTGCCCGGCACCGCGGCCAGCTTCGCCGCGATCAGGCCGCCCGTACACGATTCGACGGTGGCGAGGGTGAGGCCCACCGACTTCATGAAAGCGACCGCGTCTTCTGCGATGTCCATCTTGTCTCCGGCGGCCCCGCTTTGGGGCCATCGTGTCGATGTGGCAACGCGCGCATCGCGCATTCCCGCTCGCGCGCGGCCTCAAGTCGAGGCGGACGGCACGGCCACCGGCAACGCGCGCTTGTGCGCCGTCGCGCGATGGAACCGCTGGATCGTCGTCATGACGTGATCGGAAACCGGGCGGCCTTCGAGGAAATCGTCGATGTCTTCGTAGGCGATGCCGTAGCTGTCCTCGTCGGGCTTTTGCGGCGTGAGCGTTTCGAGGTCGGCGGTCGGCACCTTCATCACGAGCGGCTCCTGCGCGCCCAGCTCGCGCGCGAGGGCGCGCACGCGGCGCTTGGTCAGGCCCGAGAGCGGCAGCACGTCGGCGCCGCCATCGCCGAACTTGGTGAAAAAGCCCATCAGCGATTCGGCCGCGTGGTCGGTGCCGATCACGATGCCGCGACGCGCGCCCGCCACCGCGTACTGCGCGACCATGCGCTCGCGCGCCTTGATGTTGCCGAGCACGAAGTCCTCGCGAAAGTCGTCGACGAATTGCGCGCCGCCTTGCTTGAGCGCGGCCAGCATGGCGTCGGACGCGGCCCGGATGTCGACCGTGAGCGTTTCGTCGGGGCGAACGAAGGCGAGCGCGCGCTGCGCGTCGCTTTCGTCGCGCTGCTCGCCGTAAGGCAGCCGAACGGCGACGAAATGCGCTTCGCGGCCCTGCGCGCGCAAGCGCTCGACGCTCAGTTGCGCGAGCCGCCCCGCCGTCGACGAATCCACGCCGCCGCTGATGCCGAGCACGTAGGTGTGCAAGTCCTGCGCAACGAGGTAATCGGCGAGAAAACGGATGCGGCGCTCGCATTCGGCGGCGGCGTCGAACGTGGGCGCCACGCCCAGTTCGTCAATCACGGCGCGTTGCCACGCGCGGGCTTCGTCGTTCATGGGCTTGTCCTTCAGGTCGAAAAGAGGGTGCGCGATGTTTCGCCGCGTGCGTTCAGCGTGTCTTGCGTCGATTCACGCTGATTCACGTCGATCTGCAATCGTGGTTCGCACTCGTGGTTCGCTCGTGCGCGCGCCCTTGCAGCGTACGGCATTCGCGCCGCTCGCGCCGGCGCGCGCCCATGTCGCACCGGGCCGCCGCGAGGCCGCGCACACGCTTACGAACGGCATCGCCCTGATTTCATCTCCTTTCTTCCGGTAACGATCCATCACCAAACCGGCCGCCTGTAATGATTGAAAACCTTTCAAAAAACTGACGTTTCGAAATTGGCGCCTGAGTTGGTTAGACTGCGAGTCTTGGCCCGCGCTGCGTCCTGAAACGCCTGCGGGCATGACGGCATAACAACCCTGAGAATGCGTATGCAGCGATCCGATAACCCCCGGCTGGATCTCGAAACGCGCCCGCCGGCGCGCGCGCTGGCGCGGCAAACCGTCTGGCCGGCTTCATGCGAAGCCGGCGCGCCCGGCGTTGCCGATAGCGGCGCGCAGCGCTTCCTGCCCCGCACTCGCATTGCCGCCCGGAGGACCGCATGAGCGACGCTCCGCACGCCTCCTCCGCGCCGCAACGGCCCGAGCCGCCACCGCCGCCCGCCGTGCCGCCCACGGTGCCGCCCACGGTGCCGCCGCAGCCTCCGCAGCCGCGCAAGCGCCACCGGCTGCGCTGGATCATCGTCGCCGTCGTGGTGATCGTGCTGATTGCCGTCGTGGTCTGGCACGTGCGCAGCAACCGCAAGCCGCAGCGCGGCGCCGCGCCGCAGACGGTGACCGTCGCGCCGGCCACGCTCGGCTCGATGCCGGAAACGCTCAGCGCGCTCGGCACCATCACGCCGGTCGCGACCGTCACGGTGCTGCCGCAGTTGAGCGGCTATCTCACCGCCGTCGGTTATCGCGAAGGTCAGGACGTGGTGAAAGGCCAGTTCCTCGCGCAGATCGACCCGCGCCAGTACGAGATCAGCAAGGAACAGGCGCAGGCGCAACTCGCGAAGGACCAGGCTTCGCTCGCCCAGGCGCGCGCCGACCTCGCGCGCTACGCGCAGTTGAACGAGCGCAAGTCGATCGCCGAGCAAACCTACAGCGACCAGAAGTTCCTCGTCGCGCAGGACGAAGCGGCGGTGAAGGCCGACATCGCCAACATCAAGCAATACGAACTCGATCTCATCTATTGCCACATCACCGCGCCGGTTTCCGGGCGCGTGGGCTTGCGTCTCGTCGATCCGGGCAATTACGTGACGCCTTCCAGCTCGACGGGCATTGCCGTCATCACGACGATCAAGCCCACGACCGTGCAGTTCGCGGTGCCGCAAAACGCGCTCGGCAACGTGTTCCAGCGCTTCAACAGCGGCGCGAAGCTGCCGGTGACCGTGTACAGCAGCGACAACGCGCGCCAGCTCGGCACCGGCACGCTCTACGCGATCAGCAACCAGATGGCGACGGCCACCGGCACCGTCACGCTGCGCGCAAGCCTGCCCAACGACGACGGCGCGCTGTTCCCCAACGAGTTCGTCAACGTGAAGCTGCTCGTGGACACCTTGCAGAACGCCGTGCTCGTGCCCACGCCCGCCGTGCAGACGGGCGCGCCCGGCAACTACGTGTATCTCGTGAACGCCAACAACACGGTTTCGGTACACAAGGTCACGCTCGGCCCCGGCGACGGTCAGCACACCGTGATCGCCTCGGGCTTGCAGGCCGGGCAGCGCGTGGTGACGGACGGTCTCGACCGCCTCAACGACGGCGCGAAGATCGTGCCTTCGGCGCAAAAACCGGCGGCGGCGAACGACGCCGGCGGCGCGCAGGCCGCCAGCGCGGCCAGCGTGCCGAGCGCCGGCAGCGACGCCGCCGCGCCCGCGCCCGCCGCCTCGGACACGGCGGGCGCGAGCAGCGCCAACGCCGCTTCGCAGTAGGCATCGCAGCAACTATCGCCGTTCATAACCCGCGCCCTTTGGGGACAGCCCGCTTCGGGTCAACAGTGCCAACAGAGCCCACTACGCGACGATGAATATTTCGCGCCTCTTCATCCTGCGGCCGGTCGCGACTTCCCTGCTGATGATCGCGATGGTGCTGGTCGGCCTCGTCGCGATGAAATTCCTGCCGGTTTCCTCGCTGCCCGCGGTCGACTACCCGACCATCCAGGTGCAGACCTTCTACCCCGGCGCGAGCCCGAACGTGATGGCCACCACCGTCACCGCGCCGCTCGAGGTGCAGCTCGGCGAGATTCCGGGCTTGCAGCAGATGATCTCGTACAGCTCCGAAGGCGCGTCGATCATCACGCTGCAATTCGATCTCTCGCTGAACCTGGACGTGGCCGAGCAGAACGTGCAGCAGGCCATCAACGCGGCCAACAGCTTCCTGCCGACCGGCCTGCCCGCGCCGCCCACTTACGCCAAGGTCAATCCCGCCGACCAGCCCATCCTCACGCTGGCGGTCACCTCGAAGTCGATGTCGCTCACGCAGTTGCAGGACGCGGCCAACAACCGCCTCGCGACCAAGATTTCCGAAGTGCCGGGCGTGGGCCTCGTGACCACGGCGGGCGGCAACGTGCCCGCCGTGCGCGTGGAAGCCGATCCGCAAAAGCTCGCCGCCTACGGCCTCAATCTCGACGACTTGCGCACGCTGCTCGCCAACGTCAACGTGAGCGCGCCGAAGGGCAATTTCGACGGCCCCGAACTCGACTACACGATCAATTCGAACGACCAGATTTCGGACCCGACCGATTACGAGAATACGGTCATCGCGTATCAGAACGGCTCGCCCGTGTTCATGCGCGACGTGGCGCGCGTGTCCACCGCGGCGCAGGACGTGGAGCGCGGCGCCTGGTACAACAAGGCGCCCGCGATCGTGCTGAACGTGCAGCGCCAGCCGGGCGCGAACGTGATCGCCACGGTCAACCAGATCATGCGCCAGTTGCCGCAGCTCGAATCCACGCTGCCCAAGGGCATGCAGGTCACGGTGGTGTCGAACAGCGTGGGCGTGATCCAGGCGTCCGTACACGACGCCGCGTTCGAACTCGTGCTCGCCGTGGCGCTGGTCGTGGCCGTGATCTTCGTGTTCCTGCGCAACGTGCCCGCCACCATCATCCCGAGCATTTCCGTGCCGGTTTCGCTGATCGGCACGCTCGCCGTCATGTACGAACTCGGTTATTCGATCGACAACCTTTCGCTGATGGCGCTCATCATCGCCACGGGTTTTGTCGTCGACGATTCGATCGTGATGATCGAGAACGTGGTGCGCTATCTGGAAGAAGGCGAAAAGCCGTTGCAGGCCGCGCTGAAAGGCGCGGGCCAGATCGGCTTCACGATTCTCTCGCTCACCATTTCGCTGATCGCCGTGCTGATTCCGCTGCTGTTCATGGGCGGCGTGATCGGGCGCCTCTTCAGCGAATTCGCCGTGACGCTCGCGGTGACCATCGTGCTCTCCGCCGTGGTCTCGCTCACCGTCGTGCCGATGATGTGCGCGCGCATTCTGCGCGCTCAGGCCGAGCGCAAGCCAAGCCGCTTCGAGCGCATCAGCGAGGGGCTGTTCGACAAGACGCTCAATGCCTACGAACGCGGCCTGCGCTGGGTGCTCGACCACCAAACGCTCACGCTCGTCGTGGCCGTGCTCACCGTGGTCATCACCGCGCTCCTGTACGTGGTGATTCCCAAGGGCCTGTTCCCGGTGCAGGACGTGGGCGTGATTCAGGGCATCAGCGTGGCCGACAATTCGGTGTCCTATGCGGCGATGGTGCGCCGCCAGTCCGCGCTCGCCGAGGAAATCCTCAAGGACCCGGACGTGGACTCGCTCACGTCGTACGTGGGTATCGACGGCATCAACACCACGCTCAACAACGGGCGCTTTCTCATCAACCTGAAGCCGCACGACGACCGCTCGGAAAGCGCGGCGGAAATCGCGCGGCGCATCCAGCAGTCGGTGGCCAAGGTATCGGGCATTCGCCTCTATTTGCAGCCCGAGCAGGATTTGACGCTCGACACCACGGTCTCGCGCAACCAGTACAACTTCGTGCTGCGCGGCCCGAGCCAGGACGCGTTCCAGCAGTACGTGCCCGATCTCGTCGCGCGCATGCAGAAGATTCCGTCGATCACGGACGTCACGAGCGACCTGAACAATAGCGGCCTTTCCGTGGACGTCGAAGTGAACCGCCAGCTCGCGGCGCGCTACGGCATCACGGCCGCGACCATCGACAACGCGCTTTACGACGCGCTCGGCCAGCGCATCGTCTCCACGATCTTCCAGCAGTCGGACCAGTACCGCGTGATTCTCGTGGCGAAGCCCGAGTCGCTGCCCACGGTGGAATCCATCGGCGACATCTATCTGCCGAGCCAGACGGCCACCTCGGGCCAGGTGCCGCTCAAGGGCATCGCGACAATCCACATCACGCGTTCGCCGCTCATGATCAGCCACCTCGCGCAATTCCCGGCGGTGACGATCTCGTTCAATCTCGCCGACGGCGCGTCGCTCTCGGCCGCCGTGCGCGACATTCGCAAGGCCGAAGCCGCCGTGAAGCTGCCGCCCTCGATCACCTCGTCGTTCCAGGGCGCGGCGCAGGCGTTCGAGGATTCGCTCTCGAGCGAAGTGTATCTGCTGATTGCGGCGCTCGTGGCCGTGTACATCGTGCTGGGCGTGCTGTACGAAAGCTACGTTCACCCCGTGACGATTCTTTCGACGCTGCCTTCGGCCGGCATCGGCGCGCTGCTCGCGCTGATGATCGCGGGCAAGGACCTGGACGTGATCGGCATTATCGGCATCGTGCTGCTGATCGGCATCGTCAAGAAGAACGCCATCATGATGGTGGACTTCGCGCTCGAAGCCGAACGCGTGCAAGGCAAGCCGCCGCGCGAGGCGATTTTCGAAGCGTCGCTGCTGCGCTTCCGGCCGATCCTGATGACCACGCTCGCGGCCATGCTCGGCGCGCTGCCCATGCTGCTCGGCAGCGGCACCGGCTCGGAACTGCGCCGCCCGCTCGGGCTTGCGATCATCGGCGGCCTCACGCTTTCGCAGATGCTCACGCTTTTCACCACGCCCGTGATCTATCTGTTCTTCGACCGCCTCGCCGTGCGCTTCGGCCGCAAGCGCAAGCCCGAAGATCGTTCGGACGACGAAACACCGGGCGAAGGACGCGGCGCCGCGCCCGAGGGCACGCCGTGAACATTTCGGCGCTCTTCATTCGCCGGCCGGTCGCGACCTCGCTGCTCGCGATCGCGATCCTGCTCGCGGGCGTGCTGGCGTTCTTCCGCTTGCCGGTCGCGCCGCTGCCCAACATTGCGTATCCCGTCATCGTGGTGCAGGCGCAAATGGCGGGCGCGAGCCCCGACATCATGGCCTCCACCGTGGCCGAGCCGCTCGAACGGCGCCTTGGCACCATCGCCGACGTGAGCCAGCTTACGTCGATCAACAACGTGGGCTCCTCGCTGATCGTGGTGGTGTTCGGCCTGAACCGCGACATCAACGGCGCGGCGCGCGACGTGGAAGCGGCCATTCAGGCCGCGCGCGGCGACCTGCCCACCACGCTGCGCAGCAACCCCACGTATCGGCAATACAACCCCGCCAGCGCGCCGATCATGGTGCTCGCGCTCACCTCGGACACGCTCACGAAAGCGCAGCTTTACGATTCCGCCGATTCGGTCATCATGCAGCAGCTTTCGCAGGTGGACGGCGTGGGGCAGATCACGCTGGGCGGCGGCGCGCTGCCTTCGGTGCGCGTGGAGCTGGAGCCGGGCAAGCTGAACAGCTACGGCATCGGTCTGGAGGACGTGCGCGCCGCGATCGGCGCGGCCAACGCGAACAGCGCGAAAGGCCATATCGATCAGGGCGACCAGCGTTTCGAAGTCATCTCGAACGACCAGATCAGCAACGCGAAGCCGTTCGGCGACGTGGTGATCGCCTACCGCGACGGCGCGCCGGTGTTCCTGCGCGACGTGGGCACGGTGCGCGACTCCAACGAAAACATCCGCAACGCCGGCCTGTACAACGGCAAGTCGGCGGTGCTCGTGATCGTTTATCCGATGCCGGGCAGCAACGTCGTCAAGACCGTGCAGCAGATCCAGGCGCGGCTGCCCAACATCGAAGCGGCGTTGCCCGCCACCATCAAGGTGAACGTGGCCGTGGACCGCTCGGAGGCGGTGCGCTCCTCGGTCGCGGACACGGAACGCACGCTCTTCATCGCCGTGCTGCTCGTGATCGGCGTGGTGTTCGTGTTCCTGCTCTCGCCGCGCGCCACGCTCATTCCGGCCGTGGCGCTGCCGCTGTCCATCGTCGGCACGTTCGGGCCCATGTGGCTGCTCGGCTACAGCATCGACAGTCTTTCGCTGATGGCGCTCACCATCGGCACCGGCTTCGTGGTGGACGACGCCGTGGTGGTGCTCGAAAACATCGTGCGCCACGTGGAGGCCGGGCTCGATCCCAAGGAAGCCGCGCTCGTGGGCGCGAAGGAAGTGGGCTTCACGGTGATCTCCATGAGCCTTTCGCTGATCGCCGTGTTCCTGCCGATCCTGCTGATGCCCGGCATCGTCGGGCTGCTCTTTCACGAGTTCGCGATGACGCTTTCCATCGCGATCCTCATCTCGCTCGTGATTTCGCTCACGGTCACGCCCACCATGTGCGCCTACGTGCTCAAGCGCGAGCAGATGCACCGCGAGCCGTCGCGCGCCGCGCGCTGGATCGACGCGCAGTTCGAGCGCTTCAAGCAGTTCTATTCGCGCACGCTCGACAGCGTGCTCGACCACGCGGCGCTCATCATCTTCACGCTGTTCGCGCTGCTGGTCGCGAACGTGTTTCTCATGAAGCTGCTTTCGGGCACGTTCTTTCCCGAGCAGGACACGGGCATTCTGATCGGCCAGATCATCGCCGACCAGAGCGTGTCGTTTCCGGCGATGGAGAAAAAGCTCTCGCAACTGCAAGCCATCGTGAAGAACGATCCGGCCGTGGAGTCGGTCGCGGGCTTCACGGGCGGGCGCGCGCTCAACACGGCCACGGTCTTTATCGAATTGAAGCCGCTCGCGCAGCGCCATCTTTCGGCCACGCAGGTGGTGAACCGCTTGCGGCCTAAGCTCAACGCGGTGTCCGGCGCGCGCCTCTTCCTGCAAGCGCAACAGGATTTGCAGATCGGCGGCAGACAGGCGGCGGCCGAATACCAGTACACGCTCACGAGCGACGACGCCGACGCCCTCTTCACCTGGGTGCCGCGCCTCGTGACGGAGCTGAACAAGTACCACGGCACGCTCACCGACGTGAATTCGGACCTTCAGCAAAACGGCCTGCAAGCATTGATGACGGTGAACCGCGCGACGGCCAAGCGCTACGGCTTCGACCCGAACCAGGTGGACAGCGTGCTGTACGACGCTTTCGGCCAGCGCACCGTTTCGACCATCTACAACGCGATCAACCAGTATTTCGTGGTGATGGAAGTCGCGCCGCAATACTGGCAGTATCCGCAATCGTTCGACCATATCTGGCTCAGCACGGCGGCGGGCAATGCCAACGGCTCGGCGCAAACGCAGATGTCGGGCGGCACCGTTTCGGGCGTCACCGCCTTCACCGCCGAAACCGCCACCTCCGGCACGAGCGGCAACACCAACTCGCGCAACGCGAACGCGGTGGCGAACCAGCAAACCAACGCCATCGCCAACAGCAAGGGCGGCAGTTCGAGCGGCAGCGCGGACAGCACCGCCGCCGAAACCATGGTGCCGCTCAACGCGCTCATGACCTGGACCACGAGCCACACGGCCACGCAGGTCAACCACCAGGGCACGGAAGTGGCGGGCACGATCTCGTTCAACCTGCCCGAGGGCGGCTCGCTTTCCGAGGCGGGCACGATCATCGAGAAGGCGGAACGCGACATCGGCATGCCCGCCTCCATTCACGGCGCGTTCGCGGGCGCGGCGCAGGCGTATGCGCAGTCGATGGGCACCGTGCCGCTGCTCATTCTCGCGGCGCTCGCCGTGGTCTATCTCGTGCTGGGCGTGCTCTACGAAAATACGATCCACCCGCTCACGATTCTTTCGACGCTGCCTTCGGCCGGCATCGGCGCGACGCTCGCCATGCTGATCTTCGGCACGCCGTTTTCGGTGATCGCGATGATCGGCATCATTCTGCTGATCGGCATCGTGAAGAAGAACGGCATCATGATGGTGGACGTCGCGATTCAGTTGCAGCGCCACGAGGGCATGGACGCGCGCCGCGCGATCCACGAAGCGGCCGTGGTGCGGCTGCGCCCGATCATGATGACGACATTCGCCGCCGTGCTGGCCGCGGTGCCGCTCGCGGTGGGCATCGGCCAGGGCGCGTCGCTGCGTCAGCCGCTGGGCGTGACGGTGATGGGCGGGCTGATCTTCAGCCAGGTTTTCACGCTCTACACCACGCCCGTGATCTATCTGTTCCTCGACCGCCTGCGCGCGCGGCTCGCGCGCTGGTCCGCGCGCCTGCCGTGGAACCGCGACAACGCCAACGCAAACGACGCCAATGACGCCAACGAGAGCGCATCATGAAGAACACCCGACTTGACCGATCGCTCGCGCGCAATGCCCGCCGCCTGACACTTCACGCCGCGGCACGCTTGTTGCCGCACTTGCTGCCGCGCCTGCTGCCGCTTTCCGCCGCGTTGCTCGCGGGCTGCATGGTCGGCCCCGACTATCACCGGCCGCTCGTGAACACGCCCGCGCAGTGGAAGGAACTGCCCGGCTGGACCCAGGCCGAGCCGGATGCCGCGCAAGGTCCGAAGGGCGAATGGTGGACCGCGTTCCAGGACCCGCTGCTCGACGAACTCGAACCGCTCGTGGCCGTTTCCAACCAGTCGGTGCGGCAAAGCTACGCGAACTATCAGGAAGCGCTTGCCGAAGTGCGGGTCGCGCGCGCGAGCCTCTTTCCCACGCTGGGCGTGACCGGCTCGGCCACGCGCGAGCGCTCCGGTTCGTCATCGAGCACGCTTTCGAGCAGCACCTTGCAGGCGCTCGGCCAGTCGAGCGGCGCGCGCATCGTCAACAGCGGCTCGCTCGAGGCCAACGTGAGCTGGGCGCCCGACTTCTGGGGCCAGGTGCGCCGCCAGATCGAGGAGCAGTCGGCCACCGCGCAGGCGAGCGAAGCGACGCTCGCGAATGCTACGTTGTCCGAACAAATCGCGCTGGCCAATGCGGTGATCGACTTGCGCGTCACCGACGCCGACATCGACATCCTGACGCAAACCGTCGCCGCGTATCAAGATTTTCTGCGCGTGGTGAGCAACCAGGACAGCGCGGGCACGGTCGCGCCTTCCGACGTGATCTCGGCGCGCACGCAGCTCGAAAGCGCCCAGGCCAACCTCATCGCGCTGGGCGTTTCGCGCGCGCAGTACGAACACGCGATTGCCGTGCTCGTGGGCCGCAACCCCGAGGACATGACGATCCCGCACAGCACGAAGCTGCCCACGCTGCCCGTGATTCCCGCGGGCGTGCCCTCCACCATCCTGCAACGCCGCCCCGACGTGGCCACGGCCGAGCGGCAAATGGCTTCGGCCAACGCGTCGATCGGCGTGGCGATTTCGGCGTATTACCCGAGCATTTCGCTTTCGGCGCTCGACGGCTTCACGCAGTCGCCGCTTTCGGGCCTGCTGCGCATCGGCAACTATGTGTGGTCGCTCGGCGCGAGCGCGACGGAAACGATTTTCGACGGCGGCGAGCGCAGCGGCGAAGTGGCCGCGGCGCGCGCGAGCTACGACGCGGCCGTGGCCAACTATCGCGGCACGGTGCTGAGCGCGTTCGAGAGCGTGGAGAACGATCTGGCGGGACTGCGCATCCTTTCCCAGCAATCCGACATGCTCGACGCCGTGGTGCGCGACGCCACGCGTGGCGCGGCCATCGCCCAGGACGAATACCAGGCGGGCACGGTCGATTTCACGACGGTTGCGACCGCGCAGGCCACGCAGCTTACGAGCCAGCAAACCGCGCTCAACGTGCAGCAAACGCGGCTGCTCGACGCGGCGGCCCTGATCGGCGATCTCGGCGGCGGCTGGAACGGACAACTGCACGATGCCCTGCATCCGCAACGCGTGGATTCGGGCGCTTCGGGCGCTGTGGCGGGCCCTCCGGCCGCGAGCGGAGCGGGCGCTGCGCCTGACGCGCGAGGCAACACGGCGATCAATTCGACGAGTAGCGCGACGAGCGGCACGATGAGTAGCGAAACAAGCAGCGCGACAAACAACGCGACAAGCAACGCAACGAGCAACGCGGCCTCGCAATAAACGCCGCAACCGCGCCGCGCTCCGGCAACGTTCTCAATCAATCGGCGATAGCGAACCGAAGCCGCGCGTGCGCGTACAAACACGCGCGTGCGCGCGCATGAATGCACTATGCTGAATCATCGGCGGCGGCCGCACCGCGGCGGCCGCACCGGCATGCCGGCAGGTTCTCTCAAGGAGTGCTTCATGAAGCGCTTATCCGCATGCCTGTTGCTGGGCGCGTGTACGCTCGCGTTCGCCCAGAAGCCCGCCGTTTATCCGGCGCACGGCCAGAGCGCGCCGCAGCAGCAACAGGACGACGCCGCCTGTTACGGGTGGGCGAAACAGAATACGGGCGTCGATCCGGTTGCGGTTTCGCAGGCGCCGCCGCCGCAAAGCGGCCCGACCGGCGCACGCGTGGGCGGTGCGGCGCGCGGTGCGGCGGCCGGCGCGATCATCGGCGACGTGAGCGGCAACGACGCGGGCCACGGCGCGGCGGTGGGCGCCACGGCCGGCGCGCTCGCGGGCGGCGTGCGCGCGCGGCGCCAGCATGCGGCACAGGCGCAAGCCTCGCAGCAGGCGCAAAGCGCGGCAATGACCACCTACTGGCGAGCGTACAGTGCCTGCATGCAGGGACGCGGCTACACCGTGCAGTAGTTAATGGTTAGTTAGCGCTCGGTTCGCGCTCGGTTCGCGCTCGGTTCGCGCTTAGCTAGCGCTTAATTAGCGGTGCTTCGTGCGCGGTGCGGCGGCGCTCACGCGCGCGGCTCGGCGTCGGCCACGGGCAATGCCGAAGCCGGCAGACCGAACGCGATATCGAAGATCAGGTTGTAGACGTAGGCGTACACGAGGAAGAACACCGAAAGGCCGATGTCCATCATGAACGCCTCGAAAAGCGGCACGCGCAGCGTCAGCGCGATCATCGGCACGAGAAAGACGATCAGGCCGCCTTCGAAACCGGCCGCGTGCGCGATGCGGCGCGCGACGCCGCGCCCGCGCTTCGTCTGGCGCGCTTCCCAGCGCTCGAACAACGCGTTGTACACGACGTTCCAGACCACCGCGATCAGCGACGAGAACACGGCCGCCGCGCCCGCGCGGTTCATGCCGCTGCCCGAAAGCGAAGCGAAGCTCGTGCTCGTGATGAGGATCGCGATCGTCTCGAACAACGTGACGTAGACGATCCGCCGCTTGATGCCTTGCATGTCCCGCCGCTCCTTGAACAAAGGCGTACCGCTTGAAGCGCCGCCCGATTGCGCGCGCCGCGCTGCGCCGTGGCGCGCAATCCGCGGCGGGATCAGCCGAGATCCGTGAACACGGTCGCGGCCGGCAGGCGCGACTTCGGCAGCTTCGCGTTGAAGTCGTCGGCGCCATGGTAGCCGAGGCCGACCACGGCGAGCGCCGTCAAGCCCTGCTCGCGCAAGCCCAGTTCCGCGTCGAGCACCTTCGCGTCGAAGCCTTCCATCGGGCAGGCGTCGATTTCGAGCGTCGATGCGCCGATCAGCAGCGTGCCGAGCGCGAGATACGCCTGCTTTTCCATCCACGCTTGCAGCCCGCGCTCGCGATTGAGGTTCACATAGAACGCGCGCGTCTTTTCCTGGCCCGCCTTCGCCTCGGCGTTCGCGAAGCGGCCATCGGCTTCCTCCTGGGCGAGCAGTTGCGCGAGATGCGCCTCGTCCATGTCGGTGCGCACGCACAGCACCACGACGTGCGAGGCGCGCGTGACTTTCGGCTCGTTGTACGCGTAGCCTTCCATGCCCTTGGCGACGCGGGCGCGCGCGGCGTCGCTGTGCGCGATCACGAAATGCCACGGCTGCGAGTTCACCGACGACGGGCTCAAACGCAGCAACTCCTTGAGTTCCGCGATGACGGCGGCGGGAATCTTGCGGCTCGGATCGAATGCCTTGGTGGCGTGGCGCGCTTTCGCGAAATGGGTGAGATTCAAGAACCTTCTCCTTCGATAATGCCGGCCCAAAGCCGGTTTGACAGGGTGCGCCTCGCGGCAAACCCGCCATCCTACCAGCAGGCCGGGCGGCGCGCGCAGCGCGCCTGCGTTATGCTGAATGCCGGATCAGCAAGGAGAGCGAGATGCGTCAGGCCATTCATCATCTGAACGTGAAAACGCGCACGCGCGGGCTCACCGACATCAGCCGCGAGGTGCGCGACTTCGTGCGCGAACAGCGCATCCGCATGGGCCTGTTGACGCTCTTTTGCCGCCATACGTCGGCTTCGCTGCTGATTCAGGAGAACGCCGATCCTTCGGTGCGCCGCGACCTCGAGCGATATTTCGAAACCATTGCACCCGAAGATCCGCAGCGCTACGAGCACGGCATCGAAGGCCCCGACGACATGCCCGCGCATCTGCGCACCGCCCTCACGCACACGCAGCTAAGCGTGCCCGTCGAGCATGGCGAGCCCGTGCTCGGCACCTGGCAGGGCATTTATCTATTCGAGCATCGGCGCGTGGCCCATACGCGCGAGGTGGTGCTGCATCTGATTGGAGAATGAGCGGCGCGCGTGCGATGGAAAGCGGCGAACGCGCCGCGCGCGCATCCTCGCGGCCGGTACAGCAGATCGCACGCGCAAGCGCTATGCTACGGGTTTTGTTCGACTGCGCGCCGGATCGAACCTGTCACCCGAACCATCGAGGATCACTTCCATGAGTCAGTCCGCCGGAACCATGATTTCCTTCAACCGCCCAGACGGCCAGTCGCTCCAGGGCTATCTCGCCAAACCCGCGAACACCGAAGGCGCGCCCGCCATCGTCGTGATCCAGGAATGGTGGGGCTTGAACGACCAGATTCGCGGCGTGGCCGACCGCCTCGCGCAAGCCGGCTATTACGCGCTCGTGCCCGACCTTTATCGCGGCAAGATCACGGTCGAGGAAGAAGAGGCGCACCACCTGATGGACGGCCTCAATTTCGGCGACGCCGCCTCGCAGGACATTCACGGCGCCGTGACGTACCTCAAGACGCTCACCAGCCGCGTGGGCGTGACCGGCTACTGCATGGGCGGCGCGCTCACGCTGCTGGCCGCGAGCATGGTGCCGGGCATCGATTCCGCCGTGGTCTGGTACGGCTTCCCGCCGCTCGAATATATCGACGCGAGCAAGATCACCGCGCCGATCCTCGGCCACTTCGCCACGCAAGACGCCGCGTTCAACATCGAAACCGTCGCCACGCTCGAACAGAAACTGCGCGACGCCAATGTGAACGTCGAATTTCATCGCTATCTCGCGCACCATGCGTTCGCGAACGAAACGGCCGTGGGCCCGGGCCGCATCGCGCTCACGCAATACGACCCGGTGTGGGCGCAACTCGCCTGGGACCGCTCGCTGACGTTCTGGGCGCGCACGCTCTGGAAGTAAGGCACTCGCGCGGCGCCCGCACCCGGTCGCGCGATCGAACGCGGCGCCGCGCATTTCATCGACCTCCGCCATGAAAGTCATACGCTCGAAAGCGTTCACGGCCGCGCGCGCCTGGGGCGCGCTCGACATCGCCAACATGAACGGCACGACCGTGCGCCTGCACTGGACCGACCAGCCGTACAAGTGGCACGTCAACGACGGCGAGGAAGTGTTCGCGGTGCTCGACGGCACCGTGGACATGCACTACCGCGAGGCGGGCGAGGAACAGGTGGCCGTGCTCGAAGCCGGCGACGTATTTTTCGCGGGCGTGGGCTGCGAGCACGTCGCCCATCCGCGCGGCGAGGCGCGCATTCTCGTGGTGGAGCGCGAAGGCAGCGTTTGACGCGACGCCAGCGGGTTGGCTCGCGCGTGGCGCACACGGATTGCCCGCGTGTTTTGCCTACGTTTTGCCGGTTCGAGTTTTTCCGTTCGTCGTTACGTTCGTGGTTACGTTCGTGGTTACGTTCATTACCCACGCGCATCGCCAGACGCACGTCCAGACGCACAAACAGACACATGCCCCTGCGCCTCACGCGCCCCTTCGGCAATTCCACTACACTGGCGGCCTGAGCACTTCCCCGCTTTTCGCTTCGACGAGGCACGGCATCGGCCGCGCTTTCGCTCATCGTTTGGCTCTTGTTTGGCTCACCGTTTTGCTCATCATTCCGAGGACTCCGCATGAACGACCTTTCCGCGTTTCCCATCACCGGCAAGTGGCCCGCGCAGCATCCCGAGCGCATTCAACTGTATTCGCTGCCCACGCCCAACGGCGTCAAGGTGTCGATCATGCTAGAGGAAACCGGCCTCCCCTACGAGCCGCATCTCGTGCGTTTCGACACGAACGACCAGACGACGCCCGAGTTCCTCTCGCTCAACCCCAACAACAAGATTCCGGCGATTCTCGACCCGAACGGCCCTGGCGGCCAACCGCTCGCGCTGTTCGAGTCGGGCGCGATCCTGATCTATCTCGCCGATAAATGCGGCCAGCTACTCGCACGCGAAGGCGCGGCGCGTTACGAAACCATGCAGTGGGTCATGTTCCAGATGGGCGGCATCGGCCCGATGTTCGGCCAGCTCGGCTTCTTCCACAAATTCGCGGGCAAGGACTACGAAGACAAGCGCCCGCGCGACCGTTACGTTACCGAGGCAAAGCGTCTTTTGAACGTGCTCGACCAGCGCCTCGACGGCCGCCAGTGGATCATGGGCGACGATTACACCATCGCGGATATCGCCACGTTCCCGTGGGTACGCAATCTCGTGGGCTTCTACGAAGCCGGCGACCTCGTGAGCTTCAAGGACTTCCGGCACGTCGCGCGCGCGCTCGAAGCCTTCGTCGCGCGGCCCGCGGTCGAACGCGGACTCAGCATTCCCGCGCGCGATTGAGTTCACGCGCCGGCTGGCCGAAACGCGCGGCATCGACAATTCGTTCGGAATCCCGACGATTTTCGGTCGCCGCGCTTTCGGTCGCCGCGCTTTCGGTCGCCGCGTTTTCGGTCGCCGCGTTTTCGGTCGCCGCGTTTTCGGTCGTCGCGTTTTCGGGCAACGCGCTTTCGGTCGGCCAAGCCGCGCGCCGACGCTCGCCATGCCCATTGCGCAAATTCACGCAAATCGGGGCAATATCGCGCGCCATGATCGCGCCCCGGAACGGTCGGGTAAATTTCGGTAAACTAAACAGATGGATACCTGCCGCTACTGCGGAAAACTGCGCGACGAGTGGGATTGCCACGGCGACGAATGCCGCCGCGCCATCGCGCAGGCGCTGAACCGCCAGCGCAAGGGGCTGCCCATGGTGCCCAACGTGATCCGTAACGAAATTCCCGCCGACGCCACCGCGGGCCAGATCATCACCGTGCTTTCGCGCCAGCGCATGCGCGCGCGGCGCGGCAACGAGGAGCGCCGCGAGCGCAAGGAACTGGACCTCGACGCAGGCGGCACATAACGCGTTCGCGCCGCCCCGCCGCCGTTACAGCGCGGCCGCCACGGCTTCGCCCAACGCCTGCGTGTTCGCGCTGCCGCCCATGTCGGGCGTGCGCGGCCCTTCCACGAGCACCTTTTCGACGGCCCGCATGATGGCGTCGTGCGCGGCCTTGTACTGCGCGTCGCCGTTGCCGAGGAAGTCGAGCATCATCGCGCCCGACCAGATCATGGCGATGGGATTCGCGATCTGCTTGCCGAAAATGTCGGGCGCCGAACCATGCACCGGCTCGAACAGCGACGGAAACTTGCGCTCGGGATTCAGGTTCGCGGACGCCGCCAGGCCGATCGTGCCCGTGCATGCCGGGCCGAGATCGGAAAGAATGTCGCCGAACAGATTGGACGCCACCACCACGTCGAAACGATCGGGCTGCAACACGAAGCGCGCGCAAAGAATGTCGATATGCTGCTTGTCCCACTTCACTTCGGGATACGCCTTCGCCATGGCCGCCACGCGCTCGTCCCAATACGGCATGCTGATCGAAATGCCGTTCGACTTGGTGGCCGCCGTGAGCGATTTACGCTTGCGCTGATTCGCGAGATCGAACGCATAACGCAGAATACGGTCGACGCCCTGGCGCGTGAAAACCGACTCCTGCAAGACGAATTCGCGCTCCGTGCCTTCGAACATCTTGCCGCCCACCGACGAATATTCGCCTTCGGTATTCTCGCGCACCACGAGAAAGTCGATGTCGCCGGGCTTGCGGTTGGCGAGCGGGCACGGCACGCCGGGCAGCAAACGCACGGGGCGCAGGTTCACGTATTGATCGAATTCGCGCCGGAATTTGAGCAGCGATCCCCACAGCGAAATATGGTCGGGGACTTTCTCCGGCCAGCCCACGGCGCCGAAATAGATCGCGTCGAAACCTTTGAGCGTGGCGAACCAGTCGTCGGGCATCATCTTGCCGTGCTGCAAATAGTAGTCGCAGCTTGCCCAGTCGAAATGCGTGACTTCGAGCTTCAGCCCGAATTTCGCGGCGGCGGCTTCCACCACGCGCACGCCTTCGGGCATCACTTCCTGGCCAATGCCGTCGCCGGCCAGGGCGGCGATCTTGAATGTCTTGCTCATGTCTCGTTCTCCGTTCGCCTCGCGGGCATGATGGACCGGCGAAACCGGAATCATCGCACGCCCGCGCGAGACATGCAGCTTTACAGACGGCTTGATCGACGCTCACCGCGAGCGGTATCTCGTCTACCCTTCGCGCCGCGACATGAGCGCTCGCGGGCGCGCGTTCGCCGGGCACCTTTTCGCCGGGAACCCTTTTCGCCGCGCTCGAAACGCAATAGACCGCTATTTCGTTTCCTCGATTTTGGCTTGCACCGTGTCGCTCGGGTACTTGTATTGACCGTAGCGAATCATCAGCACACCCAGCGCGATCAGCACGATCGCACCCGCGGACGCGAGCAGATGCAACTCGCTGTTCATGCCGGCGCGCAGGATCAGATCGCGCGCAATCGACACCATGGCGATATAGAGCGGGAAGCGCACCGGCAACTGACCGGCTTTCAAATACTGGCCGACCATCGCGAATACTTCCAGATAGAGGAACATCAGCAGCAAGTCGGTAAGCGACACGCCGTCGGAATTCACCATTCTCCAGATCAAATGCACCATGGCGGCCACGGTGCCGATACCGATGATGAAAAGACCGAATAGTTCGGCCAGCTCCATCGCGCGCTCGAGGCGGCCCTTGATCGCCTTTTGCAAGGCGCTCTCGTATTTCATTTCCTCGAATCCTTTAAATGAAAAAGCAGATTGAGGCATCGTAACGCGAGATCGTGAAGATAAGAAATTGCCGATTGCGTGTACACTGCGCAGCAATCGCGCCGCTGGAAATGATCGACCAGACTTTCTGGTCATCCGGCTCACGCAATCGACGCACGCAATCGACGCAAACAATCGACTCACGCATTCCGCCGCCATGACCCCACTGCTCGACGCACAGTCTCTTCTCGAACTCGCACGCGCGGCCGAAGAACACATCGTGCCCGAATGCGCGTGTACGAAAGCGTCGCTCGAAGGCTGGCAGTCGCAACCGCTTTCGCTCGACGAAACGCGGCTCGTGACCGTGGGCACGCTCAGGAACGCCGACGATCCCGAGCCCGCCTATAGCGAATATTTACCAGAAGGCACGACTTACTGGTCGCCCGAGGCACCCGTGGCGCCGCGCTTCTTTCCGTATAACCGCTGCGACGTGTGGCAATGCACGGCGTGCAATCGGCTTTATTTACGTTATACGGAAGGCGGCGGCTATTTCGTGGACCGCCGCATTCGCGCACTGCATTCGCGCCTGATTGCCGACACTGGCGAGCAAGGCCACGAACACGTCGCGCCAGACGTTTTGCGAAGCGCGCGATAAGACGCTTTAAAGCGCGGCTTACCGTGCCGCTTTAAAGCGCTTTATTCCGTCTTGTTCTTCAAATGGGCCAGCATGGCGTCGCCAATGGGCATCTCGCCGCGCGCCACCAGCGCTTCGCCCGCGCCGCGAATGTCGCGCGCCTCCTTGTTCTGCCCGAGCTTGCTTTTGCCGACCAGCCGCGTGATCTCGATCTCGATGCCCACGATCGCCTTGAGCATCGCGTCGAGATACTCCTGTGGCGCGTCGCCCATTTTCCACGGCTGCGGCAGCGCGGCTTCGTGCGTGCGCGTTAGACGCCCCACCACGCCGCGCACGTAGCGTTCGTCGTCGCGTATGGCGATACGCCCGTGCGCATGCACGACGATGTAATTCCACGTGGGCACCTGCTTGTGCGCCTCGTGCTTGCTCGGGTACCAGTTCGGCGAAATATACGCGTCGCCAGCGCGAAAAATCACCAGCACGTCGTCGCCGTTCGCCACTTCTTGCCAGACCGGATTCGCGCGCGCCACGTGCGCGCGCAGCACGCCGTGCTCGCCTTCGTCAGCCGCGAGTTCGAACGGAATATGATTGGCGTCGAGTCCGCTCTCGCCATGCGTGACGAGCGTGCCGAACGGGTGTTGCGCGATCTGCGCGTGCAGGACTTCTTTGCGCGGTTCGTCGAAATGGGCAGGTACGTACATGAACGGTCCACGAACGATAGGGGCGAAACCGCTATTCTGGCGCGAAACGCGGCGAAACCCTAGAGCCAGCCGCGCGCAATTTCATGAGGCCACCCATGCACAAGCGGCGCCCGCAAGCGCCGCGCTTATTGCCAGTTTATTGCCCGCTTATTGCCCGTTTCATGCGCCCTTATCGCTTGCTTATCGCTTGCTTATCGCTCGCTTATTGCTGCCTTATCGCCGCTTTATCGTGCTTTTACCGCGGCTTTACTGCGACCTTAATCGCGGCCTTAAACGCGCTTAGCGCGTCTTCATCTTCCACGCAACGAGCACGGAAATCAGGCACCCGATCGCAAGATATCCCGCCACCGGATACCACGAACCGCCCGCCAGATTCACGAGACCCACGGCGATAAACGGCGTGAAGCCGCCGCCCACCACGCTCGCGATCTGATAACCGACGCCCGCGCCGCTATAGCGGTACTCGGTGCCGAAGAGTTGCGTGAACATCGGCTGCTGCACGCTCACGCACATGTCGTGCGCAACGTTGGCGAGCATCACGGCAAATATCACGATCCATACCGTCGAACGCGCGTCGAGCGCGAGAAAGAACGGCACCGCCGACAACATGCCGATGATCGCGCCGGTCATGTACACGCGGCGGCGGCCGAAGCGGTCGGCGGCCAGCGCGAAAAGCGGGATCGTCACGATGCTCACCGCGCCTACCAGCAAGCCCACGCTCAGAAAGAAGCGGCTCGACATGCCGAGATTCGTCGTCGAATAACTGAGCGCGAAAGCCGTGACGATATACATCGTGAACAATTCGGCAAGACGCAGCGCGATGATCAGCAGAAATGCCTTGGGATTCTGGCGCAGCGCTTCGAAAATCGGCAGACGTACCTTGTGTTTCGACTTCTCGACCTTTTCGACGAACTCTTGCGACTCGCCCATGCTCGAACGCACCCAAAGGCCGATGCCCACCAGCACGACGCTGAACACGAACGGCACGCGCCAGCCCCACGCCCTGAATGCCGCGTTATCGAGCGTCGAAGTCAGAATCGAAACCAGTCCGGTGGCGAGAATCAGGCCCACGCCATAACCCACCTGCACGCCGCTGCTGTAAAACGCCTTCTTTTTCTCGGGCGCGCTTTCCACCGCCATGAGCGCCGCGCCGCCCCACTCGCCGCCCACGGCAAAACCTTGAATGGCGCGCAGCAGCACGAGCAGTACCGGCGCCCACCAGCCAATGACGGCAAACGTGGGCAACAAGCCGATCAACGCCGTGGAAAGGCCCATCATCATGACCGTGAGCACGAGCATGCGTTTGCGCCCGAGCCGGTCGCCGTAATGGCCGAAGATAAAACCGCCCAGCGGACGAAACAGAAAGCCCACGCCGAAGGTGGCGAATGCGGCCAGCGTGCCCATGGCGGGGCTGACCTTGGGAAAGAACTCCGTATTAAAAATTAGCGCCGCCACAATGCCGTAAAGCAGAAAGTCGTACCAGTCGACCACGGCGCCGACGAAACTGCCGATTGCGGCTTTGCGCGCGCGGCTTTTTTCGGCGCCTGTATAAACCGCGGATTCGGCCGGCGAATCGGTCGTCGAATCGGCCGTCGAATCAGTGGGCGAATCGGCGCGGGAGTCCGTGGGACGGAGTGCGAAGGGCATGGCGTGTCTCGAAGATTGTTTTAATCGGAATGACGAAAAAACGGCAAAGCTCGACCAGGCGAACGGTGCGGCAAGCCCGGGCGTCGCGCATGGCGCCTGCAACGCGCGATCGCACGCCCGACCCCGCGCTTGTCGACGCGAAGCGTGGCGAGAAGGAAAGTCCATTCAAGGTGTAAGCCAGTCGAAGGCCATCGTGAAGCGCCAGGAGAAACGCGAATCATACTGGCATCGCCCGATTGCGGCACGTTTTCGAGCGGCCGGCTCATGACTGCATACCGGCAGCGAGTCGATCGCTGGCTCGCGCCGGAACGGCACGCCGCGCGGCGCTCGCGGCTTCGGCTTCGGCTTAGTGAAATTCGGGGCCACGTTCAGCACGCATAGCCGATGAGCGAGGCGTCGGCGGAAAGGCGTTGCAGCGCGTGCTCGCGACGCGATAGAAACCGCGTCCGCGCTGCCGGAGCGGATTGAAGCCGGGCGTTTAAAGCAGGAAGCGCAGTGCTTCCAGTCCGCCGAGAAAAGAGATTGCGCCGATAATCAGCACGCCGAGCGCCACGTAAGCGCCGCTGTCGCGAGGCGCGGCGCGCACGACATAGACGCGCGTGCGGCGGGCAGGACGGGGATAAGCGGCCGCATTGCGCGGCACGGTTGCGTAGGCAGACTTGCGGACGTGCGGCGTTCCCTTCACGATGTGCGGACCCATGACCCTGCTCCTGCATTGCGACTTGAGAGAGGGTTTCAGGATAAAAACGCCGCGCCGCGCGCTCTATCGAAGGAATTCGAATCGCGAAGCGGCGCGTTCGGAAACGTCGGGGCAAGCGCCGCGCAAATAATAAGGATGGCGAAATAATATCGGCGGGAAAACGGCACGCATTACGCGCGCCACCCTCGCCGCCCTCGCCGCATCTTGCAGGCTTCAGTGTTCCGTGCTCGCGCGCGCGGCGGCGGGACACGCGGCGTCGGTGCCCCAATGTCCGTCACAAACGCGCCAGCGGCAAAGCTGTTCCTCGAAGAAGCCGCGTTGGCCGCACGCTTTGACCTGCTGCGCCAGCGAGGCGCTCGCCGCCGCCGCTTTCACGGGGCGCGGCCCGGGCTTGCCTTCGGACGGCTTCGTGCGCGCCACGAGCACGGCGAGCAGGTCGGCGTCCGGGTCGTCCTTCGTTCCGGCGCGATGCGTATCGTGTTGCTTCGCCTGCGCAACGGCCGTGGCGTTCGAGGCGCGATGCGCTTTCTTCGCCTCGCCCTTGTCGTTCCTGGCTTCGCTTTTGGTTTGCCGGCGCGGCTCGACCTTCGCATCGGCATGGTTGCGACCGGCCGATGCCGATGCCGACGGAGATACGCCAGCGGACTCCGCCGCCGAGGCGTTCGCGTCCTTCGCGCCGTCGGCGAGCGCGCGCGACAGGCGGCTGTCGTCCGCAGGGGCCAAAGCCGCCGCGCCGGGCTTCCGCGCGTCGTCCGCGTCGTCCGCGTCGTCCGCGTCGTCGCCAGCAACGATCGTCGCCGTTTGCGGCGGCGCGGAAACGGCGGCCGGAGCGGCGGGCACGCTCGCGGACGCCGCGGCAGCGGATCTGGCCGTGGCGCCGCCGGCGGCCAACTGCGTGCCGCCCGCGCCGCGCCCAAACCCGTGCCACGCGCCGAAACCGCCCACCGCGATCAGGCAGAGCGCGGCGAGCGCGGCCGCCTTGTGCGAACGCCCTTTCGCGCGCGGCGGCGCGGCGGGCGGCACCACGCGCCCTTCGAGGTTCGCGAGGATGCGCGAACCGTTAGCGGGCGCAGCGGCTGCCTTGCCCGCCGCGGGAGCGGGCGCATCGCCTAGCAGGCTCGGTGCGGATTTGGGAGTCGGGGTATCCGGCGCACTCATTCATTGTCTCATTTCGATTCGTGCTCATTGAATCGCATTGAATTCACCGTAATAATACGGAGCGGTCCGTCTTAAGGCAGGCCTGATTCTAAAATCAAGCATTACAAAAAACAATTACCTACGTCGCGAGTTTCCATTTGTTTGTCATTGCACTCGTCGCCTGGTTCGCCATTGCCGTCTCGCTAGCGGCGCTATTGCTGCTTCCCGCCGTGCGTGCGACGGTATTCAGCGCGCTATTCGATTGGCATAACGGCGTCATGCGCCGCGCTTCATCAAGCGCCACGCATGCGCGCAGTCATTTTTTTAAATCGGCAAAAATTTCTCAATCGAAATTTGCCGATATGAAAAATATACTGATTAAGCGGCGCTTGCTGATTTTCATTACCGCATGTATTCTTGCGACGCCTCCGTTGATTGCCATTACGCTGCGCGGGCATCAGTTATTTCAATACGATGACACGGCTCGCGTGCCGGACGAAAAAATCGCCGCATTGCTCAACGGCGAGCAGCTCGTTCCGCCGCCGCCATTGCCGCCGGAGGTGTTTGCCACAAGGGAAGTGGAGCAGATCCGGCCTGCGCTGCGGGACGCGAGCCGCGACTGGAATCTGCTCGATGCCGATTTCCGCACGCGCTTGCTGCTCGTCTACAAAATCATGCGCGAGCAATATGGCTATGAAATGGCTTTACTCGAAGGTTATCGAAGCCCGGAAAGGCAAAATCGGCTTGCGCAAATGGGCGGCAGCGTGACCAATGCCGCGGCGTTCCAAAGCTATCACCAATACGGACTCGCCGCGGATAACGCATTTTTGCGCGACGGCAAGCTCGTCATTTCAGAAAAAGATCCCTGGGCAATGCGCGGCTATCAGCTATACGGTCAAGTGGCCGAGCAGGTTGGGCTTACATGGGGCGGTAGATGGAAATTGATGGATCTGGGTCACGTCGAATATCACAAACCCGGTTTCGTCCTCGGGCGCGCGCCAACCAATGTCAAATGAGGCGCGGCAGAAAATAAAGGGGGTTATATGGGGCGTTCATTTGTTCTGCTTGGCGACAAGACCGATCATGGCGGCACCGTCATTACCGCTTCGGGGAATATGCAAACCGGCGGCCGCCATATTGCGTGCGTCGGCGACAAGGTGAAATGCCCGCGCCACGACGACGACGAAACCATCGTGTCCGGCGACGCCTCCCTGCTGATCGACGGCAAGCCCGTGGCCCGTCACGGCGACAAGACCTCGTGCGGCGCGACGCTGATCGCTTCGCAGTCGGCCACGCTCGTCGGCTAGTCATGCGCCTGTCACGCCGCCCCGGCCGCGCCGGCCGGGTTCGCATCGCCGTGCGCACGCCCGCGTGCCGCGCGCCGCGCGCGCAAGGCGGCTGAATCATGGCGCGCGCGCTCCTCAAACGGACCCTGCCCGGCTTCGCCGTGTTCGTGCTCGTCTGGGTCGCGGTGTTCGTCTGGTGGCACGAAACAAGGCGGCTGCCCACGCCGCGCGACATCGTAGGCGATCTGTTCGCGCTGCCCGCCGGGTTGATCGTCGCGTACGCGCTCGTGCAACGCGCGATCGACGGCATCCGCACGGCCGCCGCGCCGCTGCCCCGAAGCCAGGCGCAAAAGGCCGCGCCAGCAACGATGCCGCACGCCAACGCCAGCGCCAACGCCGACATCGCCGCCCCCACCGCGCCCGCGCGCCTGCAACGCGCGAGCGTGATGCATGCCACGCTGCGCGCGGCGCCCGCCAGCGACGCCGTCTCGCTGCTGGCCGCATTGAGCGCGGGCGCGCGCGCGCCGCTCGATGCGAATCTCGTCGATAACGCAGGCTTTCCCGTGTGCGCCGCGCGCGTCGCGAGCGTCGACGACGCGCGCCTCGACGCATTGCGCGCCGCGTGGCCGGCCAGCGGCGCCGCCGCCACGCCCGACGACGACGCGCAGCGCGCGATCGCCCTGCTCGAGGACACCGTGATCGACGCGCTCGAACCCATCGCCGCCGCGCTGCCCGCGCATCGCCGCGCGAGCGTTTGGCTCGACGCCATCGTGCCGCACGACTGGAACGCCGCGCTCGACGCGTCGCTCGCGCAATATCTGCAACATCGCGCCGCCGCGCTGTATCCGCGTATCCAGCTCCATGCCGCGACCGTGCGCGACGCGCGGCCCGCCGCCGCGTTCGTGCAACTCGATCTCGCGATCACGGCGCTCGACCACGCGCAGCGCGACGCCCAAGCCGCGCGCTGGCACGTGGTTGCGGCCGCGCACAGCGCGCTGAGCGAAGCCGCCGTCGAACGCGCCGATGCCGAAGGCCGCCTCTTCACCTCCGCGCGCCAGCAGGGCGCCGTCGCGGGCGAAGCCGCCGCCGCGCTCGTGCTGCGCGGCATCGGCCCGTTCACGAATTCCGCCGGCGATGAAAGCGACGACAGCGACAAGAGCGAAGCCGACGCCTCTCCCGCGCCGCTCGCGCAGATCACCTGCTCCACCGCCGGTTCGCACGCGCAGCACGCGCTCGACGCCTGCCTCGGGCCCGCGCTCGCGAATGCGCAAACCGAAGCCGCGGCCGTGGGCACGTTGATCGCCGACGGCGGCGCGCAGTCCGCGCGCGCCGTGGAACTCGCGCGCTTCGCGGGCGCGCATTTCCCGTCGCTCGAACCGCTCGCCGACACGTTCGCGCCCGACGCGGCCTGCGGCGCGAACGGCGCGGCCGGCACGCTGCTCGCCGTCGCGCTCGCCGCGCAGCGCGTGAAAGACACCCAACGCGCGGTGTTCGTAGCCACGCTCGCGCACGCGCACGAACGCGCAGCGCTCGTCGTCGCGCCGCCCGATGCGGCACGCGCGCAAGCCGCGGCATCCGCCGACACCACGCCAAGCACACCCAGCATCAGGACTTGACCCGCATATGCGACGCCTTCTCAACGTGTTGACCCACACGCGCACGCTTTCCGCCATCGGCGTGATCGCGCTCGCCGCCGTGCTGTTCATCGCCGCCGACTCCTTGCAGATCGGGCTCGTCTGGGCCGCTGCCGCGCTCGGCGCGCTGCTCGCGCTCTGGCTTGCCGTGTGGCTCGTGCGCCGCGCGCGCGTACACCGCGCGAACCGCAAGCTCGGCGAGATGCTCGAACAGCAGGCGCAAGTCGAAACCGCCACGGCCGCGCCCGCGAAGCAGGCGGAGATCGACGTGCTGCGCACGCGCCTCGTCGAAGCGGTCAAGACCATCAAGACGTCGAAGATCGGCCAGCTTTCGGGCGGCTCCGCGCTGTACGAACTGCCGTGGTACATCGTGATCGGCAATCCGGCGGCCGGCAAAAGCAGCGCCGTGCTCAATTCGGGCCTGCAATTCCCGTTCGCCGAAAAGCACGAAGCCGTCGTGCACGGCATCGGCGGCACGCGCAACTGCGACTGGTTCTTCACGACCGAAGGCATCTTGCTCGACACGGCGGGCCGCTATTCGGTACACGAGGAAGACCGCAGCGAATGGCTCGGCTTTCTCGGCCTGCTCAAGCGCTTTCGCCCGAAAGCGCCCATCAACGGCATCATCGTGACGGCGAGCATTGCCGAACTCACCGGCAATCGCCCCGAATTCGCCATCAATCTCGCGAAGAACCTGCGCCAGCGCGTGCAGGAACTCACCGAGAAGCTGGAAGTGTTCGCGCCGGTCTACGTGATGTTCACGAAGGCCGACCTGATTACCGGCTTCACCGAATTTTTCAGCGGCAGCGAGCGCCAGGAATACGACCGCGTGTGGGGCGCGACGCTGCCCTACGAACCCGACGAAAAGCGCGACGTGGTGGCGCTGTTCGACGAGCGCTTCGAGGAGCTTTACGAGGGCCTGAAAGAGATCAGCATCGCGCAGATGTCGATCAGCCGGGGCCATCGCCTTTCGCCGGGGCAACTGAGCTTTCCGCTCGAATTCTCGACGATCAAGCCCGCGCTGCGCGCGTTTCTCGCCACGCTGTTCGAGACCAATCCGTTCCAGTACAAGCCGATCTTTCGCGGCTTCTATTTCACGAGCGCGTTGCAGGAAGGCGAAACCAGCAGCGCCGCCGCGCAGCGCATCGCCAATCGCTTCGCGCTCGCGGCGGAGAACTTGCCGAAGCCGCACAGCGCGTTCTCGAAGAACGGCTTCTTCCTGCGCGATCTCTTTTCGAAGGTGATTTTCGCCGACCGCCAGACGGTCAGGCAGTTCGCGAGCCCCGCCAAAACACGCCTGCGCTACGCGACCTTCTTCGGCTTCGTCGCCGTGCTCGCGCTCGCGCTGGGCGGCTGGGCGTGGTCCGCCATCGGCAACCAGCAGCTCGTGGCAAACGTGCAGGCCGATCTCGACCACATCCAGCGCCTCCAGCAGAACCGCAACGACCTGCAATCGCGCCTCCAGGCGATGGACATCCTGGAGGACCGCATCGAGCAGCTCGAACAGTTCCGCCGCAGCCGCCCGCTCGCGGTTTCGCTGGGCCTGTATCAAGGCGATCGCCTCGAAGCGCATCTGCTTCAGGAGTATTACGGCGGCGTGCGGCAAATCATGCTCACGCCGGTCTCGCAGAACCTGGCGTCGTTCCTGAAGGAAGTCGATGCGCATCCCGACCAGCTCGCGCCGCTCTCGCACGCGCCGGAGTCGGGCGCGGTGCCGGTTTCGGCGCACGCGGCCATGTCGAACGCGAGCCAGGGCGGCCTCTATAGCGACGCCTCGCCCACGAGCGTGGAAGACGCCTACAACGCGCTCAAGACCTACCTCATGCTCTCCGACAAGCGCCACGTGGAAACCGCGCACCTGACCGATCAGATCGCGCGCTTCTGGCGCGGCTGGCTCGAAACGAATCGCGGCAACCTGCCTCGCGGCGAGATGATCAAGAGCGCCGAACGCATGATCACGTTCTACCTCTCGCGCGTGAACGACGACGACTGGCCGATGATCGACGAGAACCTCGCGCTCGTCGACCAGACGCGCGAGAACCTGCGGCACGTGGTGCGCGGCATGCCGGCGCGCCAGCGCGTGTACGAAGAGATCAAGGCGCGCGCCTCCACGCGCTTCGCGCCCATGACGGTCGCGCGCATCGTCGGCGATTCGAACACGGCGCTGGTCGCGGGCAGCTACGCGATTCCCGGCACCTTCACGCGCGAGGCGTGGTTCCAGTACGTGCAGCCCGCGATCCGCGACGCCGCGACCCGGGAATTGCAGGCGAAGGACTGGGTGCTCAACACGTCGGCGCAGGACGATCTCACGCTCGAAGGCAGCCCCGAGCAGATCCAGAAGGCGCTGGTGGCGATGTACAAGACCGAGTACGCGCAGAACTGGCAGAAGTTCATGCAAGGCATTGCCGTGCAGGATTTCGGCACCTTCGGGCAGGCCGTCGATGCGATGAACCGCCTTGGCGACCCGCAGGATTCGCCGCTCCGCAAGATTCTCGAAACCGCCTACGAGCAAACTTCGTGGGACAACCCCTCGCTGGCGAACGCGGGCCTCAAGCGCGCGGAAAGCGGCGTGACGGGCTGGTTCAAGCAGTGGTTCTCGCGCGCGTCGAACAGCGTCACGCGCGGCAACGCGGGCGACCTCGCGGCCAACGTCGACATCGACGGCAACCCGGTCGAACTGCCGACCGGCCCGATCGGCCAGGCGTTCGCGGGCCTCGGCCGCATGGTCGTGACGCACGACAACGGCTCGCTGCTCGCCGGCTACATGGACTCGCTCTCGAAGGTGCGCACGCGCCTGAACACGATCCGGAACCAGGGCGATCCGGGACCGGGCGCGCGCCAGCTCATGCAGCAGACGCTCGACGGCAACGGCTCCGAGCTTGCCGATTCGCTCAAGTTCGTCGACGAACAGATGCTCACGGGACTCACCGATGCGCAGAAAAAGGCGCTGCGCCCGCTGCTCGTGCGCCCGCTCATGCAGGCCTATGCCGTGGTGATCCAGCCCGCCAGCGTGGAAGTCAACAAGGTGTGGAACGCGCAGGTGTATCAGCCGTTCCAGGCGTCGCTTGCGAACAAGTACCCGTTCTCGGGCAACGCGAAGGTCGAAGCGGGCGCGAGCGAAATCGGCCAGATGTTCGGTCCGGACGGCGCGATCTCGAAGTTCGTCGGCGCCACGCTCGGGCCGCTCGCGGTGCGCCGCGGCGACACGCTCACGGCCCGCACCTGGGGCGACATGGGTCTCGCACTCACGCCGGACTTCACGAACGGCTTCGCGCGCTGGGTCGCGCCGCTCGCGGGCGGCGCGGCGGGCGCGGGTGCGGGCGGCGCAAGCGAGCCGCAGACCGTGTTCCAGATCCTGCCGCAGCCGGCGAGCGGCACGACCGAGTACACCATCGCCATCGACGGCCAGCAGATGCGCTACCGCAACACGCCGCCGCAGTGGAACAACTTCGTCTGGCCGAATCCGTCGGGCTCGCCGGGCGCGACGCTCTCGGCCACCACGTTCGACGGCCGCACGATCCAGCTCGTCAACGAGCCGGGCCGCTACGGTCTGGAAAAGCTCATCAATTCGGCGCAGCGCACGCGCCACCCCGACGGCACCTTCGACCTCACGTGGACGCAGGGCAACGTGACGGTGACGGTGAGCATGCGCATCGTCAGCACTTCGCAGCCGACGGCTTCCAGCGGCGACGCGCCGCAGCAGCAAGGTTTGCGCGGCGTGCAGTTGCCCTCGTCGATCGCGAGCCTCGGCTCGCCGAACGCCGCGGGCGCCGCTGCCGCCGCCGGCACCGCGCCGGCCGCCGCGCAACCGGCTCTCGCCGCGGCGCCCACGCCCCAACAAGGAGGAGACGCGCAATGACGCAGTCCGTTCAGGCGCAGATCGCGTATTTCGGCAAGATTCCGTCGCGCGGCGACTTCGTCAAGAGTGCGCACCATCCGCAACTGCTGCACACGCTCGACCGCTGGATTGCCGAGGCGATGGAACTGCTCGCCGACGACCCGCGCTGGAAGATCGTCTACGAGGAAGCGCAGCCGATGCACTTCGCGTTTCTCGGCTCGCAAAGCAAGCTCGCGATCGCGGGGCACATGGTGGCGAGCCACGACCAGTCTTCGCGGCGTTTTCCGTTTCTCGCGGCCACGGCGCTCGAAGTCGAGCAGCCGCTCGCGTTTCTCGCGCGCAGCCCGCTCGCGTTCGCGCGGCTCTGGTCGCGCGCGGCCGCGCAGATGCAGCCGCTGCTCGCCGCCGCCGAACCCGCGGGCGCGCTTCATGCACTCGGCGAAACCCACGTGAGCGTGGACGTGGGCGGCGCGGGCAATTCGCACGACGGCACCTTCAACGACTTCATCGAGCACCAGACGCTTTCCGGTCTCGAACAGATGCTGCTGGGCAGCGGCCATCCCGTGCGCCTGCGCGGCGCGATGCTCGCGCTCGGCTCGCTGCTGCGCCCGGTGATGACGAGCGGTTCCTCGCATCTCGAACGCGGCCTCACGCTGCCCTTGCCGACCGATCCGTTCTATCGCAGCCTCGTGGCCGCGTTCTGGCTCGAACTGATCGCGCCGTTCGTTTCGAAGGCCGATTTCGAACTGGCCATCTTCATCGGCACGATCGCGCAGCGCGAGCGGCTCGTCGTCGGGTTCAACGGCGCTTCGGCGAAAACGCTGCACAGCGTGGTCGATCCGCAAACCTACGCCGCCCACAACATCGACATCGACGACCCCGAGTGGGTCGACGACCATGCACAGAGCGACCATGGCATCAGCAAACTCGTCAGCTACCTCGACCAGCCGCAACTGTCGCTGCGGCAAGCCATCGACACCTTTCTCGAAGCGTTCGTCGGAGAGGGCAATCATGCGCGGCGAGCGTAAGCGGATGCCGCGCGCGGTTGCGCCGGCGACGGTGCCGCCTGGCGCGACGGCGATTGCGTCGGCGATTGCGTCGGCGAGCGCGTCGGCAGGTGCGTCCGCCGTTGCGTCAGTCGTGGCGGCGGCCGTGCTCGCGTTCGCCAGCGCCGCCTCGCACGCCGACGACGCGAGTCCCGCGCGCGTCACGCCCCTCGGCAACAGCAGCAGCCAGATTCGCACCACGGTGCTGCCCGGCGCGGCCTCGACAGCCTCCACGGCCTCGGCCGCCGCCTCGCGCGTCGCCGCCGCGCCGGCGGCCTCCACGCCCGCGCCCGCCGACGCCGCGCCGGGCCAGGTGGTGGCGGGCGGCAAGGTGCCCGACGAAGCCACGCACGCGGCCGTGCTCGCGCGCCTGCGCGACACCTACGGCGCGGCGAACGTGGTCGATCAGATCGAAGTGGGCGAAGTCTCCACGCCCGCGAACTGGTCCGACAACGTGCAGAAACTGCTCAACGGCGAACTCAAGCAGATTCACAAAGGACAACTGAAGATCGACGGCACGCAGATCGACGTGCGCGGCGAAGTGGGCAACGAAGCCACGCGCCAGCAGATCGCCAGCGACATGGCCAATGCGCTCAATCCCACTTATACGATCCGCAACGGCTTGCGCGTGAGCGCCTCCGAACAAGGTCTGCTCGATCAGACGCTCGCGAATCGCACCATCGAATTCGAAACCGGCAGCGCGACGCTCACGCCGCAAGGCCGCGCGATTCTCGATCAAATGGCGGCGGTGCTGGCGAAAATGAACACGCGCACCGTGGACATCATCGGGCACACGGACAACTCGGGCAATCGCGCCTCGAACATCGCCTTAAGCCAGGCGCGCGCCGACGCGGTGAAGGGTTATCTCGTGACCAAAGGCATTTCGCCGCAACAGATGACGACCACGGGCGTCGGCCCCGACCAGCCGGTTGCCTCGAACGATACGAGCGACGGGCGCGCGCGTAACCGGCGCATCGAGTTTCGGGCGGGGCTTTGACGTGACCGAACGGGCCGCGTGACGCGCGCGGCCCTGTGCGTTGCGGCCCTGTGCGTGTTTCGCGCGTGGCGCGCCTTCCCGCTCAGCGCTTTTTCTTCGGCGTGCCCAAACCCAGCACGCCCGAGAGGAACCACACGCCCAGCGCGAACAGCGGCGCGCCAATCGCCAGAAGAATGACGGCCGCGCCCCAACTCTCCCAGAAGCTGTCGAGTTGCGCGCGCTGCGGATTGGCGGGATCGTAGATCACGTCGACCGTATCGCCCGAATCGAGCGTATTGCCCGACGACGAGGAGCCCTGTACGAAGGTCACGGTCCGGCCGTTCGCCGCCGTAAAGCGAATCACGGCTGAATAAAGATGCGTGCTCGAAAACATGCGCGAGCGCTCCTGTGAGCCAAGCACCTGCCCTTGCGCATGTGCGAACGCGCTCCTGACCTGCCGCTCGTGCAAGAACAAGGCGGCGGCAATGGCGAGCGCGATCGCGCCCATCGCAATGGGTATCGCGCAAATCAACAGATCGCGCCGATGCAGCGCGCCGCGCTTGTTCGCCACGCCGCGAGGCGCATTCAAGGCGCTCGCGTGATCGCCGCGCTTGTCCCGCGTGAATGCGCGCGCAATCGCGCCCGCGCCCGCGAAGGCCGCGCCCAGCACGCCGAGAATCGTGACGGGAAACCAGCGCTCGCTAAAGGTGTCGATCACCACACCGCGCGCAGGATTCGCGGGCCGGTAATAAAGCGCGACCTTTTCGCCGATTGCATAGGCGGGCGGCATCGAAGCCGTGCGGCCCGCGACTTCCACGCGTTCGCCGTTTTCCGCCGTGAACGAAAACACCGGGCGAAAGCTGCGCAAGTCGCCGCTGTCGTTGAGAAAGCGCACTACCGTGCCTTGCGTTTCGCTCATCGCGCGCGTGGACGAAAGCGAAACCGAAGCCCACACGGCAGCAATCGCCAGCAGCACCACGCCGACGGCGAGCAGCGCAAGCGCCGCGTTTCGGATCGACGCGCGCGATTGCGCATTCACGGCGTGTTGAGTGGCGAGCGAGCCTTCGCGCATGCTTTCCCTTGTGTGGCGTTAGTGCATTAGCGGCGTTGCGTGGGCCAACAGCGCGCCATTACTTCGCGAGTGCGGCGTTCTGGTTGATGACGCAACGAAAGCCGAGATCGGCGGAACTGTTGTCGTCGGGCGCGACGCCCTTGCGGTCGATCACGAGACGCACGCGGCTGTCGGTCGCGAAACGCACGCTGCGCAAGGTGCCCGTGGCCGGCCCTTGCGGATCGGCCTTGGGGCTATGCGCGTAATAATTTTCGTCGAACCAGTCGCCGGTCCATTCGCGCCCGCGACCGAATACGTCGGAGACGCCGAGCGCGTTGTCGCCGTACGTGCCCACGGGGCGGCTGATGAGCGGTTCGGGACTCGTGCCCGTTTCCATCTTGACGAGCGTGTCGTCGAGTTGCTGAAGATCGTACTTGCCGTCCGTCACGCTCACCGCGCGGCTCGGAATCACCCACAATTCGCCGCGCGAACGCGCCGCATATTCCCATTGCGCCTCGGTCGGCAAGCCTGCCGGCGCGTCCATGATTTTGCCGAGCCACGTGCAGAAGTCGTGCGACTGCTGCCACGTAATGTGTCCCGCCGGATAGTCGGGAAAGCGGAATTCGAGCTCGTGATTATTCCCGATGGAAATTGGCGGCAAACGATTCGCGCGCGTATAGAGGTCGTAATCGGCATAAGTCACGCGATGCTTCATGATCGAATAACCGTCGAGCGTGACCTCGTGCGCGGGCGCCGCGCCGGCATTGGCCGAATAAGGCAGCTTTTCGCGCGAATGGGCGGGGCCGAAATCGCCCATCAAATAAGAACCGCCTTTCACGAACACCATCTGACTGCGCATTTTCTCGCGAAAGTCGGCCAGTTCTTTTTCGTCGGGCGGCGGCAGCGAACGGAAATGATCCTGGAGAATCTTCACGGTGTCGTCGAACACGGAACCGCGCCCGAAGCGCAGCACGAGTTCCATGTGCTCCCACACGCTTTTCGGCGGCGAAGGCGTGGTGATGGCCTGAATCAAACGGTCCTTGTCGGGCGGCGCATTCAAATCGGAAGTTCCTGCTGCGTGAGCCAGGCCCGCCGCCACCATCGAAGCGCACGCGAGCGCGCCCTTGAGCCGCTTGCCGTGGATTCGCGTCATGCGCGAGCGAGAAAACGAAGGTTTCATCCAGCATAACTCCACTGTCATTTTTTGTCCGCGAACCGGGATCACGCCAACATCGTATCGCCGCTGCCGTCGGTCGTGGTCATTTTAGGATCGAGCCACGCCACATTCGTTCCGCTTTGCATGCCGTACACGGGCGAATCGTTGAAGGCGAATGCGTAACCGGGCGCGGGATCGCTGCGCATGCGGCTTTCGATCATTGCCACCTGCTGCGAACCCACGAAGCTGGCAATGCTGGCGCGCGCCATTTGCGGGTCGGTTTTCACGCCGATCTCGGGCGAAGTGAACTGGTAAATGTTCTGCAATTCGTTGTCGATCTGCGCCGAGGCGAGAATGCGGCTGATGGCGTCGGCCGCGTCCTCGCGCCATTCGTCGAACGTGTTGCCGATCTCCTGGAGCGCATTGATCAAATAGCCTTTCACTTCGGCAAGACCGTTGAGCAGCGAGTCGTGCGCGTTGCGCACGGCATTGATGAATTGCTGCGGCGAAGTCCGGATGAAATCGTCCAGCTCGTTTTTCATCTGTTCGAGTTGCTGGCCTACATAGTGACCGATTTGCTGCCCTTTCGCCACGGCCAGCGTGTACATCGTCGCAAACGTCTTGAAAGCGGACTCCTCGAAATACTTGAGGTTCTTGTCGCCCGCATACGCCACCTGGGTTTTCGCCCACCAGGCGAATTCGCCCATGTTGACGACATCCACCGTGGCTTCCACTTCGCCCTTGAGTCCCACGCCCACGCACACGCCCGCGCGCATCAGGATGCGGAACTTGCCGTCGTAGGTCACGTGAAAGGCGGCCTGCGCGCCGATGCCGGCCTGGCCGCTCCCGCCCGGCTTCACAGCCGCGAACACGGTCCAGTCCTTCTTCTCGGGCCGGCGCCACTGGAACGCGCCTTCGATCGAGCCTTCGGCTTCCACGCCCGCGAACGCCTTGAGGTCGCCGCCCGCATCGGCTTTCACTTCGACTTTGGTCACGTCCATCCTGGGCCGCTGCATTTGCGTGGGATCGTGCGTGGCGTGACTGCCCTTCACTTTTTGCGTCTTGCCGTCGCGGCCCAGCTTGAATTCCACGCCGCCTTCCGCCAGCAGGCTCGCACCGCACGACGCCTCGCCCTTGCAGGTGATGTCGAGGCGAAAGAAACCGAGCGTGGTGTCGGGCGTGGAGCCGTACGTGACGCTGCCGTTCTTCTGCGCGGTGGGCGCGGGAATCCACAATTCAAGCCCCGCATTCCACGGCAAAAAGAATTCGGCCTTGATATTGCCGTTTGCCAGCACGCCGCCGATCTCGCCCTTCGCTTTGGCCGATGCCGCGATTTCACCGCGCAGTTTCAATACGTCGTCGAACGACTTGAACGAGTTCTCCACTTTCGCGCTCGCGCCCGCGCCCGCGAAAAAGCGCAGAATCTGCACGCCGCCCGAGAATTGCGCCATGGCGTCGGGGCTGTCCGGCGACTTGAAATTCGCGCGCTTGTTGAATGCCTCGGCAAATTCGGGCGCCCACTCCTTGCCCCACGGAGGCGTCTTCCATTCGTGCAGCGTGTACTTGTGAAAGGCCTCTTTGAGCTTGTCGTCGATCTGCTCGTGGTCGAGTTCGTATTTGCCGGTCTGCGCGTTCTTCTTGAGAAACGACTTCAATTGCGGCTTATCGGATTCGAGCTTGTAGCGGCGAAAATGATTCGCCACCTTGCTCGAACGCACATAAGTGAAACGCTGACCCGCGTATTGATCCTTGCCCGATTTCGTTTTGCGCAACGGCAGCAATTCCCACACGCCGTCCTTGTTGAAGGCCGGCGTTTCCTCCAGCTTTTCGTGGACTTCCTTCGTGGCCGCTTCTTCTTTCTTGATGGCGGTTTTCAGCGTGGCTTCGAGTTGCGGGCGCAATGCCGTGTTCGACTGCTGCGCGAGATAATTCGCATGCGCCTCGCCGAGTTGCTGGCGCGCTTCCACGAGATTTTCCGCGAGCTTGCTCATGAGCGCGATTTCCTGCGCCACGGCGCTCACCGAATCGGCGGGACACACGAACAATTCCGCCGTGTCCGGATAAAAGAAATACAGCGGCCCCTGTGTGCCTTTCGCGTCGGCCGTGCTGCCTTCCTGCGGATTGGATTGACTCGTCCCCGAGGGCTTTTGCTGGTTCATGACTGATCCCTGCTCGCGCGTATGGTGTTCGTCGGAGGCTTACACGCCGTCGTCTTCATGGAACATGTTGAGGCTCTGCGCTTTCGAGCCGGTAAACACGCGCACGGTTTTTCCTTCCGCGTCCGTGATGCCGCGCGCGAGCACGTCGCCATTGGCGTTTTCGATGCGATACGGCGCGAGCGGCATGACGTTGCCGGTCTTTTCGTCCTTGAGCACGAACTGCTGATCGTTGACGATGCCTTGCGGCAGCGCCTGCGGCTGACCGTCGTAACGCGTCGGCCCGGAGAACGAGTGCTGCGCGCCCTTGATATCCACGGCGCCCGGCGCGTGAATCTGGATATTGCCGCCCGTGAGCCGGATATAGGCGCCGCCCGAGGTCAGCAGAATATCTTTCTGCGCGGTGAGTTGAATCGAGTCGGTCGTCGAAGTCACCTGAATGCCTTTTAACGCAAGCAGATCCACGCCGTCCTGCTGCGCCTGAATCTGCACCTTGCCGCGCGCGGCGATCAGCTTCATGCCGAGCTTGAGCGCAAGCACGCTCACGCGCTCGACCGCATTGAGCACGAAGCCCTTGCCCACGCCGATGTTGACGTCCTTGCCCGCCGACACCGTGGCGTTCTCGCCCGCGTGAACATGCACGCTCGCGGGCGTGGCGATGCCCACGCCCTTGGGCGAAGCGAGCAGCAGCACCGGGTCGCTAAAACCGTTGGCGTTGCCCGTCCCCGCGCCCGATGCGCTGCCGCCCGATGCGCCCGATGCGCCCGATGCGCCGTCTTGAGCGCCTTGCGTCGCGGCGGTGAAGGACTTGAGCGTGTCGTTGGCCTGCATGGCGTCGGCGCCGTGCTGCGCGCCGGTATCGGAAAGCGCGCCCAGCAGTTGTTGCCCCGCCTGAAGCTGCCCGAACGCTTCCTTCACGTCGAGTTGATCGCCGCTCGCGCCCGCGCGCCCGAAAGTGCTGATATACAGGCCCTTTTGCGTGCGGATCGCGCCATAGGCGTCCGACGCGAGTTCGAAGCCCGAGCCGCGAAACGCGCCGCGCGTGTTGTCCTGCTGGCTCACCAGATAGCCGAGATTGAGTTGCGCGGCCGTTTGCGTGCTGTAGAGATGCACGCGATTCTGGCTCGTGGTGTCGTCGAACACGAGTTGATTGAAGCCGCCGCCCTTGTGCTCTTTCGACTTGTAGCCCGAAAGCTGACCGTTGCTATGCCACTGCGGCTGCGCGGCGCCGTTGTACACGCGCCCGGTCACGAGCGGCCGGTCCGGGTCGCCGTCCACATAGGTAATCACCACTTCCTGGCCGATGCGCGGCACGAACACGCCGCCCCAGTTGTCGCCCGCGTTCGGATACGAAACGCGCACCCAGCACGAGGCGTTTTCGTCGCCGTGATTGAGGCGGTCCCAGTGCATATGCACCTTGATGCGATTGAGTTCGTCGGTGTAGATTTCCTCGCCCGACGGACCGACCACGGTGGCGGTCTGCGTCGGCATGACGGGCTTCGCGTGTTCCAGCGGACTGCGAAACGGCACCGTGCGGCGCTGCGCTTCGATCGTCGTCAGAAAGAAACCGGTGCTGCCGTCGCCTTCGTCCACGACGCCATACGGGTCGCTCGTGCCGTATTCCGCGCGCACCGCGCTCACGCGTTGCTGAAGGCTATGCGGAAACGTGACTTTCGAATTCGAAACGGGCAGATTATTTTCGATCACCCATTGCGCCGAAAGCACCGCGAATTGCCGGTTCTGCTCGCTTTCCGAGGACAGCTCCGGATGATCGGCGAGTTCGAACCAACGGCCCGCATCCACGTTGCGAACCGCGCCCACGCCCACATAACGCTTCGCGCGCGATTCGAATTCCTCCATGCGGATTTTCGAAAGCGAGTCGCCGCGCTCCTGTTCCTTATACGCATAAGCGCCGGTGTATTCGTACACTTCGGCCTGCTCCGGCAAATTGCCTTGCTCGGGAACGGCCGGAATTTCCGTGGTCTTTTTCGCGCGCGGCGCCTTGTAGTCGAACGTGCTCGTGGAAACCGTGGAGCTTTGCAGCGTGCGCGTGCCCGACCATTGCACGAACGCATCGGTTTCGCTATTGGTGCCCGCGCGATAGAACGACACCGTTTGCGGCGAGAGCGGCTTGAATGCGTCCAGATTATCGGTAATCACGAGCGTATGCGACTGACCGTCGTCGGCTTGCTCGTAGAAGCCGTACCAGCCTTCGGTTTCCATCAGCCGATGCACGAAATTCCAGTCGCTTTCGTATTGCACGCAGAACGAACGCGGCGCCAACGGCTTGTCGAGTGCAAAGCGGAACGCGCCCTTCGCCTGCGGATGCTCGTTGAACACCTGCGTGACGATGTCGTCGACCGTCGTGTCCTGCCAGATGCGCGCGTCCTTGCGAAAGCGCAGAAAGTGCATCCAGCACGCAAAGCCCAGTTGATAGCTCGTGAGTCCGCCGTCCGAGCCCAGCCGTCGCGCCGTGTGAACGTAGCCATGCACGGGCCGGTACGATTTATCGCCTTGTTGCAGCCACAACGTAACGGGCTGCGCAATGAGTTGCTTGAGTTCGATCGACTCGCTGAGCGAGGCCACGTCCGCGGTAAAATCGTAATCGCGCCCCACCCGGCTTTGCCCCACCACGCGCTGCACCAGCAGCGTGTTGCGGCCGAGCGGCGTGTCGATCTTGAGAAGACGGCCCGTTTGCAGCACGCCCGCGCGCAATTGATCCAACAAGTCCGCTGCCGCCATCTCTATTCGCTCCGTTCTGTCCGGCCTGTGCGCCGATGAAGTTGCCTCGTTCCTTCACGCCAACGATTCCTGCACGCCCGCCCGTCGCTCAAGGTCCTTCCTCGGGTTTCACGCCCAGCATTTCCCGCAGATGCGCAAGCGTGCCGTCGTCTTTCACGACATTCGAAAGCCACTGATGCAGCGGCATTTGCGCCCATTCGGCAGCTTTATCCGCGAGATAGGCCGCGGGGCTGTGCGGCTCGGTGTCGCGAAAGAACGCGGCAACGGCGCGCAGTTGCGCCACGGCTTCGGCGCGCGTTTGAATGCCTGCTTGCGCGCGCACCGGCATACGGATCGTGTCGCTCATACTTTCCTCCACGGGCAGCGGCGTCTTGAAGCTCGGCTCGGCGCGTTCGCGCGACACGCTCGCGGCGGCGCTTTCCGGCATGGCGGCGGCGGGCTGCGCATTCACGTCCACGCCCACGTCGCGCGCGAAACGCTCCGCGAGCCGATAGACGCTTTCGCACGCGTCGCGCGTTTGCCGAAAGCTCGGCGCGTGCTCGCCCGCATGACTGTCGAGCGACGCGTCGAGCGCGGCCAGCGCGGCCTCGAAGGTCTTGAGCTGCGCCAGCAGCGAACGGTAGAACGCTTGAGACGTCGCGCGTCTGGACGCGTCGATCTGTTCGACCGAGGGCTTCCCGCGCGCGATGTCGTCGGCATGATCGGGATCGCGCTTGATGGCCTGCGCCACATGCGTCGCCACTTCCCAGTCGATCGCGCTATACGCCGCGCCCGATTGCGTGAGCGGCACCGAGCGCAGCAATTCCGCCGAGCGTCCCGCCAGCCACGCCACATTGCCAAGCCGGTATTCGACGTCATCGCCTTCCGGCAGCGGATGCACGCGCGCCCAGTAACGTTCCACCAGCCCCGTCAACAGCGCGTAGCCCTGCGTGAGTCCCGGCACGCCTTCCTGAATCGCCAGCGCCTCGGTAAGCCACACGGCAAGGCGCAAATCCTTCGTTCGCGTGCGCAGCAATTCCATGCAGCGCTCGACCACGAACGGCCAGTCGGCTTCCTTGATTTCGGTGATCCACTCGCCCTGATCGAGCGTGGGATCGTCGAAACGGCGGGCATGCTGGATCGCGTCGAATTCCGGCGAAAACAGCAGGTCGTCGCCGCAAGGCGAGGTTTCGTCGATGGGCGCCAGCAGCGCTTCGGAGTCGGTGGACATGGCGTTTCGGTGCAATCCGTTTCGGTGAGTCGTCATTCGACCGCGTAGGCGAATTCGTCGCTTTCGCCGACGCGCACGCTCACGCGCGCGATGGGCGTGCCCTCCGCGATGCGTTCGAGCATTTGCTGCGCGAGTTCGGGCAACAGCGTGCCGTTCAGAATGTGATCGACATTGCGCGCGCCCGAATCCACTTCCGTGCAGCGCGCGAGCACGGCCTCGACGAGCGACTCGTCCCACTCGAACGTCGCGCCATGATTCGCGTCGATACGGCGGCGAATGCGTTCGAGCTTCAATTCGATGATCTCCGCGAGCACGTTGTCGGAAATCGGGTAATACGGCACGACCTTCATGCGCCCGAGAAACGCGGGCTTGAACGTCTTGTACAACTGCGGCCGCAGCAATTCGCCGAGCGCGTGCGCGTCGGGCATGGCTTCCTCGGGCTGGTTCAGGCACGCCTGCATGATCGCCGCCGATCCCACGTTGGAAGTGAGAATGATGAGCGTGTTGCGAAAGTCGATTTCGCGCCCCTCGGCGTCGTCCATCGTGCCCTTGTCGAACACCTGGAAGAACATTTCGAGCACGTCGGGATGCGCCTTCTCCACTTCGTCGAGCAGCACGACCGAATACGGATTTCGGCGCACGGCTTCGGTGAGCACGCCGCCCTCGCCATAACCCACATAACCGGGCGGCGAGCCCTTGAGCCCCGAAACGCTATGCGCTTCCTGATATTCGCTCATGTTGATGGTCACGAGCTTGCGTTCGCCGCCGTAGAGAATGTCGGCAAGAGCCAGCGCGGTTTCGGTCTTGCCCACGCCCGAAGGCCCCACGAACATGAACACGCCGCGCGGCTTGTTCGGGTCTTCGAGATTCGCGCCCGCCGTGCGCACGCGTTGCGCGATGGCTTCGAGCGCATGATCCTGCCCGACGATGCGCTCCGCGAGCAGCGGCTTCAGGTTCAGCACGGTCTGAATCTCGTCCTTGACCATGCGTCCGAGCGGAATGCCCGTCCACGACGCCACGATTTCGGCCACGCCGTGCGCGTCCACCTGCAACGGCACCATCGGCGCATCGCCTTGCAACGCTTGCAGGCGCGCGATCAGTTCGGGCAATTCGGCGCGCGCGGCATCGGCCTCGCGAATTCGTTCGGACGACGTACTATCTTCGCGCGCCGCGTCGATCCCGCGGCGCAATGCCTCGATCCGCACCACGAGTTCGCGCTCCAGCGCGTAGCGCGCCTCGTGCGCCGCGACTTCCTCGTGCGCGGCTTCGGCTTGCGCGCGCAGCACCGCAAGGCGTTCGTCGTGAACGGCGCCATGCACGGTTTCGCGCTCCAGGCTCGCGATTTCGGCCTCGATGCGCTCGATCCGCTTTCTCGTGTCGTCGATGGCGCCTGGCGTCGAACCTTGCGCGAGCGCGACGCGCGCGCATGCGGTGTCGAGCACGCTGATGGCTTTGTCCGGCAATTGGCGCGCGCTGATGTAGCGATGCGAAAGCCGCACGGCTTCGGTAATAGCCTCGTCGAGAATGCGCACGTTGAAATGGCGCTCCATCAAACGCGCGATGCCGCGCAGCATGGCCGCCGCGATGGTTTCGTCAGGCTCCTCCACCTTGACCACCTGGAAGCGCCGCGCAAGCGCCGCATCCTTTTCGAAGTACTTCTTGTACTCGCTCCACGTGGTTGCCGCGATCGTGCGCAATTCGCCGCGCGCGAGCGCCGGCTTGAGCAGATTCGCCGCATCGTTCTGACCCGCCTGACCGCCCGCGCCGATAATGGTATGCGCCTCGTCGATGAACAGCACGACTGGCTGCGGGCTCTTTTTCACTTCGTCGATCACGCTCTTGAGGCGGTTTTCAAATTCGCCCTTCACGCTCGCCCCCGCTTGCAACAGGCCCATGTCGAGCACGCGCAACGCCACGCCGCGCAACGGTTCGGGCACGTCGCCCGCCGCGATGCGCAGCGCGAGCCCTTCGGCCACCGCCGTCTTGCCCACGCCCGGCTCGCCCGTGAGAATGGGGTTGTTCTGGCGGCGGCGCATGAGAATGTCGATGGTCTGCCGGATTTCGGCCTCGCGACCGATCACCGGATCGAGATGCCCTTCGCGCGCGCGTTGCGTGAGATCGGTCGTATAGGTGTCGAGCGCAGGCGTTTTCGAGGCGCCGTTCGCCGCGCCCGGCATTGCGTCGTTTGCATCGCCGGCATGGTGCGAGGCGGCGTGCGCCGTTTCCGGTTGCAGCGCTTCTTCCGAGCCTTCCGTCACGTCGTCGAAACGATGCTTGAGATCCGCCGCCGATACCTCCGCGAAACGCGCCGACATGCGTTGCGCGAACTGCGCGAGATCCGGCGCACTCAACAACGCGAGCAGCAAATGCCCCGAACGAATGCGCGCAATGCGCGAATCGAGCGAAGCAATCAGCCACGCCTGTTCGAACAGCGCGATCAAATGCGGCGAAAACACCGGCGTGCGGGTATTGCCCGATTTGAGCTGCTGCAATTCGCGTTCGAGATCGGCGCGCAACGCATGCGCATCGACGCGCGACGCACGCAGCGCGCACACGAAGTCGCTTCTCTGCGCTTCGAGCAACGCAAGAAAGAGATGTTCGAGATCCACCTCGTAATGGCCACGCGAAAGGCACAGGCTCGCGGCGCGTTCGGCGGCAATCCGGCAAGTCGTATCGAGCTTCGCGATCAGGGTCTTCAAGGGCGTGCTCATCATGTGCGCTGTGGCCTCGTCGATTTTGTCATCGTGGTCAGTGAATCACGTGCAATTCATAACGCGCGTCGGCGCGATCGCAATCGGCTTCATGCGTCGAAAGAAACGCATCCCAGCCCAGTCGCGCGCCCGCGCCCAGTCGGCTGCCGCTCACCTCTTCGCGGCGCAGGACAAGCAGCACCTCGTATTCGAGCGTCACGCGCGCGAGCAGCGTGAGCATGCGCTCCAGCGCAACCGCGTGCTCCGCGCCGGGCAGGAACGCTTCGTACTGCGCCTTGGAAAGCGGGCCGATCACGAGACGCGCGCGCATGTCGCGCTGCCACACGCGTTCGCCCGCGAGCGCCGTTGCGCCCAGCACGACATTGCGCCGCCCCAGCATCGAAAGCTGATCGGGCGGCACGTCGTACCATTTGCCGACGAACTGCTCGACGCGCATGGGCACGTCGAAATACTCCGAAAGCGTGTTGCGCAGCCAGGCGGCGGAAACGGGCTGATGGCGCGCCGCTACCGCATGACCCGCGATCGATTCGTCGAAGATCGCCCCCTCGCCCTCGTGCAGCCCCTCGCGCGCGGACTCGCCGGCCACGCCCGCGAGCGCCAGCAGCAAAGGCAAATAACGTTCGTCGCGATCGAGTTCGTAATGCAGCGGCAAACGATATTTCTTCCACGCCGAATAGAACAGCGCCGTGGCGCGATTCGAAAACACGTCGAAGAATTCGCGCGCCGCGCGATCGCGCCGCAAATGCTCGCGCGCCGAAATCTGCTCGGTATAGCTCAGCGGCAACGCGCCTTGCGCACCGAGCAAGCCGAAGAACGCGGGCGTGAGATCGACGCGCTCGAACTCGCCCGAAGCGAGCGCGGCCGCGCGCTGTTCCGCATTGCCGAGCGCGTCGCCGGCGGCATCGTAAGAAGTGGCTTGCTCGATTTCGCTCGGCGGAAAACCGAGCGAAAGCGTGTTGCGAAACGCAATGCGCCGCGGCAGCACATCGCGCTGGCGCGTGTCGGTGTTGTCGACGAACCAGCGTTCGAGCAGCCGCACCGCCTGAAAAAAACCGAAGCGATGCGGCTCGTCGAGCAGCCGCCCGATTACGCCAGAATCGATTCGCCGCTGCGGGGCAAGCATCGCATGATCTCCTCGCCGGTGCGCCGCGAGACGACCACCAGTTGCACGAAACTATTGATATGAACGTAAAGACCGAAGAACACGTCGATCACGCGCACGAACGTTCCCAGGCTCGCACCGACAAAATGGTCCTCGTCCACGGTGAGCCGTATTTCGAGTCCGCGCACGAAGGTCGCGAACGGCTTGCCGGGCAGCCACTGCACGGCCGCGCGCTGCTCGACATTCACGATGCCGTCCACATGCCGCGCCGAAACCGCCGAGCGCCGCAAGTCGTAGAGCGCGAGCATTTCCTTGAGCGTCGTGGCGCCTTCGCTCGCGAGCGAAACATGATTGAGCGCGAGATGCGAAACGAGCCGCCAATGCGCGGCCTGGCGGCGCTCGAAACGCACGCACGGCGTGGGGCGCAACAGCAGCGCGATGCGGTTGGTGATCGTGCCGCCATCAATGAACAGATCGCCGCCTTCCAGCCCGATCGAAAGCCCCGAAGGCAGATCGCGATTCGTGCAGGTGAGGTCGAGACTCAGTGTTTCCGTCTGCTCTTGCACGGGATCGAAGTCGATATCGACAATCGAGATTTCCGTTTCGTAGCCGGGGCTTTTTTGCGCCACCCACTCGTCGCGCCGCGAAAACCAGTAATGGCCCGCGCGCGTGGATTCGCCGTGACGCAACGAATAAAACGGCCGAAACTCGATCACCGACTCGTCATGCGCGCGCTGGCGCACGAGCTGCACGGAGTCGATCGAATACACTTCGTAGGCGAACGCACGGCGCGCCTCCGCCACGACGGGATACGACACGGCATGATGATCGAGGCGGATCGGCTCGCCGTGCTGCTTGAACAGATTGACGACCGGCGTGCAGAAAAGCCGCAAATGATGCGCCGCCAGCGAGTCGAGCAGGCGCGCCGCGTGCGAGTCGCTGCGCACGTCCTTGAGCACGATGTGCAGCGTGAGACGGCGGCAGCGGCCCACGGCGCGCGTCATCTTGTCGAGATCGAAATCGACGAAATCGAACTTCTCGGGAAACGCAAAATACTCGGTGAGCAAGCGATAAGCGGGATGCGACTTCGCGGGGTAGTCAATGAGCGCCTCGCTTTCGTCGAAACCCGCCTGCGCGAACGGCAGCGAAGAGAGCGCGCGCCAGCGGCCGTTGCGCTCGGGCTCGGCGTACGCCGCAATCGCATTGACGAACAGACTGTCGCCGAGCGCCGCGATAAACGATTGTTCGCCTTGCAGATACACGCGCAATGGGCCGCTTTTCAAGGCGCCCAGATCGAATTGCTGTGCCGTGGATTCGAAGGTGATCGAAATCACGCCGGCGGCGTTCTGCGGCAGGACGGTTGCGCCAGGCGCAATCGCGGCCGGCATGAAGCGCGCTTCCGAGATGCGAATGGGCGCGAGCGTTACGTCGTAGGCCGTGCGAAAACGGCACTGCACGCCGCGTATGGGCCGCGACTTGAGTTCGGTGCCGCGCTCGATCAGCGCGGGCTCGGTCAGATTGCCGAACGACGCCGCGTCGCCGAGTTGCGCGACAGAGCACGAGGGAAAGGGCCGCAAATAATGCGGGTACAGCACTTCGAGCAGCGCTTCGGTAAATTCGGGGTAATCGTCGTCGAGCCGTTTGTTGATGCGCGCGCCGAGCAGCGCGAACGACTCGATCATGCGTTCCACGTGCGGGTCTTCGCAATGCTCGCCGGTCAACGCGAGACGGCCCGCGATCTTCGGATAGCGCTGGGCGAATTCGCGCGAGTAGCGCCGCAGAAACGACAACTCGCGCTCGTAGTACGGCAACAACGCTTCCATGCACTCCCCCGCCCCTAAACGCTATTCGCGCGCCGCGTCATGCCTTCGCGCGGGCCCGCGTGACCGAATACTGCAACGTGGAAGGTTGCAGCATCGCGTCGAAATTGACCGGCTCCTCGGCCGGATGCACCACCAGCAGCGCCTGAATCGCGAAGTACAGCGAACTCGTGGACGCTTCGTTCAGTTCGAGCGTCACGCTCACGCGCTGCAAGCGCGGCTCGTGCCGCTCGATTGCCTGCTGGATCGACTTGCAGATGAACGCGCGGTCGTAGTGGCTCGCGAGGCTCAGCCCCGCGAAATCGTTGAGCCCGTACGTGAGAATCGAGCGGCGGCACTCGGGCAACGCGGCAAGCTCGTGCTCGGTGAACGCAATGCGCGTATTCAGGATCGATTCGAGATCGCGCGCCACGGTCGCCTTCAGCTCGTCCATGGACAATTGCCGCACGACCGCCGCCGCGGGCGAGTGCGGATCGTCGTCGAAAAGCTTGTCGAGCAAACCGGGTTCGAAACGCTTCATGGCGTGCCGCGTCGAACCGGTCAGGCAAACGGCGAAGCGGCCAAGGCCGCCTCGTCATGCGTGAACGTGCGCGTCATACCGCGTACGTCTTGTCGTTCTTCGTGAGGCTCCAGGCGCCTTGCGCGTTGCCGCCCTGATTGCCGCCGATCTTCTGCTGCGTGTACTTCCATTGCACGGCGGCGTACTTGAGCGAGAATTGCTCGCTCGGCAGGCCTTCGCCCACGACTTCCGGCGTGATGCTGGAAATGATCACGTACTTGAGCTTGATTTCGAGGTACTTGATGCGGTTGCCTTCGCCGTCCGAGCGCATGAAGTCGATCGTGACTTCATCGAACGTGGTGCCGCCCGAGGCGTGCTGGTACAGCAGCGGGCTCACGACGTCGATGTCCTTCGTGAAGCGCATGTCGGCGTGCTCGCAGCGCTCGGCCGTGTGGCCGCCCGCCGTCGAAGCCGTTGCGGAGCGAGGTTGCAGGATCGAGTGATTCCACGTATCGATTTCGATCCAGCCCGCGTGGTCCTTGTCTTGCGACTCGCCCTTGATCGCCGGATTACCGAATTTTAGATAGATGTCCTTCATGATGCCTCGACTCCCCAGAGAGGTGGTTTGCACGGTGCCTGCGAGCCCTTTTCACTCGCACGCTTATCGGAGCGAACCGCCGGGCGGCGGATCGGCTCGTTCGGACTGCTTGGTTCGGACTACTTATGGCGCGGCGTTCGCCAGCCCCAACTCCGCTCGCGGGGGGTCTGGTGCGCCACGCCGCCGGCGCGGCGACGCGCCTCCCGCGCCGTTACGAATTCGCGGGCTTCGGCAAGTCGGCCACGAGGCGCAACGAAATCGACAGTTCGTCGAGCTGGAAATGCGGCCGCAAAAACGCCACCGAGCGATACACGCCCGGCTTGCCCGGCACTTCCGCCACTTGCACCGACGCTTCGCGCAGCGGGAATTGCGCCTTCTGTTCCTGGGTGGCGTTGTCGTCGAGCAGCACGTACTGCGAAATCCAGCGGTTCAGGAACACTTCGACGTTTTGCGCCGAAGCAAAGCTGCCGATCTTGTCGCGCATCATCGCCTTCAGATAATGCGCGACCCGCGAAACCGAGAAAATGTATTGAAGCTGAGCGGAAAGCACCGCGTTCGCGTTCGCGCTGTCCGTGCTGTATTTCCGGGGCTTTTGCACCGATTGCGCGGCGAAGAACGCGGCGTAGTCGGAGTTCTTGCAATGCACGAGCGGAATGAAGCCGAGGTCGCTCAATTCCTTTTCGCGGCGGTCCGTGATGGCAATTTCGGTCGGGCACTTGAGCGCGACTTCGCCGTCGTCGGTCTTGAACGTGTGCGTGGGCAAGTCCTCGACCAGACCGCCGCCTTCCACGCCGCGAATGGCGGCGCACCAGCCGAAGTCGTCGAATGCCGCCGTGAGGCGCGCGGCGAATGCCCACGCCGCGTTGCACCAGAGGTATTTGCCGTGGTCGGTGCCGTCCACGTTCTCCACGAAGTTGAAGCCTTCCGCCGTTGCGCCGTCTTTCGGATTGAACGGCAAGCGGCCGAGGAAGCGCGGCAGCGTGAGACCCACGTAACGCGAATCTTCGGCGTCGCGGAACGACTTCCACTTCGCGTATTCGACCGTGTCGAACACCTTGCCCAGATCGCGCGGACGGCCGAGATCGGCGAACGATTCCAGACCGAGCAATTCCGGCGATGCCGAGGCGATGAACGGCGCATGCGCGGCCGCCGCGACATGCGACATCTGCTCGATGAAATACATGTCCTCGGGCTGGCGCGTGATTTCATAGTCGCCGATCAGCGTGCCGAAAGGCGCACCGCCAAACGTGCCGAATTCCTCTTCGTACACTTTCTTGAAGAGCGCGCTTTGATCGAATTCGACGGCCGTCTTGAAGTCGCGCACGATATCGCGCTTGGGCGCGTGCAGGGCCTTGATCTTGATGGTCGAACCGGTATTGCTTTCCTTGCACAGATAATCCAGCCCGCGCCAGGTGCCTTCCAGACGCTGGAATTCCGGCGCGTGCATCACCGCGCTCAACTGGTCGGAGATCAGGCGGTCGAGTTCGGCCACGCGTGCGTCGATGGTCGCCGAAAGATTGTTCGACACCACCACGGTGCCTTCGAGCACCTGATTCACGAGTTCGCCGATCAGGTCTTTCGCGCGGGCGTGTTCCGACTCCGATTTGGCGACCTTGCTTTTTTCGACGATCTCGTCGAGCAGCGAAGGCATGGCTTGCGTTTCTTCCACGGCCACGGCGCGTGCCGCGCCAGTCTGCTGATTCATTTCGGTCTCCGAAGCTTATTCGCCGTCGTTCGCGGGATCGTTCGCGCGGGCGTCCGCGCCGTTGCCCGCCGCTTCGCCGCTGCCCGCGAGCGTCTGCAACTGCTGCGTGTTCGCGAGCACTTCGCTCAGCAGGTCTTCGAGCTTGTCGTTGCCGGCGAGCTTGTTGCGCAGATCGGCGAGCTTCGAACGCGCTTCGAGCAGGCGGCGCAGCGGTTCGATCTGCTCGACGACTTCGTCGGGGTTGAAGTCGGACATCGAACGAAAACGCAGGTCCACGGCGAACTTGCCGCCCGCCTCGCTCAGGCGATTCTCCACCTGGAAGGCCGCGCGCGGCTCGATGCCCTTCATCACGTCGTCGAAGTTGTCGCGGTCGATGCTCACGAACTTGCGATCGCGCAGACGCGGCTGCTCCACTTCCGATTGCCCCGCGAGATCGCCCATCACGCCGACCACGAACGGCAGCTCCTTTACCTCGATCGCATCGCCGCGCTCGACCTCGTAGGTCAACTGCACGCGCGGCGGCCGCACTTTCTGCAAGCGCTTCTGGATACTTTCTTTCTTGGCCATCGAGGGTTCCCCTGTTCCGGTCACGACCGGTCACGACCGGTCATGAATAAGCGAATCGCTGCGCGGCGCGCGCCGCGCATACGGATCAACGCAAGGCGCTGAACGGATCGGACGCGCCGCCCGCCTTCGCCGGCGTTGCCGGCTTGACCGGTGCGGGCGCGGCCGGAGCCGCCGCGGTAGCGCTCGCGCTCGCGCTCGCGCCCGCGCTCGTCTCGGCCGCGGTTTCGGTTGCCTTCGGCGCGGGCCTGACCGCGCGTCGCACGATGCGGCGCTTCTTCGGCACGGGCTTTTCGGCCTGCTCGGGCGGGAACAGCGAATCTTCGCCGAGCGTGTCGCGCAACTGCTTCGCGAGCGCTTGCGCGTCGGACTTCGCGTCGCCTTGCAGCGAGGCGTCCTGACGTAGTTCGCCGAGCGATTCCGTGGCCACGCGCAAACCCGCGACCGCCAGCACGCTTTTCGCGGCGCGATCGGTTTGATCGCGTTGCAGCGCTTCCTGCGCGGCAACGATAGCCTGACCGTAATGCTGCTGCTGGAACTGGATCTGCGCGATGTGCGACCACGGCTCCTCGCGCGTGGGATCGCTTTCGGCGAGTTTCTGATAAAGCGCGACGGCCTTATCCTGGTCGCCGTTCTTCGATGCGGCGTCGGCATCGGCTAACGCCTTGTTGTATATCTCCGGCGACGCGGCGAGGTTTTTGTCCTGCGTAGCACAGCCCGCGACCACTCCGCATGCCAGCACCACCCCGGAAAGCCTGGAAATGAACCTGTTTATCATCGTTCTTTCACCAGCGTGTAATTTTTAATTCGGAGGAAGGAACCAGAGTTCTTTTGCTTTAGCTCCAATGCGCGGGTATAGTACAGGCCAAATTTCGATAATTCAACTTCTCATTACAAGTTGTGCGTTCCAAATAAAATCGTCAAACGGAGTTGACGGCGCAACGGCGGACAATAAGGAAATTATTTCTCGATCGCTGGATTGAATTAACAATTGAGTGGAAAAAATTTCCGCCCATATAATCGGGTTCGTATCGACGGGGGATTACCATGCAATGCATCGCGCATTCGCTCATGAAGAAGCCGGTATTGGCGGCATGGTGCCGATAATGAAGGCGCGCATTATTCAGCTTGCATGCGTGTCGATGGCGAGCGCGGCGCTGGCCGGCTGCGCGGCGGCGGTGCCCGCGCTCGGCAGCGCCGCCTCGGCCGCCATGCAGCTTGCCGGCTTCGGCAAGCCCGACGTGCCGGATGCCCAGAAACCCCCGCGCAACGTGGCCATTACGCTCTTTGCGGCCAAAAATCTCAATGCCGCGAACGACAGCAAGCCGCTCGCACTCGTCGTGCGCCTTTACGTGCTGAAGGACCCCACTTCGTTCCAGCAAGCGCCCTTCGATACCTTTACCGACCCGGCGAAAGAGAAAAGCGCACTCGGCGCGGATCTGCTGAACGTGCGCGAGATTACGGTGATTCCGGGCCAGCGTTATAACGCCACCGAAAAGGTTTCGCGTGAGGCGCAGGCATTCGGAATCGTCGCGCTATTTCGCGATCCGGCCATGCAGCGCTGGAAATTTGCCTTCGATCCGGCGAAATCGGAAAAATCCGGCATAATGGTCGGCCTTCACAATTGCGCAATGACGGTCACGAGCGGCGCCGTGATCCCGGCGGAACAGGGTTTGCCGGCGCAATCGCTGAATTTACTGTCCTCGGTGAGTTGCGGATGAACCCCGGATCGAAAGCCGTACCAGAAGCGCATGAATAGCGCGAAAGCGGATTATTTAAAGCAGGCGCTGATGAGCGGCGCGGCGCGACCCGAATCACACTGATAACATAATTGTCATGAGTTATTCATCGAAAGTGCTTTGGGGAGAAGGCCTTTTTCTGAGGCCTCAGCACTTCCAGCGGCAGGACGCTTATCACGAGGCGCGCCTGTTCGAATCGATTCAGGCCATTCAGCCGTATAACTGGGGCGTGCGCACCGCGCGGCTCGATCACGACGCGCTTGGCAGCAACATGCTGCACATGAGCCAGATTTCGCTGGTGTTCCCGGACGGCACGCTCTACAGCGCGCCGCAAGCCGACGACCTGCCGCCGCCCGTCGCGCTCGACACGCTGCCCGAAGGCATCAACGAATTCACCTTCTACCTCGCGCTGCATCCCGTGCGCGAGACCGGTACGAATTACGCGGCCGACCGCAACGCGGGCTTCGTCGCGCGCTACGTGAGCGAACAGGCGAGCGTGGCCGACCATTACACGGACGCCGCGCAAGCCGACGTCACCTTTCTCAAGACCAACGTGAAGCTCATCGCGCATAGCGAGCCGCGCGATCAACTGCTCGCGGTGCCGCTCGTGCGCGTGCGCCGCACGGCCACCTCGGGTTTCGAGGTGGACGAGAGTTTCGTGGCGCCGAGCCTCGCGATCGAAGCGTCGCCATTGCTGCATCAGCGGTTGCGCCGCCTGATCGACGCATTGCAGGCCAAGGTCAACGCGCTTTACGGCTTTCATCGCGAGCCCACCAAGAACATCATCGAATTCCGTTCGGGCGACATCGCATCGTTCTGGCTGCTGCATACCGCGAGCGGCGCGTTCGCCACGCTCGCGCATTTGTACCAGCACGCCTCGCTGCATCCCGAGCGGCTCTTTCACGAGTTGCTGCGCCTCGCGGGCCAGTTGATGACGTTTTCGAAGGGGTACACGCTCGCCGACCTGCCCGCGTATCGCCACGACGATCCGGGCCCCGGCTTCGCGCGCCTCGACCAGATCCTGCGCGACCTGCTCGAAACCGTGATCTCCACGCAGTACTTCGCCATCGCGCTGGAGGAAGTGCGGCCGTCGTTTCATATCGGCCGGCTCGACTCGGGCAAGATCGACGACAAGACCACGTTCTATCTCGCGGTTTCGGCGGACATGCCGGCCGTCGATCTCGTCGATGCGGTGCCTGCGCGCTTCAAGGTGGGCGCCCCCGACGACGTGGACAAGCTCGTGCTCTCGGCCATGCCCGGCGTGCGGCTCGTCTACACGCCGCAGGTGCCGCCGGCAATCCCGGTGCGGCCCGGTGCGTGCTACTTCTCGTTCGAATCGCGCGGCGCGCTTTATGAGCGCATGGTGCAATCGCAATCGGCCATGGTGTATGCGCCCTCGGGCATCAACGATCTTAAACTCGAACTGATCGCGGTGACGTCATGAGCCACGCCCCTTCCCTGTTCGGCAGCGCCGCGCCTTCCACCGCGACGCCGCCCGCGAGCCACGCCGAACCCGCTTATCAGGTGCGCTCGCTGCTCGACTTGCTGTACGACGGCTTTTTCATGCTGTTTTTGCTCAAGAACGGCCGTGAGCCCGGCGAGGCCGCCGAATTTGGCGCGCGCGTTCAGCAGTTTCTGGGCGACTTCGAGCGCGGCGCGAAAAAGCTCAACGTCGCCGCCGAAGATGTGTACGCGGCGAAATTCGCGTTCTGCGCGGCGGTGGACGAATCGGTGCTGTCGTCCGCGTTTCGCATTCGGGGCGAATGGGAGCGGCGCCCGCTGCAACTCGTGCTGTTCGGCGAACAACTCGCGGGCGAAAAGTTTTTTCAGTATCTCGAAGATTGCCGCGCACAGGGCGCGGCGCGCCTGCAATCGCTCGAAGTTTTCCACATGTGCCTGTTGCTCGGCTTCCAGGGCAAATACATGCTCGAAGGCCCGGAAAAGCTCGCGTATCTCACCGCGCGCCTCGGCGACGAAATCGCGCACATGAAGGGCAAGCGCGCGCCCTTCGCGCCGCACTGGCCGCTGCCCGATCAAGTCGCGCACCGGCTCAAACGCGAAGTGCCGCTCTGGAGCATCGGCGCCGTGTTCGCGCTCGTGGGCGTGCTCACCTGGCTCGGCCTCAGCACGTGGCTGCGCGACAACACGCTGCACACGCTCGCGCCCTACACGCAATTGATCAAGCTCGGGCCGCAATCGGCGAATCTGACTATTTCGCTACCCTAACTATTTTTCTCGAATGAGGTCGCGCACCGGCCAAGGCGCGACCTCAATGCTGATAGAGCGAGTTGTCGCTGCGCGCGCGGTCGTCCGTTGCGGCTTGCGGCGCGGCCGCATGCGCCTCGAACCAGTTCATGATGGCGCGCACCGGATTCGACGCGCGCACCGGCTGCGCGGAAGCGCGCGCGAGCAGGCGCTTCGCTTCACGGCTCGAAACGTCGACGCTTGCGGCCCGGCCCGCACTTTGCCGCACGCACCACCACTGCTGCGAACGCGCGCATTGACGCGCGTCCGCGAGCAAGACGTCGCGCTGCTGCTCGCGCGCCGCGAGTTCGGCGCGCAACTGCTGCGCCTCGCCATTGCCCGGTTGCACGGCAAGCGCGCTCATCAGCGACTTGCGCGCGGGCCAGAGACTATTGCGGTCGAGACTGGCGCGGGCGTTCGCCAGATTGCGCGCGAGGGATGCGCGTGTAGTGAGGTTGCCCGCATTCGGGGCGTTATTGCTCACCGCAATACTACGTTGTACGAACGAATTTTTCGGCAGCGCAACGTCGTCGCGCTGGGCGCTTACCGCTTGCGCGGGCGGCGCGCTGTGCTGCACAGCAAGCGCTCCCGCGGTGGCGGAGGCCTGCGCGCCTGGCGGCCGCTGCACCGCGCCTTCGATGATCTGAACGCCGGGCGCCGGCGCCGACGCGCCGCGATGAAACATCGCATACGCGATCACGGCCAGCCCAATCGCCGCCAACGCGGCCCACGCATAGCCCGGCACGCGCGGGCGGCGCAGTTCGCTTTCGTCGTGCGAGGCGTAGTCGAAAGCCAGGGCATCGCCGGGCATGCCCGCTTTCGGCGCCATGCCCGGCAGCGCACTGAATACGCGCTGCGCAAGACCGTCTTGCGATGGCGGAGGCTCGATCGACTCGCCCGGAAACGCCGGTGTCGCGGCAAGCAGATTCGCGCCGCACTGAGGACAGAAGATCAGCGGCACTTTCATGCGGGCGCCGCAGTAACGGCATTGCTCGGGGGCCTCGTCGCCGGGGCCGGATTCGTCGAACATGAGGAGAGCCGCAGCTTCAATGGACGTATCAAGACGTTTTGAATATGGGCTAGTTCACCGCGAAGATCAATGAGGGGACACGTCGCGTGGCGGAATCGCACTAGAAGCTGGCGAACGACGCGCGGCTCGCGCAGGCGAAGCGGTGCGCCCGCGATATCGCCGGTTTGTCGTAATTCAACCGATGTTTGGCGGCACCACCGCGGTGCGTCGCGCGATGCTGTTGCGCGGACCCTTGTATGGGCTCCCGTTATTGGCTCCTGGCATTGGCGCTACCTTGCAGGCGGACGAATCCATGCGAACGACGACCGACGAACCCCATAGTGGAAAAGATCGCGGGCCAGCCATCGAACCGACGAGAAGCGGCTCGAAAAACGGCCCCCGTCTCGCGCTCAAACCCGTGCTTAAACGGACGTTGCTGAACGTCGTTGCGCGACTGCCCGACCGCGTGCAGCGCGCGATGTTCGCCCCGCCCATCCGGCGCGTCTGCACGCGCGTGCCGCTGCTGCGCGCCGTGTACTCGGGTTGTCTGCGCCGCCATCCCATCGACCTCGAATACGGCACCGACACGAGCGGCCTCGTCGACGCGCCCACGCAACGCGACGCGCGGTTCGCCGGCCAGTTGTGTCCCTACATGGGTTCGCAGCCCACCATCATCCGGCGCGCGCTCGACACGCTCGGCAACGTGACCGGCTATACGTTCGTCGATATCGGCTGCGGCAAGGGCCGGCCGCTCATCGTCGCTTCCGAATATTCGTTCGCGCTCGCGTTGGGGTACGACATCAGCGCCAATCTCGTGCGCGTCGCCAATGCCAACGCCATGAAGATTGCGCAGCGTTTTCCCTATCGGCCGCCCATGCGCGCGTTCGCGCAAGGTGTAAGCGAGTTGCAATTGCCCGCCGGACACGTGGCCGTGTTTCTCTTCAACCCGTTCGGCCCCGACCTCATGGCTACGCTGCTCGATAAACTCGAAGCGGGCCTGGCGAGCGGCGAAATCCAGCATCTCTTCGTGATTTACGACAATCCGGTTTGCGGCGCGGTATTCGATCGCTCCACGTATTTGCAGCGCTGGTTTGCGGGCGTGTTCGCTTACGATCGCCGCGAAGTGGGCTATGGCCCGGAAATCGAGGAAAGCGTGGTGATCTGGCAAAGCCGCCGCGGGGCGCGGCCCGACGTGTTTATGGACCGAGCGCGCCGCATCGCTGTGAAAGATAGCCTGAGCGCCTCACTCGAATAAGTCATGACGACCACAACCCTCGCGTCAAATGCGCTCGACGCTGCCGCAACGTCGTTTCGAAACGAATTGGTGCGCTGCGATTCGCTCGAATCGTTTCGCGCGCTGGAGCCGCAATGGCTCGCGTTGAGCGGCGCCCCGGAATCCGGCTCGCCGTTTGCCTGTTTCGAATACGGCGAACTCGCGTTTGCGACCGCGCTCGCAAATGGCGCCGTGGTGGAAATTGCCCGTGTATTCGAAGCCGGCGAACTCGTCGCGCTATGGCCTGTTTTCATCGCGTCCGAAGGCTTGCTGCGCGTCGCGCGGCCTTTGGGCTGCGGCTGCGGCGAGGAATACGGCGGCCCCATCGTGAAAGACGCACGGCGCGCGGACCTTTATGCGGCCGCGGTCGATTCGATTCGCCATGTTCACGCGGATTTACTCGACATACCCATGCTCGCGCAGGGCAGCGCGCTCGCCGTCGCCCTCGATCGCGCGCCGCAAGCATGGGCGTCGCGCTGGCTGCCCGCTCGCGCGCGCGTCCTGCCAGGCTACGCAATCGGCTTGCGGAATTACGCGTCATGGAACGACTTTCTGGCCACGCGCCCTTCCGCGTTTCGATCCGCGCTGCGCTATAGCGCCAGGCGTCTCGCTCGTGAAGGCGACCTGCATTGCGGCTGGTGCGAAAGCGTGGAGGATACGCGCGAGGTATTGACCTGGCTGTTCGCAAATAAACGGACGTGGGCGATTAAACGCGGCATTGAAACGCCTTATTTGATGCGTGACGACGTGCGCGACTTTTTTATCGCACTTGCCGGGCAAATCGACCTTTTACGCACGCCGCTGGTCGCGTGTGTCAAAGTGAACGGGCAGACGGTGGCCGCGTCGGTCAATCTCGTGGGCGCGCGCCAGGTCGAATATTTCATCACGACTTATGACGACGCCTTTAGCGCCTATTCAGTCGGCAATCTGCTGGTGGAATATGTGGCGCGCTGGGCGCACGCACACGGCCGGGATTTCGATTTTCGTCCGCTCCACGGCGACTATAAGGCACGCTGGGCCGACCGCCAAACCTTGCACGAAACGCGCGTGATCGTGCTCACGCTTCGCGGGCGCTGTGTGGAGGCGAAATTGTTGTTGACGCAATCGAAGCGTGTGGTTCGAAAGCTGGCGAGTCTGATCGCGCGTCGTTTGAAATAACGGCTCCGGAATTATCGGGTTCCTGCGCGAATCATTTAACTCGAATGAGTCCGGCACTCCGGTTGCAACCGCGCAACCGGAGTTAGCGTGCATAAAAATTACTGGCTCGCGCCTTGGCCCGCATTGGCCTTCTTTTCCGCGTTCTGGATGTCTTCCGGATAATTCGCATCGTTGCCCGTGGCCGGGTTATAGCCGTTCTTCTCCAGCTTGCTCAACTCGGCATTCCTGCGTGCGCGGGCGTCCTTGCGCGCCTGCTTGCGTTGCGCCTTGGTCGGCGCGGTGGTGGTCGTGCTCGCCGCCGCTCCGGCCGTATCCGCCGGAGCGTTTTGTGCAAGCGCGGGTTCCGCTACCAGCATGGCGGAAACCATGGTGGAAACAGCGGCGACGGTAGCGAGCAAGGTGCGATGTCCGTTCATCTCTTCTCTCCTGGTGGCGCAGCCAAAGCGCAGTGGGAATGCTCTCGACGGCGAAAGCGCAAAGGCCGCGCCCGCCGCTCCATCGAACAACCGTCGAACAAAACGCGCACCAAAGCGAAGCAATCACGCCTCATGCGCCGTTCGCGCGGGCACACCGACCGGACGCACCGACCGGACGCATAAATCCGACGCACCAACTGGACGCACCAACGAAAGCTCCCGGCCGATTTGCCGTCGGGCACCGCGCTTGCGTCATCGACTGCAAACGTGTTTCTTAAACAGGAGTCGCCATGCAGCAAGCCGCCCGACGTCGCCCGCGCAAGACCGTTACGCTTTCCGCGCTCGTATGCGCCGCCTTCATCGTGCTGACCTTCGTGCTCGCCGAAATGAAGCCGTGGTCGCGCAAACCCGCCGATGCCGGCGTTTGCCCCAACAACACCGTGCAATGGCAACAGACCGCGCTCAAGGGCAAGATCGACGGCGAAGCGGGTCCCGCGTTCAAGAGCAAGTCGTTCACGATCCAGGACGGCGCGCGCTGGGACGGCGACGACCGCGACTGGGTCGTACCGTTTCGCACTCCCGATCAACAGCCCGGCGACAAGAACTTCACCGCGCTGATCGACTGCACCGGCTCCGTCGAAATCAAGGGCGGCGGCCAGTAATGCATGGGAATATGCACCCGCGCGCACCAGCGTGCATCAGCGCGCGCCTGGCGCGCACTTAGCGATATCTCTTAGCGATATCACCACCGGAGACAGCCATGTCCACGCCGCTCGCCATCGAACCGCTTCGCTTCGACCCGACCTTCGAACATATTGCCGACGACGAGGTGGACACAATCGAGCGCCTGGTGGAGGCATTGCAGCAAATCCAGCAAACCACCGCGAACGACTACCATCATGCGGTGCGCAGCGTGCATGCGAAAACTCACGGCCTGCTCGACGGCGAACTCACCGTGCTGGACGATCTGCCCGCGCCACTGGCGCAAGGCGTGTTCGCGACGGCGCGCACTTATCGCGTCGTCATGCGGCTTTCCACGAATCCCGGCGACGTGCTCGACGACAGCGTGTCCACGCCGCGCGGCCTTGCCGTCAAGATTGCCGATGTGGAAGGCGCGCGCCTGCCGGGCAGCGAGTCGCACACGAGCCAGGACTTCGTGATGATCAACGCGCCCATGTTCACGGCGCCCACGCCGAAGGCATTCGCCTCGAACCTTGCGCTGCTCGCCAAAACCACCGACCGCGCGCCAGGCGGCAAGAAGGCCCTTTCGAGCGTATTGCGCGGCGTGGAGAAAGTCGTGGAAGCGCTGGGCGGCGAAAGCGGCAAGCTCAAGAGCTTGGGCGGCCACCCCGAAACACATATTCTCGGCGAGACGTTTTACACCGCCGTGCCTGTGCTCTACGGTCCTTATTTCGCCAAACTCAGCATTGTGCCGGTCTCGCCGGAACTGACCGCGTTGACGAATGCGCCGCTTGACACGAACGGTCATCCCAACGCATTGCGCGACGCCGTGAGCACTTTCTTCGCCACGCAAGGCGCGGAGTGGGAAGTGCGCGTGCAGCTCGCCACCGATATCGAGCGCATGCCGGTGGAGGACGCCTCCGTGCGCTGGCCCGAGGAAGAAAGCCCGTACGTGGCCGTGGCGCGTATTCGCGCGGCGCCTCAACCCGCATGGAGCGAGGCGCGCTCGAAAGCGATCGACGACGGCATGGTGTTCAGCCCATGGCATGGCATTGCCGCGCACCGGCCGATTGGCGGCGTCATGCGCTCGCGCAAGCCCGCTTATGAGATATCGGCCGCGTTTCGCGGGCAATTCAACGGCTGCCCGATTCACGGTTAAACGCATGGTGAAGCGCAACATTGCGGATGCCAACTTCTTTTCGGCATCTTCGATGCAATGCGAGTACAAATGACCGATCCCCGTTTTACCGGCCGTCCATCGTGCGTAAAGAATATCCAAGCGATAGCCAGGTATTTACACTGACTCAAGCGCCACTCGAACTAACCGTTATTACGCTGGAAAGCCCGTTCGCCGCCTTTGCGTCGAACGGGCGCTGAACGTCCGGGTCTGCGCACGCCACGGTGCGCGCAGACCGCCGCAAATCTCCCTTCGCCCATGCCGACCGAATGCGTCAGGCGAACGGCATGGCGTTCCCCGTTTTCGCGGCAATGAACGTAGTGCAAACCAGAACATTGAGAGAGCCGAAGGCGTGGAAAGCACGCCGCTATATCGGCAAGTCGCCTTTTATCGCGCTGGCCGTGGCGATCGTGCTGTGCCTTTCCGTGGGCGCGGCGATCAATGCCGCGCTCTCGCGCAGCGCGCAGGACGAGCGGCTGCAACAGGCGCTGAACGTGACGACCGAACTCGAAGGTCTGCTCACGCTGCACATGGCGGCCAATACCGACTTCCTCAAAGGCGTGGGCATCGCCGGCTATACGTCGCGCGCGTGGCCGATCAAACGCGCCGCCGCCGTGGCCGGCATTTATGACCGGCTCGAAAGCGACTTCGCGGGCGGCCCGCACATCGCCCGCATGATCCGCGAGTTGCGCACCTTGAGCGCCGTGTGGCCCGAGCAGCTCGACGCCGCCGCGCGCAACATCGCGCTCGCCGACGCCGGCTCGAAACTCGAACCGGCGCTCTTGCAGCACGCCAACGACACGCTCAGTTCGATCATGACCTTGCTCACCGAACTGCGCAGCCAGGAGCGCGACCAGATTCGCGCGATGCAGATGAGTGCGCAGGCGCAGCTCGCGCGCCAGAAGATGTCGCTGATCGCGGCGTCGGCGGCGGGCGCGCTGTTGCTGATCTTCGCGTTGTACACGAGCCACCGCGCGGCGCTCGCGCGCAACGCGGCGAAGATCGTCGCGCTAGAGGGCGAGCGGCGTTTTCGCGAGTATTTCGAGCAGCATCCCATTGCAATGCTGATATTCGACGTTCGCGACCTGGCCATACTTACCGCCAACGCGGCCGCGCAGCGCCAGTACGGCGCGACGTTGCAGCAATTGCGCGCGATGTCCATCGACGAACTGCGCCCGCTCGCCGACGTCGAGGCATTCCGCCGCGACCTCAAGCGCTCCGTCGAATCGGGACATCGCAGCGGCCCAGGCGGCGTGCGCCGCCACAAGCGCGCGGACGGCTCCATCCTCTTCGTGGATATCGCGTATCACCTGCTCGACTATGCGGGCCGCGAAGCGTGCTTCGTGACCGCGCACGACGTCACCGCGCACGAAGAAGCGAAGGACGAATTGCGCGTTCGCAGCCGCGCGCTCGAAGCGACCAACAACGCGGTCGTGATTTCGCAGCGCATCGACGGCGAGAACACCATCACCTATGCGAACGGCGCGTTCGAGCGCATCACGGGCCGCAGCGTGCGCGACGCAACGGGCGCCGAGCATTGGGCGATGCTCGGCATCGACCCGGCTTCGGCGCAAGCGCAAACCATTCGGACTGCGATGCAATCGGCCAGCGAGGGGACCGGCTTGCTGCAATGCTTCAAACCCGACGGCGCGCCTTACTGGATCGCGCTGCACGTCGCGCCCGTGCTCGACGAGCATCAACGGCCCACGCATTGCGTCACCGTGTTCAGCGACGTGTCCGAGCGCATCCGCTATCAGGAGCAGTTGCGCACGCAAGCCAGCGAGGACGCGCTCACGCATTTGCCGAACCGGCTCGGCCTCACCGCGCGGCTGCACGAAACGATTCAGCTCGCGATGAAGGAGCGCCAGAAAATGGCGCTGGCTTTCTTCGACCTCGACAACTTCAAGGAGATCAACGATTCGCTCGGCCACGCCGCCGGCGACGAAGTGCTCTGCGAAGTCGCGCGCCGCCTGCTGGACCACGTCGCGAGCGGCGAAATCGTTGCACGCTATGCAGGCGACGAATTCGTGGCCGTGCTGTACGGGCGCGGCGGCCTCGACAGTTTCGTCGACGCGGCGGCCGCGATGAAGGAGTCGCTCACCCACGGCTTTCTCATCGGCAACAAGGTCGTCGCGACCCAGGCGAGCGTGGGCGTGGCCGTGTTCCCCGACCACTCGCGCGACCCCGACACCTTGCTCAAATATGCCGATTCGGCCATGTACCGCGCGAAGTCGGTCGGCCCGAACAGCATGCAGGTGTTCGACGAGCATCTCGCCGCGCAGAATCTCGAACGCACGAGCCTCATGAACGCGCTGCGGCGCGCGGTGACGCAGCGCGACTTCACGCTCGCGTATCAGCCGCGCGTGAATCCGCATACGGGCGAAGCTTCGGGATTCGAGGCGCTCGTGCGCTGGCACGACGCGGAGCGCGGCGCGGTGAGCCCCGCGCTGTTCATTCCGCTCGCGGAGGAAAACGGGCTGATCGTGCCGATCGGCGAATTCGTGTTTGAGGCGGCGTGCCGCCAAACGCGCGCGTGGGCGCAGCACTATCCCGACATCGTGGTTTCCGTGAACGTGTCGCCCGTGCAGTTCGCGCGCTCGGATTTGCCGCGCATGGTCGCGGCCACGCTCGCGCGCACCGGCGTAAGCCCGCGCAACATCGAACTCGAGATCACCGAAGGCGTGCTGATGGCGCCGCGCTCGCTCGCGACGCTGCGCGCGCTGCGCGACATGGGCCTTTCCATCGCCATCGACGATTTTGGCTCCGGCTATTCGAGCCTCGGCTATATCCGCAGCTTCATGGCGGACCGGCTCAAGCTCGATATGTCGTTCGTGAGAGGCATCGGCCGCTCGCACGCGGACGAGGTGATCGTGAAAGCCGTGCTCGCGCTCGGGCAAACGCTCGGCATGCGCGTAGTGGCCGAAGGCGTGGAGACGCGCCGCCAGCTCGACTTCCTGGTCGAAAACGGTTGCGACGAGGCGCAAGGCTACTGGTACGCGCGCCCCGCCGACGCCGCCAACGCGTTCGCCTGGTTCGAAGCGAGCCGTCAAGCTTCGGATTCCTTATCGAATACGTGGGCGGACTGAGTTGTATGCCGGCCGGTCACGGCGCGGCACGCAACGAGACACGAAAACGAAGCACGAAAACAAGGCACGAAAGCGAGGCACGAAAACAAGGCACGAAAGCGAAGCGCGAAAACATGGCGTAGAACAGCGCAGCGCAATTTCGCAATGTTGATAAAATCGCGGTTCGCTCCACCACGCGTTCGCCGTTCGGGCGGGCGCGCCTTAACTCGATCGACCGACTCATGTTCACGATTTCCGATTCCTTGCCCGCCGAAAAAGCCGCCCGTTACGAAACGCTTGCCGCACAGGCGCGCTCGCTCATCGAAGGCGAATCCGACGTCATCGCGAACGCCGCGAACTTCGCCTCGCTCGTGTTCCACTCGCTCGACGGCCTGAACTGGGCCGGCTTCTATTCGTTCGACGGTGCCGAACTCGTGGTCGGCCCGTTCCAGGGCAAACCTGCCTGCGTGCGCATTCCGCTCGGCAAGGGCGTGTGCGGCACGGCGGCGGCCACGCGCGAAACCCAGGTCGTGCGCGACGTACACGCGTTCCCCGGCCATATCGCTTGCGACTCCGCTTCGCAGTCGGAGATCGTCGTGCCGCTCGTCACGCCCGAGGGCGAACTGATCGGCGTTTGGGACGTGGACAGCCCGCACCTCGCGCGCTTCGACGAAGACGACGCCAAGGGCATGGAATTGCTCTGCCGCACCTTCATTCAATACGGCTGGAAGCGCGGCTGACGCGTCTCGCACGTCTCGCACTGCCGCCGGCTTTCTCCGCGGGCTTTGCGCCCGGCCGCATCGACGTGATCCGGTCCGGTCCGGTCCGGTCCAATATCGTGCCAACGCGCTGTTTCGGTTCATGCGGAACGGCGCGTTTTTCATTGCGCTTTCATTCGTCTCGCGTCCGCTTCCCTGCCCGCTTTCCTGCCCGCTTCCCTGCCCGCTTTCCTGCCCGCTTCCCTGCCCGCTTGCCCGCCCTGCCCGCATTTCCCGAAACGCAGTTCGCAATCTGGCGCGTTCGTGACAACGAAATGGCTCGCGCGCCATCTCCCGCTTTTACGGACACTTTGCGGGCCGCGCCGCGATCTCCGGGGAACAATATCTGCGACTGCCGTTCGGAGAGGAAAGAGCAAGCGCGGCTGGCTTGCCTTCTCCTTTCATCGCGCGGTCGCGGCAACACCTGCGGCGGCCCGCACGCTTCGCGAGGGCCACATGGAATCCCGTCCGGGACGTTCGATCGAAGTCGACTTTTTTCGCGGCATCGTGCTGATCGTGATCGTGCTCGATCACATTCCCGGCAGCGCGCTCTCGCATCTGACGCTGCACGCCTATGCGCTGTGCGATTCCGCCGAAGTGTTCGTGTTTCTCGGCGGCTATGCCTCGGCGGCGGCGTACGAAGCGGTGCTCTCGCATCGCGGCGTGGGCGCGGCGCAAGGGCGCTTTTTCAAGCGCGGCTGGGAAATCTACCGCGCGTATCTGCTCACCGCCGTGCTCACGCTGCTTTCCGGCGCGCTGCTCGCCGCGCTGCACCTGAACGCGAGCGCCGCAAACCTGAGCGGCTGGGCGCCGTTTGCCGCGCATCCGGTGCGCGAAACGCTGCATATTCTCTCGCTCGCGCGCCAGCCCTATTTGTCGAGCGTGCTGCCGATGTATGTCATATTTGCGCTCTGCATTCCAGCCGCGGTGCCGTTCGCCCGCCGCGCGCCGTTCGCGGCGCTCACCGCGAGCCTCGTGATCTGGGCGCTCGCGCCGCAACTCGCGGCGCTGCTGCGCGTGAGCGATCTGCCCGACTGGTCGTTCAACCCGTTCGCCTGGCAATTGATGTTCGTGTTCGGCATACTTTGCCGGCTGCATCCGATGAGCGCCGATTTCAAGGCTTCGGCCACGGCGCGCTGGATCTTGCGGGCGGCGCTCGCGGCCGTCGCGGCGTTCGCGGCGGTCAAGCTGCTCGTTCTGACTCAACCTTTGCCCGGTGCCATGAAACAGCATCTCGCCTTCTCGCGCGTCGTCAACTTTATCGGCATCGCTATCCTCGCCGCGTATTTCGTCCATCGCGGCACGATCGCGCGCCTTGCCGAACGCCTGCCCGCCGTGGTGACCGTGGGGCGCACGGGGCTCGTGTGCTTCGTCGGCGGCACGATGATCTCGCTTTTCGTCGATACGGCCACGCCGCGCGCGCTGCACGGCGCGGCTGGATTCGCGGCGGCGCTCGCGGGCGACGCCGTGGCGATCGGCGCGACGCTCATGCTCGCGAAAGCGTGGCGCGGCACGCTCGGACGCCACAAGGCGCGCGCGGCCGTCAACGGCGCCGGCTGCCGATGAGGCGTGGGACGGGCGAAGCCCGCCCGCCGATTGCTTCCGGCGGTTCGGGCGGTTCGGGCGGTTCGGGCGGTTCGGGCGGTTCGGGCGGTTCGGGCGGTTCGGTCGCGCCGGTCGATTCGGGCGCGCCGGTCGATTCGGTCGATTCGGGCGTGTCGGTCGATTCGGTCGATTCGGTCGCGCCGGTCGATTCGGGCGCGTCGGGCGCGTCGGGCGCGTCGGGCGGTTCGGTCGATTCAGTCGGTTCGGTCGATTCAGTCGATTCGGGCGGGTCGGGCGGGTCGGTCGGTTCGAGCGCGTCGGGCGGTTCGGTCGAGCCGGTCGCATCGGTCGCGGCTGGCTCAGCGCTGTACAAAGCGCTTCCTGCGCTTCCTGTGCTCCACGCGCGCGCGGCGCTGCGCACGCTGACGCTCGCCACGCTCACGCTTCTGGCGAGCGCGCACGCGCATGCGCAACGCACGCCCGCGCTGCCGCTGCATTGCGCCGATCTCGCGGGCGCGCTGCTGCCGAGCGCCGCCATCGGCTTGCCGACGGGCGGCGCGCTCGTGCAAACCGCCGCCATGATTCCGGCCACGGCCACCGGCAACCAGAACGGCGACTATTGCCGCCTCACGGGCGTGATCCGGCCGCAAACGGCGGGCACGCCCGATATCCGCTTCGAAATCAATCTGCCGAGCCGCTGGAACGGCCGCGCGCTGCAATTCGGCGGCGGCGGCTACAGCGGCGTGGTGGTGACGGGCACCGGCCCCGTGCCGTTCTCGCCGGACCGCGCGCCGCTCGCGCGCGGCTATGCCACCTTCGGCGACGACTCGGGCCATATCGGCGATTCCTCGCAGGCGAACTTCGGCCTGCTCGACGAAGCAGTGACCAACTTCGGCTACGCGCATCTGAAGAAAACGCACGACGTGGCGCTCGCGCTGATCGAGCGCGGCTACGGGCGCGCGCCGCAGTACATGTATTTCGCCGGCGGATCGACGGGCGGCCGCGAGGGCTACACGGTAATCCAGCGCTACCCCGACGACTACGACGGCGTGATCGCCAACGCGCCTGCGCTCAACTTCTCGGGCGTGCGGCTCTTGGGCGTGGAAGTCGGCCAGGACGAATATCGCACGCCGGGCGGCTTCATTCCGCCGCATCTGCTGGAACGCGTGTACGCGCGCACGCTCGCGGCCTGCGACGCGCTCGACGGCGCGGCCGACGGTCTCATCAGCGACGTGCAGGCATGCCGCGCGAAAGAGCCGGAAATCGTCGACTCGCTGCGCTGCAAGCTGCAAGATCCGTCCAACATCGACAACTGCCTCACGCCGCCGCAACTGGCCACGCTCGAACAGTTGCGCGACGGTTTGCGCCTGCCTTATGCGCTCGCATGGAACGTGACGGGTTATCACGGCTACAACGTGTTTCAGGGCACGCGCTTCACGAGCGGCCTGGGCCTCGCGCATTCGCCGCAACCGCTGCCGCAGCCCGAATTCATCGCCAACGGCTATTTGTACGCGCAAGGCGACGCCTACGTGAAGTATTTCGTCACGCACGACCCGACCTTCGACTCGTCGCATTTCGACGTGGCGCATCCGGGCCGCTATCAGCAGCGCCTCGTGACGCTTTCCGCGACCATCGGCGCGATGAACCCGGACATGTCGCACTACATGGCGCGCGGCGGCAAGCTCATCACGCTGCAAGGTCTCGCCGACGAAGTCATCAGCCCGAACCAGACCATCGCCTATTACAACGGGCTGGTCGCGCGTTACGGCGAGGCGCGCGTGGACAGCTTCATGCGTCTCTACATGGTGCCCGGTTATCAGCACGGCAACGGCGTATTCATTCCGTCCGTCGATTTGCTGGGCGCGCTCGACGATTGGGTCGCGCACGGCGTCGCGCCCGAAACGCTGCTCATGACCGACCTCACGGAAGCGAGCAATGGCCGCACGCGGCCGCTGTGCCGCTATCCGGCGTTCGCGCGCTATGTGGGCAAGGGCAATGTGAACCGGGCGAGCAGCTTTGTTTGCGAGAGTTCGGAGATTGCCTCGCCTTGAGGAGAGCGAGACGGAGAGGTGGCGCGCGCGCGATCGCGAAGAATGCGATGTGGTGGAACGCTCGCGTTGGCGGATTGACTTTTTGCTGGTTGACTTTCGTCGATTAAGTTCGTCGATTTAAGGGAAATTGTATTCGCGCAACCTTGCGAGGTTCACGTTGCGCCTGTGAATTGCATCAAGCTGTGCGGGTCATTCTCGCTATCTTTCACGTGCTGCTCCCTACCTCTGTTGAAAACGCCGGTAGCGTCTTTGGCACAGTTTCCAAAAGTGCAACAGCGGTACGGCATATGGTCCATGAGCGAATCTCGGGACCCAAAAGTCGAGCGGGATTTCAATGTCGTCCGCAAGGGCAATAGCCGGTACGCCGATCATTCCTTCGATTTTTACCGCTGCAACGAGGGCGTCGCTAACGACCATCAAGTGATCGCCGTGTCTACGTTCCCAGTAGCGACCATACGAGACACCACCTCGAAGCATCAAATCTTCGCTGAGAGCGGTGAACCAGAGCACCTGCAATGTCGTTAATAATGGGGGCAACTCGCGTGAAGTCAAAAGGATGGCATCCGAGTACATCGTCATTTTGACCTCGGAACGAAAAAGTTCGGGGTCTCGCCGTTCGGCGAATCGACGGTAGACGTCAGCTACCGCAGATTGATTCATTTGCATGTTCCTTAGGCAGATAAGCGAAAACCATTGGCGCCAAGATCGGCACCAGCATGTTGCTTTGATTCGAGACGTCACGGCGGGTTCGTCCGGGTGGTACACCATGATTCGTGACAAGACGTGCGTCAACCCGATCAGGTTTTTCGATAGACGCCAAATGCATTGACCGATATGGTCTCTGGCCTTTGCGAAGCTACCTCGCGTTGAGTTTTCCACCAGTCTCCTTTTGCAGGCCTCTTCTTGTCGCGATATTGCACGAGGCCCTGCTATGTCGCCACAACGGGTATTCAATCATGCTTGACCCCTCCGCCCTTTCCTCAATGAAGCCGCTGTTCATGACGCCCTGCTATGCCGGAAATGTTGGAGCGAACTTCGCGAACAGTTTGCTCGCACTTAACAACGGTCTGTGGGAAAGCGGCATGCGGGGCGTCGTGCGAATAGAATCGGGCGAGAGCCTGATCACGCGGGCACGCAACGAGGCCGTTGCACGCTTCCTGCTCGACGCCAGCCTGACACATCTGTTCTGGATCGACGCCGATATCGGTTTTTCCGTCGATCAGGTTTTCCGCCTGTTGTTGGCCGATCGGGATGTCGTTGCCGGGGTCTACCCTATCAAGCGCTTTGACTGGCCAGTGGAACTTCCGGCTGGTCTCACCAGAGAGACTTTCACCCAGCGATACTTACGCTACCCGGTAAACGCGCACGATGGCGTATCGACCAATGTCGACAGTGACGGATTCCTCGAAGTAAGCGAAGCGCCGACGGGATTTATGTGCATCCGGCGAACTGTGATCGAATCCATGGTAGAACGGCTACCCGAGCTTAAATATGTGCCAGATGGGCCGCACAATACCCAAATGCACGATCTTTGCTACCGCTTTTTCGACGTCATGGTAGAGCCGTCGACGGGCCGATATCTTTCGGAAGACTACGCGTTCTGCCGTCGCTGGCGCGATATCGGCGGTCGCGTCTATGTCGATACCCAGTCAAAATTGTCCCACCAGGGTATGTACACATGGCACGGCGATTTTGGTGCATCCCTTGCGGTCACTCCCGAAACGGCCATCGGCGGTGACCGCTAACATGGAAGCAAATGAACAGAGCGTAATCTCGCGTGGTGGCACCGAACTGATGCTGGATGCACTGCACGCTCGGCTGGATCCGGAACTTGCGAAGCATTTTCAGATCATCCCGGGTCGAGTTCGGAACCTCGATCCACGCCGCAAGCGCATCCTGTGGTTGCACAACAAGCCTTGCCGGGAAGAAGCCGGCTTGCTCGAACAGGCTGCCAATCGTGCGATGTTTGCGGGCATCGTTTGCGTATCGCACTACCAGGCGATGCTGTATCACCTGATCCCGGGTGTGCCGTATGCGGACATGACGGTCCTACAAAACGCGATTGAGCCGTTCGGGTCATTTCGCTCTCGGCGCGCTGATCGCGTCCGGCTAATCTATCACAGCGCGCCGGATCGCGGACTCGCGGTCCTTGTACCGGTATTCGAGCATCTGGCGGCACACCATACCGACATCGAACTCGACGTCTTTTCGAGCTTCAGTCTCTATGGCTGGGCTAAACGCGACGAACCCTATCGCTCGCTATTTGAACGCTGTGTGGCTCACCCTCGTATCCGCTATCACGGAGCACAGTCCAACGCGACGGTGCGTCTCGCGCTGTGTGAGAGCGATATCTTCGCGTATCCCAATCTCGAGCCAGAGACGAGCTGTATCGCGGCCATCGAGGCAATGTCCGCAGGGTGTCTTACGGTCTGCGCGGCGTACGGAGGATTGCCTGAAACTTGCGCGAATTTTGCACGTCTCTACCCGTTTGCGGAAGACATGCAGGTCCACGCAAGCCGTTTCGCGCATGTACTGGATCACGAAATCCGTTCAATCCGGGAACGAAGGGCCGAAAACGAGCGTTTGCGCGCACAGCAAGTCGATTACTTCAACCACTTTTACGCGTGGGACCGCCGCATCCTGGAGTGGAACTCCTACCTGCGGGGATTGCTGTAACGCCCGGCCAGGATTCGCGACTCGCGACGCGCGCGCACTGACAAATGCCTCCGCCCATCCCCGTGACTATCGGGAAGCAATCCTTAGTAATTACTGATTACCTTTACTCAGGCTGCACGCAGCGCAGCAATATACCGATACACCGTCGGCGCGTGGTAATCGCGGAAAATCAGTGCCGTCGAGCTCTGTGAACAGTCCGTCATGTGCCCGGCTCCGTCGAAAACATGCAGGCATTTTCAGATCAGTCGCCGCCCATGATCGCCAGACGACGCCCGCACACCCTACCTTCCACCGGCGGGATCTTCGCTTGGATGTCGCTGGTCGAGGACAGGCGAAAATTGTGCAACCTCTACCGCCAAGGCGTTCGTTACACGTTCAATTACGTCGCCCCATTCTCCGGGACGCTCTTGCCGGAACAACCGCGCTGATGGATACCAAGGCGAGTCGTCACGACCGATAAGCCATCGCCAGCATCCATCAAAACGCGACAGAATCCATACCGGACGATTCAACGCACCCGTGAGATGCGCTGTCGAAGTATCAACCGTGACGACGAGATCCAGGCATTCGATAATGGCGGCAGTGTCTGCGAAATCGGCAACTTCTCCCATCGGGTCCAAGGGACGCAAATGCGGCTCGATTGCCTCGATCTGTGGACGCGTGGTCGTGCCGAGTTGCAGGCTGACGAAAGTCACCCCAGGCAGCTTTAGCAAAGGTTCGAAATCGCGTGCATGAAGCGAGCGGCGGCGATCTACGAGGTTCGCATCCGGCATATGCTGTCGCGGATCGCCGGCCCAGACCAGGCCAACCTTAAACCCACCTGCGGGTAAACGTGCCCTCCAACGTGCCAGCGCCTCCATCGAAGTGGTGAGATAGGGCATCTTCCGCGGAATCGAACAGAGTGTTGTTTTGAAGCGCAACGGTAGGCTTGAGATGAAGCACCAAAAATCATGCCGCGGGAGATCGCGCATGCTCTCGGGGCGCATACAAGAATCTACGCCATCCATCTTTTCAATAAGGCGCCTCAAACTCTCTGGGCAGACCACTGTCACGCGCACCGCACCAAGCTCTTTTAGCATCGGTAGGTATCGACAAAACTGTAGAATGTCGCCGCATCCCTGCTCCCCGAGAACAAGCAACGATTTTCCCAGCAGCGATTCGCCTTGCCATTCGCAGAAGTCAATCGGAAATGGTCTCGTGCTCACGCAATCTTGGGCGAGATCGTTGCGTGCTTCATGCAATTCCCACCCCTCTTCGTATCGACCGCGCTTAAGCAGTATTACAGAAAGATTAAACTTGGCTACTGAGTGGTTACCCTCCAAAGCCAGTGCCGATCGCAGTGCGACCTCAGCTCCATCGAGTTGATCTGCCATGAGCAACGCCGCGCCCCGATTGATCAACGCGTCGACATGGCGAGGATCAATTGCGAGCGCTGATGTACTCGCAACGAGCGCCTCCTCGATCCGTCCTTGTCCGGTGAGCGCAGCGGCAAGACCGCTCAGCGATGCAGCATCATTGGGTTCAAGCTCAATCGCCCGACGAAAAAGGACCTCTGCTTCACGATAGTCCTTGGACAGCAATTTCAATCTACCAAGACGCCGGTATGTGCGAGCACACGTTGGATTGAATTCTCGCGCCGTTTGCAACGTCTGTTCTGCCTCTGCGTGACGCCCCGTTGTGGAGAGGACAAAGCTCAGATTGTGATAGGCCTCGATGAACCCGGGCTGTAACGCGATCGCACGACGAAATGCTTCTTCCGCGCCGTCAACGCGCCCTGTGTTCAGGCACAGAGTGCCGAAATTGTAGTGCGATGACGCGTAGTGAAAATCAAGCTCTATTGCACGCCGATATGCCGCCTCGGCCGCATCATGATGACGTTTCTCTGTCAGTACGTTGCCCAAATTATCATAATATATTGCCGACTCCCCGATGGATAGCGCTTTCCGAATCAGAGACTCCGCCGCACTTAGTCGACCGTGCTGAAACTCGATCAACCCGAGAAGATGGATTGCATCCGCGTGCTGAGGATGGTTCTGTAGAACGCGGTGGTAGCCGCGTTGTGCCTCGTCGAAAGCGCCGCTCCGATGAGCTTCAAGTGCATTCTGAAAGTCAGGCATGGAAATTAATTGGCAAGTTCAAGCGAAATTTAATCAACGGTGGCAGTTATGCCTTTGACACAGAGTTTAGATGGGATTTTCATTCAAACTCTATGCTGAATAACCAGTTAAACCCATTTAAACTTTATATTTTTATTGATTTTCGGATAACTAATTAACTGCCATTCAATTGCCGGGTAACAAGGCAAAGCACTGATCTTCTCTCGACAACCGGCTCACTGATGCCAATGTGGGCTACCCGAACCTGGACCGGATCGTGAAAGGCGCGCCGCCGGGGATCACCCGCAGCCGGGACACGGCATACGATTTAAGTGATCGCCGAACAACGCCGGAAGAATAGTCGATCCCTATTTACAGGGGAACCCAGTTCCGGCAGAAAACCGCAGAAATTTCCCGGTATTCTGGGCTGAATTCAAGATTGATCAAATGTTGCCCACCCTCGAAAGCTGCGCGCAAGCAAAATCCGTCAGAGAGGGTGCGCACGGGGACATGTGATGAACAAAGTCACTTTTAATGCAGCCCTGTCGCTAAGAGATGTTAGCGACAGGGCTGCATTTTTCAGCAAAACTGCGCTTGCGCTGATCGAGCCGCTGAAATTCGGATCGGCCGTGCTGCGACGTGAGGCGTCAGATTTAATGCGGACTGAGACGAAGCGATATTTTTATTGCGATCCGAGTGGAAGCAAATCTGTCGCTTCGGCATCGAGATGCCATGCCAGGTTGTGGACCGCCTTGGTGAGAAACTTATTGCGGACTACGCAACGCTCCGAAGCGCATCTGGCAAGCCAATGCATGCATTTTCCGCGAGAAGCAGTTGTCGGTTAGCCAGCATTCCGAGTTGATGAAGCGGCGGCCGGACTTGCTGCGGAATCCGGCCCACTGCTGACAACGCCGATTTGATTAATTAAGCTTTTTCCAGCCAAAAGCTTGCCATCGGTCTAGGGAAGTCTTGTTGCTTTCCTTGGTAAAAGTCATCTGGATATCCCCCCCTTTGGCGTATTCATCCAGCCTGGGGGCCGTGTCTCGCGATTCCCAGTGATTCGTGCTCGTTGAGAGCCACAACGAACCACCCTTGAAGGACCATGTTCCGCACCACACGCACATGCCTGCGGGATCGCCGGGCTGGTGGAAGTTGTAGTGGCCGTCGGCCGTAATCTCCAGATAATCGAAGCTCTGATAGAACGCGAGCTTGCCCTGTTGATATAGGTCCGCCGCCTTTTCCTGCTTTTGGGACGGTTTTCCATGGAAATCCTGTGGCTGCATAATACCGGCGCCGACAAGCTTCCATTTACCAAAGAAGTCCTTTGCCACAGGTATGTACTCCCCCTGGGCTTGCTGCCCTTCTGCATAGGCATGGCCGGCGAACGACGTGCTTACGACACAAAATACTGCCGCGAACAACGTTGCCCAGATGCGCTTTTGTTTCTTCATTTTATTTTTCCTTGATTAAATTCCCATTCTGGGATGGCGGGTCTAATCGACCAAATGATCCTGCGGCCACCCGGCAGGGTGCGCACCGATGAGTGCGCCGGCTGATTCTCGGCGACTCAGGTACAGCGAATCAAATACTTCTCAGCGGAATTGACAATGTTTTACCGGCCGCGTTATCCAGTGGCTCGTGAGCCTGGTCATGCTGAATTGGTAAAGCAGAGAGGTGATGTTTTGGCACGCTGTCAGGCGCGTGCATGTTTCGCCGTGAAGAAATGCAGACAGACGCATAGAAGCACATTTGGAAATGCTTGTGCGCGATTTACGCGAGCGAAGTTGTGGGTTAACTTACATGTCGGTCCATGTCGTGCATGTTTTCTATAGATTGTGTAAGAGCAGCTAACACAACCTGGACGTGACGCCATGAAAGCCATATCGTGGCGGCATGGCCAGACGAAAAATCAATAACGAGTTATGGGCGATGCTGGAGCCGCTGATTCCGGTATTCACGCCGTCGCCCAAAGGGGCCGCCGCCGGACGGTGGATGACCGCGCAGCATTGAACGGCATCCAGTATGTCCTGCAAACAGGCATTGCATGGGAACACTTGCCGAAAGAATTGGGCTTCGGCAGCGGGATGATGCCGCCAGTGTTTCCAACCCCGCACATCGTCGTAGATGCGCGCGGCGTTCCGTTGGCCATCACGGTCACGGGTACCAACCGGCACGATTCGACGGCATTCGAACGCACGCTTGATGCCATTCCGGCGGTACCGGGCCTGAACGGACAGCCTCGCAAACGTCCGGGCAAGCTTCATGCAGACAAAGGTTATGACTTTGCACACCGCCTTCATTACCTAAGGCAGCGCTCGCTGGGTAGTCGAGCGCACGCATGCCTGGTTTACCGATTTCCGCAAACTGCGCATTCGTTTCGAGCGTCGTCTCGGCATTCGTGTTGCGTCGCGCTCACTGGCTGCTGCCGTTATCCGTTCCGCTTCGTTGATGACTGGTGTTAGCCGCTCAAATGCTTAACCGACACGACGACTAAATTCGAATGCTCGATTCGCGAGTTCACACGTTACTCGGCTAATCACCTCGTCCCAATGACCTGGCGAAGGCTGGCGGAACAGGCGAGCGCTCGGATACCAAGGGGAATCGTCGCGGTCATTCAACCATCTCCAGCAAGCATCGTTGCGTGAAAGAATCCAGACAGGCTTATCCAGGGCGCCGGCTAGATGCGCGATTGCCGTGTCGACGGTTATAACCAAATCCAGTTGTTCGATTATGGCGGCCGTATCCGCAAAGTCGTGTACGTCATGCATGAGATCCAGGGGGCGCAAATCAGCGGGTATCGCATTGATCTGCATCTGTGTCGTCTCCCCTTTTTGAAGGCTCACGAACGTAATCCCGGGAATGCGCAGCAGCGGTATATAAGTGATCGCGTCGAAGGAGCGCAAGCGGTCAACAGCGTTTAGTTCTGGCCGGTGCACGCGTGGCGCTCCGGCCCAGACAAGACCTACCTTGAAACGATTGCCAGGAAGCCGGCCTGCCCACTTCGCGATCCGTTCACGTGGTACCCGCAGATATGGCGTGGAGGCGGGAACGCAATGGAGCGTAGTTCGGAACCGACACGGCAAGCTCATCATCAGGCACAGGTAATCATGCCGTGGAGCGCTATCCAACCTCTCGGGCGATATGCATAAATCAACGCCCGCTATAAGTTCCAGCAGTGGCTGCAATTCCTCAGAACAGACAACGGTAAGTTTCGAGAGACCACAAGCTTTTAACGCGGTCAGATAACGGCAAAACTGCAAACTATCGCCGTGTCCTTGCTCCGAATAAACGAGGAGCGATTTACCCGACAGATCCTCTCCGCGCCAGACTGGATAATCGACTGCCGGCGGTGTGACAACTCGCTGGGGCCAGGCGGGATCGTATCGGGTTTCATAGAGTTCCCACCCCTCCTCGAATTTTCCGAGCGAGAGCAGTAGATGAGCGAGATTTTGTTTTGCTTCGAAATGATGCGGTGAAAGCGCCAAAACCTGTCGATACGAAGTTTCCGCCTCGTCGAGGCGCTTTTGCAGCGTGAGTACGACACCAAGATCAAAGTGCGTGCTGGCGTCGTGTGGATTTTCCGCGAGTGCGTGTCCCAATGCCGATGCTGCTTCCGGCAACCGCCGCTGCTCTCGATACATCACACCGAGATTCTGCCAGGCCTCAAAGGATTGAGGTTGCAGGACGATTGCATGTCGGTAGGCATGCTCGGCTTCCTCAAAACGGCGAAGCCGCGCAAATAGGCGTCCGATGTTGATGTACGCGCCGGGGTGGCCGGGTGTGACGGCGAGCGCGCGCCGAAAGCATGCTTCGGCATCTTCCATTCGGTCAAGCTCACTGAGCACAACGCCGAGGTTGTTCAGCGCATCGTAATGGTTGGGTTGCCGGTCCAGCATTTGTTGCCAAAGTCCCGCAGCCTCCTGCGCTCGCCCCATCGACAAACAACATGCGGCGGCCAGGTTCAAAAGCTGTGCATCAACATGTGGCGATGTGAGCAGTGGTTTTATAAGGGCGACTGCTTCCTCATATCTCCCCTTTTGGTAGAGCGTTGCAGCGGTCTGGCGCATTTCGGGCAGGCAATCACCATCTTGAACCTCTGCAATCATGGATTCACCTCGACGGGTAGCGCACGGTCGGCGGGAATAAATCGCGCTTCGCAAGATAATAAATATGTCGTGTTCACTGAACTTAAAAATAGACGTTGGGCAGGTGCAAGATTTGTCACCGCGCAATCTGGCTCCCGGTCAACCCTTAAAACAGGATGATTCTGTCTATGTCGGAACATTAGGACTCGGACGAGCATTGTGTACAGCACGAAATCCGCTTCGATTAATTAACTTCCGCCAATTAACTTCCGCCGAATCGCTAACCGCCCGCGCCTCCCACCGCCCCCGCCCGCGCGGCCAACACGCCCAACGCGGCCTCCACGCGCGCGAGCGCTTCGCTCCAATCGTCGCGCCGCGTCTGGCGAAACACGCGCATGTTCGGATACCACGGCGCGTCCTCGCGGTCCTTGAACCAGCGCCAGCACGCCGCGTAGCGCGAGAGCACCCACACCGGCTTGCCGAGCGCGCCCGCGAGATGCGCCATCGACGTATCGACGGTAATCACGAGGTCGAGATTCGCGACGATGGCGGCCGTATCGGCGAAATCGCGGACCTCGCCCATGGGATCGAACGGCCGCAGCCCGGGCGGCAGTTCGGCAAGCTGCGGGCGCGTGGCCGCGCCCAGTTGCAGACTCACGAAGCGCACGCCAGGCGTGCCCAGCAACGGCTCGAAGGAGCGCGCGTTCAGCGAGCGGCGCTGGTCGATCGCGTAGGCGCTCGCCTGGTCCGCGCGCGGATTGCCGGCCCACACGAGCCCCACTTTCAGCGGCCCTTGCGGCAACCGTGCGCGCCACCGGTCGGCTTCAGCGCGATTCGCATGCAGATACGGAACGCGCGCCGGAATCGACGCGACCGTGGTGCCGAAGCGAAACGGCAAGCTCATCGTGAGCGCCCAGTAGTCGTGACGCTCGATGCGCCCTTCGCCGTTGAGCGGAATCACCAGGTCCACGCCTTCGAGCGTTTCGAACAGGCGGTGCAGCACGGGCGCGCACGCAAGGCTAACGTGCGCCGCGCCGAGCGCCTTGAGCATGGGCACGTAACGGCAGAATTGCAGCGCGTCGCCGAGACCTTGCTCGGGCCAGACGAGCACCGATTTGCCCGCGAGCGATTCGCCCTGCCACTGGGGATACGGCACCGGCGGCCGCGCGATGCCTTCCGCGCCCATCGAGGGATCGTGCCGCGCTTCATAAAGCGGCCAACCGGCCTCGTAATCGCCAAGGTACAGCAACGGCAGCGCGAGATTCGTGCGCGCGGCCGCGTAGTCGGGACGCAGCGCGAGCGCGCGCCGGTAGGCTTCGATGGAGGCCTCCACCTTGCCGAGTTGCCAGAGCGCGTTGCCGAGATTGTTGTGGATCTCGGCCTGGCTGTCGTCGAGCGCGAGCGCGCGGCGGCACGCCGCTTCGCTTTCGGGCAGGCGGTTCATGTCCTTGTAGAGCAAACCGAGGTTGTTCCACGCCGCCGCGGCGCCTGGCTCGCGCGCAAGCAGGTCACGATACGCGGCTTCGGCCTGGTCGAGACGGCCGAGCCGCCACATCGTCACGCCCAGGTTCAACCGCGCGCCCAGATGATGCGGATCGCGCTCCAGCGCTTGCGTGAAAACGGCAGCGGCTTCTTCGAGGCGTGCCGCCTGCATCAGCGCCATGCCCTGGTTGAAAAGCGCGGCGACGTCGGGCAAGGGAGCGGTCATGGGAGCGGTAAAGCGATGGGGACGAGCTATTCAATGTAGGCGCGTCGCGAAATTCCGTCCATTGGCGAAGTCCTGAACCGCGCCGGCGCGGCGGCCTTGCACAGTGATGCCGATGCCGATGCGGCGCTTATACTGTGCGGCTCCATGTTCGCCGCCCGAGGTCGTCATGCCGCTCCAGGGAAGCTGTCTGTGCCGCGCCGTTCGCTACGAAGCCGACCGGCTCGCCTCGCCCATCGTGCATTGCCATTGCACGACCTGCCGCAAGGCCCAGGCCAGCGCCTACGCGAGCACGGCGCGCGTGATGCGCGAGAGCTTCCGCTGGCTTGCGGGCGAAGCGCGGCTCTCGCGCTACGAATCGTCGGAAGGGAAGTTTCGATACTTCTGCTCGATTTGCGGCACGCACGTGCTCGCCGATCGGCCCGCGCAACCGCATCTGATCCTGCGCGTCGCCACGCTCGACGACGACCCCGGCGTGCGGCCCGAATCGCACATCTGGACTTCGCACGACGTGCCCTGGCTCACCGACGCCCCCGCTGCGCCCGACGCTCCGGGCACGCCGCATTACGCCGAATGGGCGCCGCCCCGGCCGTAGCACCGCCATATCGTCAGGATGCCGAACTATCCGGCGAGGCGTGCGCCTTGACGAAATCGACGAAAGCACGCAGCGGCGCGGGCAGATGCCGCCGCCCCGGATAGTAGAGAAACGGCCCCGAAAACGGCGCGGGCCAGTCGGCGAAGAGGGGCACGAGCGCGCCGCTTTCGAAGTGCGGCCGCAGCATGTCGTCGAACAGATGCACCACGCCCATGCCGTCCACGGCCATGCGCACGAGCAGATCGAGCGCCGCCGCGCCGGGCCGCACCACGAGCGTCGCGGGCGCGTCGATCTGCACCTGTTCGCCGTCGCGCTCGAAATGCCAGAGCGGCATCGCGCCGCCCGAAAACTGCACGCGCAGGCACGCATGCGCGATCAGCTCGCGCGGATGTTGCGGCCGCCCGCGCGCCGCGAGATAAGCGGGCGAAGCGGCCGTCGCGAACCGCTCCGTGCGCGGGCCGATGGGAATCGCGATCATGTCCTGCTCGAGCCGTTCGTCGTAGCGAATGCCCGCGTCGCAGCCGATTTGCAACACGTCGACGAAACCGTCCTCCACCACCACTTCCACGCGAATCTCGGGATACGCGCGTTGAAACGGCGCGAGCACGCCCGGCAGAATCGTGCGCGCCGCGCTCGCGGGCACGTTGAGCTTGAGCGTGCCCGCGGGGCGGTCGCGATAGCCGTTGAGCACGTCGAGCGCCGCCGCCATTTCGCCGAAAAGCGGCGTGATGGCGTCGAGCAGGCGCTGCCCCGCCTCCGTGGGCGCGACGCTGCGCGTGGTGCGGTTCAGAAGGCGCAAGCCGAGTTTCACTTCGAGCCGCCGCACCGCCGTGCTCAGGCTCGAGGCGGACACGCCGCCTGCGCGCGCCGCGTCGCGGAAACCGCCCGCGCGCGCCACCGAGACGAACGCCGCCAGATCGTTCATGTCGGTCGGAATGTCGGCCGGCACACTTCGCTCATTGTTCATTTTTTCGCACAACCCGTTCGTATCGAATGGGATTATCGGACAATTTAAACGCGGCCATACTGCGGGCAGTCGTCCAAAGCGCTGTCAATCCACGATCAACCGAGGAAATCGCCATGCCCCGCACCTCCACCTATTCGTTCGCCGGCCGCGAAGTCAACCGCATGGGCTACGGCGCCATGCAGCTTGCCGGGCCCGGCGTGTTCGGGCCGCCGAAAGACCGCGCCGCCGCCGTGGCCGTGTTGCGCGAAGCCGTGGCGCTCGGCGTCGATCACATCGACACGAGCGACTTCTACGGCCCGCACGTGACCAACCAGATCATTCGCGAGGCGCTGCATCCTTACGCCACGAACGCCGGCGGTCTCACGCTCGTCACCAAGGTGGGCGCCATGCGCGACGACCAGGGCGGCTGGCTGCCCGCGTTCACGCCCGACGACATCGAACGCGCCGTGTACGACAATCTGCGCAATCTGGGCCTCGACGCGCTCGACGTGGTGAACCTGCGCATGATGGGCGACGTCCACGCGCCCAAGGACGGTCCGCTCGAACCGCAGATCGAAAGGCTCGCCGCGCTGCGCGAACGCGGTCTCGTGCGCCACGTGGGCCTCTCGAACGCCACGCTCGCCCAGGTTGCGGCGGCGCAGCGCATCGTGCCCATCGTGGGCGTGCAGAACCACTACAACCTCGTGCATCGCGCCGACGACGCGCTGATCGACGCGCTCGCCGCGCAAGGCATTGCCTATGTGCCGTTTTTCCCGCTCGGCGGTTTTTCGCCCATTCAGTCGTCGTCGCTCTCCACGCTCGCCGCGCGCCTCGAAGTCACGCCGATGCAGCTTGCGCTCGCCTGGCTGCTGCGCCGCTCGCCCAATATCCTGCTGATTCCGGGCACGTCGTCGGTGGCGCATTTGCGCGAGAACGTGGCCGCCGCGCAACTCGAACTCGACGCCGCCGCGCTCGCCGAACTCGACGCCATCGGCAGGCAAGGCTGAGGCATCGGCCGCGCGCGCCCCGCCCCGCCTCGCTGCGGGTGCGGGCTTACCCGCATCGGGAAAGTCAGGGGAAGTATCGAGGAAACTTCGCCCTGATCGAACGTGTCAGCATGAGGGCGTCGCCACCCCGGCGGCGCCCTTTTCGTTTTCCGGAGACAAGCGATGGCCGAACTCGTCACGTGCCTGTGGTTCGCTCAAGGCAAAGCGCGCGAAGCGGCGCAGTTCTACGCCGCAACCTTCCCCGACAGCCATGTGGGCCCCGGCCATGTCTCGCCCATCGAAGGCATCGGCCAGGGCGACGAACTGCTGGTGGAATTCACCGTGCTCGGCCAGCGCTACGTGGGGCTGAACGGCGGCGACAACTTCACGCCCAACGAGGCGGTCAGCTTCATGGTGCTCACCGAAACGCAGGAAGAAACCGACCGCTACTGGAACGCCGTGGTGAGCCACGGCGGCCAGGAATCGGCGTGCGGCTGGTGCAAGGACCGCTGGGGATTTTCGTGGCAAATCACGCCGCGGCGCCTGCTCGAACTCGTCAACAGCGCCGACAAGGAAGTGGGCAAGCGCGCGATGAACGCCATGATGCAGATGCGCAAGATCGACATCGCGACCATCGAGCGCGCGGCGGCGCAGCCATGAGCGACGCCGCGAACGCAGCCGCGCTGCGCACGATTTACCGCGATTACCTGGCCTGCCTGAACCGCCGCGACTGGGCCGCGCTCGGGCAATTCGTCGACGACGCCGTGGTACACAACGCGCGGCCGTTCGGTCTTGCCGGTTATCGCGCGATGCTCGAAAACGACGTGCGCGAAATCCCGGACCTGCGCTTCCAGATCGAACTGCTGAGCGTGGAGCCGCCCTTGCTCGCGTGCCGCCTGACGTTCGACTGCACGCCGCGCGGCAACCTGTTCGGACTCCCGATCAACGGCCGGCGCGTGCGATTCGGCGAGAACGTGTTTTATCGCTTTGGCGGCGCAAGTCGGGCGGCGAAGATCGTCGAAGTCTGGTCCGTGATCGACACCGCCGCCATCGAAGCGCAGCTTTCCTAGCGCGCGATCGACAGCACGGCTTCCACGCCGCCCGTTTCGCGATTGCGCAGCGCAAGCGTGCCGCCGTGCGCGCCCGCGATGCTGCGCGCGATCGTGAGGCCGAGACCCGCGCCGGAATCGTGCGCGGCGGCGTTCGTGCTCGCGCGATAGTACGGCTCGAAAACCTTGTCGATTTCGGCCGCGGGAATGCCGGGGCCGTCGTCGCGAATCGCAATGCGCAGCATGCGGCCGTCGTCGCGCACCGCGATTTCCACGGCGTTGCCGTGACGCAGCGCGTTGTCGAGCAGGTTCTGCAAACAGCGCTTCAGGTTGCGCGGATACCCCGCGAGCGGCGCGCTCGCACGCCCCTGCACCGTGACGTCGCGGCCCGCTTCGCGCGCGTCGCCGGCGAGACTTTCGAGCATCGAATCGACGTCGATCGCGTGGCGCGTTTCGGTGATCTCTACGCCGCGCACGGCGTCGAGCGTCGCGCCCACCATCGCTTCCATTTCGTCGAGGTCGCCGCGCAAACGCTCGCGCCATTCGGGATTCGGCAGCATTTCGGCGCGCAGCCGCAAGCGCGTGAGCGGCGAGCGCAAGTCGTGCGAGACCGCCGCGAGAAAGCGCGTGCGCTCGGCAATGCCGTCGAGCAGTTGCTGCTGCATGGTATTGAGCGATTGCGCCGCGAGCCGCACTTCGGCGGGCCCGGCAACGTCGAGCGGCGGCCGGTGCAGATTGTGGCCCAGCGCGCGCGCCGCGCCCGCGAGCCGCTTGAGCGGACGCACCGCGAAGCGCACGGCGAGCAGCGCGAGCAGCAGCACGGCGGCAAAGCGCACGAGATAAATGCGCACGAGGTAATCCATCACGAGCTGGCGCGGCTCCATGCGCAAGCCGGCCTGCGTTTCGGTGGCGCGCACGTCGATCCACGTGCCGTCGCGCAGCCGCGCCTGCGCATGAAACACGCCGAACGGCATGCGCGAACTGAACAAACTGAGGATGCCGTTACGCTGGCCGCTTTCGTCGTGCAATTGAGCGTCGAGCACGCGCACCGGCGTGGCTTCGTGCAAACGCCGCGCCACGAGCGTCGCGATCAGTTCGCCGACCGCGCGCTGCGCGAGCGGCAGATCGCCGGGCGGCGCGGGCGCGTCGATGCGCCGTAGCTGGAAGCGCTCGTCGTTGAGCGCCTCGACGGCGGCGCGTTGCAGCGCGGCGGCGTTGCCGCCTTCGCTGCCGGCGCTGTGTTCGAGCAGCCGCACCGCATCGGCAAGACGGCTCGCGAAGAGGCGCGCGGGCATTTCGAGCGTGCGCGCGTCGTGAACCTGAAACCAGATCGTGCTCGTGAGCAATTGCCCGCCGAACATGCCGATCACGAGAATGAGGACGAGCCGCCCGAACAGCGTGTCGGGCCAGAGGCGCCATGTCATCGCGGATTCCCTCGGTTCGCGCCTCACGGTTCGTAGCGAACCTGCACCGCCAGCAAATAGCCTTCGTTGCGCACGGTGCGGATGAGTTTGGGCGCGCGCGCCGAATCGCCGAGTTGCTGACGCAAACGGCTGATGCAGACGTCGATGGCGCGGTCGAGCGGCGAAAGCTCCTTGCCGAACACCTGATCGAGCAGGAATTCGCGCGAGAGCGGCCGGTTCGGATGATCGAGCAGCGTGCGCAGCGCGCGATAGTCGGAGCCGCCGAGCGATTTCACGAGGCCCTCGGGCGAAAGAATCTGCTTCATCTGCGTGTCGAGCCGCCAGCCGTCGAAGATCACGGCCGAATAGCGGTCGGTGCGTGCGCGCGCGGGCGCCGCGCCCGGCTGCCCCCGCGTGCGGCGCAGCACGACCTTGATCTTCGCCAGCAGCTCGCGCGGGTCGAACGGCTTGGGCAAGTAGTCGTCGGCGCCCATTTCGAGGCCGATGATGCGGTCGAGCAGCGCGCCGCGTGCGCTCAGGATCACGATCGGCACGCCGTGCCCGCGGGCCAGTTCGCGCGTGAGTTCGAGACCGTCCTCGCCGTCGAGCATGAGGTCGAGCACGATCAAGTCCACGCGCGAAGCGTGCATCACCTGCCGCATTTGCGCACCGTTTGCGGCGACGCTCGCCTCGTAGCCCATCTCGCGCAGATAGTCGCGCAGCAGATGGCGAATGCTCGGATCGTCGTCGACGATCAGTATGTGGTCCATCGTTTCCAGTCGCGGCGATGCGGAAAATGCGGATCGTCGGGCATGTCGGGGCGGCGCGTCAACCGGCAACGCGCCGCCGCGCGCGGCCAACACATTCCATTACAAAACGGCCGCTTCCCAACACATCGCCATTACATCGCATCGGTAAAGTGTGCGGCGTTAATAGCAATCGTTCTCATTTACGAGTATATCATGGCGATTTTCCGGCTTGCGGCGCGCGGCGCCCTCATGGCGGCGGCGCTGATCGGCGCGTTGCAGACGACACCCGAGGCGGCGGCCGCGCCCGCCCCGGCTTCCGGCGCGGCACCCGGTTCGTCGCCCGGTTCGTCGCCCGGTTCGTCGCCCGGTTCGTCGCCCGCCACGCTCACCGATCTGGCCGGACGCACCGTGCGCATTCCCGCCGAGCCGCATCGCGTGCTGCTCGGCGAAAGCCGCCTGCTGACCGCCGTGGCGCTGCTGCAAGGCGCGCAACCGCTCGCGAACATCGTCGGCTGGCAAGGCGACTTGCCGCTCATGGACCCGCAGACCTACAACGCGTACGCGCAGCGCTTTCCCGGCATCAAGCGCATTCCGCTGATCGGCAACGCTTCCGAGGACAGCATCAGCGCGGAAAAGGCGCTGAGCCTCAAGCCCGACGTGGCGATCTTCAGCGTCGCGGGCGAAGGGCCGGGCCGCAACAACGCGCTCGTCAAGCAGCTCGAAGCGACGGGCACGGCGGTCGTGTTCGTCGATTTCCGCGTGCATCCGCTCGAGGACACGGTGCCGAGCATTCGCCTGCTCGGCGCGGTGCTGCATCGCGAGCCCGAAGCCAATGCGTATATCGCGTTCTATCAGCAGCATCTCGCGCGCGTGCAGCGCACCGTGGCGGCAATTCCGGCGGCGCAGCGCCCGAAAGTGTTCATCGACCTGCTCGCGGGCGTATGGGCCGGCGGCTGTTGCCACACGGCCGGCAACGGCAGTTTCGGCGATCTGATCGGCGCGGCGGGCGGCGTGAATATCGCCGCGCAACTCGTGCCGGGCGCGCTCGGCGACGTGAGCATGGAGCAGATCATCGCCGCGCGGCCCGACGTCTACATTGCCACCGGCAGCCACACGAAGCCGGGCTTTCCGTCGCTGCGCGTGGGCGCGCAAACGAGCGCGCACGACGCGCAGGCGAGCCTCGCCGAACTCGTCGCGCGTCCCGGCTTCGACGCGGTGAAGGCGATCCACGACGGCCGCGTACACGGCATCTCGCACAACTATTACGACTCGCCGTACAACATCGTGGCGATCGAGGCGTTCGCGAAGTGGTTCTATCCGCAGCGGTTCAAGGATCTCGACGTGGCCGCAACGCAGGCGCAGTTGTACCGCCAGTTCCTCGCGGTGCCGCCGGACGGCGCGTACTGGGTGGACGCGCCGCTCGGCCAGACGGTGCGCTGACGATGGCCGAAATCACGCACGCGGCCGGCCCCGGCGCGGCCGCACGCGAAGCCGCCCCACGCGAAGCCGCATCTCGCGAAGCCGCCTCTGCCGAAGCCGCCGCACGCGCCGCCGCCGACCTCGACGCGCGAACCGCCGCCGACATCGCGCGTTATCGCCGGCTCACGAGAAAGCGCGTTGCGTATCTCGCGGCCACGGCGTTGTTGACGCTCGTTTCGCTCGGCTTCGATCTGCGCTCGGGGCCTTCGGGCTTGCCGGTTTCCACGCTGCTGCACACGGTGTTCGAGCACGCCACGGCCGACCCCGCGACCCGCGTGATCGTCTGGCAGATTCGCCTGCCCTACGCGGTGATGGCGCTGCTCGTGGGCGCCTCGCTCGGCCTTGCGGGCGCGGAAATGCAGACGATCCTCGCCAATCCGCTCGCGAGCCCGTACACGTTGGGCGTTTCGGCGGCGGCGGCGTTCGGCGCGTCGCTGGCCATCGTGCTGAACCTCGCTCTGCCCGGCATCGCGCAAACGTGGCTCATTTCCGCCAACGCCTTCCTGTTCGCGCTCGGCTGCGCGCTGCTGCTCGACGCGGTGGCGCGCTGGCGCGGCATGAGCACCACGGGCGTCGTGCTGATGGGCATCGCGCTCGTGTTCGCCTTCCACGCGCTGACTTCGCTGATGCAGTTCGTCGCCGACGCCGACGCGCTGCAAGGTCTCGTGTTCTGGACGCTCGGTTCGCTCGCGCGCGCCGACTGGCCGAAGATCGGCGTGCTCGCGGCCGCGTTGGCCGTGGCGCTGCCGCTCGCGATGCGCAATGCGTGGACGCTCACCGCGCTGCGCCTGGGCGAGGACCGCGCGGCGAGTTTCGGCGTGGACGTGCGGCGCGTGCGGCTCGGCACGCTGCTGCGCGTTTCGGTGCTCTCGGGGCTCGCGGTGTCGTTCGTCGGCACCATCGGCTTTATCGGCCTGATCGCGCCGCATATCGCACGCACCGTGTTCGGCGAGGATCATCGCTTCTATCTGCCGGGCAGCGCGCTCGCGGGGGCGTTGATGCTGTCGCTTGCGTCGATCGCTTCGAAAATCATCGTGCCGGGCGTGCTGATTCCCGTTGGCATCGTCACGGCGCTGGTCGGCATTCCGCTGTTTCTCGGCATTGTCGTGCGCGCCCAGGGGGAAGTGTGATGACGGCGAAAGCAACGGCGACCGCAACGAAAAATGGTCTGCGCATTCACGATCTTGGCGTGCGCTACGGACGCCGCGACGTGCTCGCCTCGCTCACGGCCGGCCCGTTGCCGCGCGGCGCGATCACGGCGCTGCTCGGCCCCAACGGCAGCGGCAAGTCCACCTTGCTGCGCGCGCTCGCGGGTTTGACGCGCGCGCACGCGGGCGCGCTCTCGCTCGACGGCGAAGCGCTCGCGCTCACGGCCGCGGGCGCGCGCTCGCACAGCGTGGTCTATCTGCCGCAAACGCTGCCGGCGGGCGTGCGCATGCAGGCGCTCGAGTCGGTGCGCGTGGCGCTGCATGCCACGCGTTCGGCGGGCGGCCTGCGGGGATTGCACGGCCACTCCATGCGGCGCACCGACGATCTCGACATCGCGCACGACGCGCTGCGGCGCCTCGGTATCGCGCCTCTCGCAAGCCGCCCGCTCGACGAACTCTCGGGCGGCCAGCGTCAGCTCGTGGGCATCGCGCAGGCGCTCGTGCGCGATCCGCAAGTGCTGCTGCTCGACGAACCGCTTTCGGCGCTCGACCTCAATCATCAGTTTCACGTGATGCGCTCGCTCGCCGACATCACGCGCGAACGCGGCATCGTCACCGTCGTGGTGCTGCACGATCTCAACGTCGCGCTGCGTGCCTGCGACCGCGCGATGCTGCTCGCGGGCGGGCGCATCGTCTCGTTCGGCGCGCCCGCGGAAGTGGTGACGCCCGCCGCGCTCGAAAGCGTGTTCGGCGTGCTCGCGCGCATCGAAACGTGTTCGCGCGGCCAGCATCAAGTCCTGATCGACGGACTAGCCGTTTGATTCGCATTAACGACAACAGGGGAAAACATGAAGTCTGCATGGTTTGCGGCGGGATGCGCCGCGGTCTTGAGCTGCGCGGCGCACGCGCAATCGAGCGTGACGCTCTACGGCGTGATCGACGCCGGTCTCTATTACACGAGCAACGAGAAAGGCCACGGCGCCTGGCAGGCGGGCAGCGGCGACGTAACGGGCAGCCACTGGGGCATGCTTGGCCACGAGGATCTGGGCGGCGGCACGCAGGCCATTTTCCAGCTCGAAAACGGCTTTAGCGTGATGAACGGCAGCTTGCGCCAGGGCGGCCGCCTGTTCGGCTATCAAGCGTATGCGGGACTCGCGAACCCGCGCTACGGCACCGTCGCGCTCGGCCGCCAGTACGACTCCGTGGTCGATTACCTGGCACCGCTAAGCTTTACGGGACGCCGCCCCGGCGGCAACAATCTCTCGGCGCATCCGTTCGACAACGACAACCTCAATAACTCGTTTCGTGTGAACAACGCCATCAAGTACGCGAGCGCGCCGGTCGCGGGCCTGCGTTTCGGCGCGCTCTACAGCTTCTCGAACGAAGCGGGCGGTTTCGACGACAACCGCCTCTACAGCGCGGGCGCCGCCTACGACATGGGACCGCTGAGCCTCGCGGCCGCCTGGCTGCAAGCGAACAACGGCGGCAGCGCCAACACCAACGGCGCGCTCACGCTCACCGAGCGCACCTTCGTCGCGGCACGCCAGCGCGTGTTCGGCGCGGGAGCGGCCTACAGCCTGGGCGCGGCGAAAATCGGCTTTGTGTGGACACGCACGCAGCTCGACGGCCTCGCGACGATCAACGGCGCGAATAGCCTCGGCATCGCCATGAACGGCGCCGGCATGAGTTTCGGCAACTACGAAATCAACGCGAGCTACTTCCTCATGCCGACACTCGGCCTCACCGCCGAATACACCTATACGAATGCGTCGATGTCGAATGCGGGCGGCGCGCATCGGCCGAAATGGCATGGGGTTTCCGTGCAGGCCGATTATCTGCTTTCGAAGCGCACCGACCTTTACGCGCAGGCGAGCTATCAGCACCTGAACGCGGACGGCTCGGGCTTCACCGCCGATATCAGCGGCCAGACCGCTTCGTCGACGAATCAGCAGACGGTCGTCGCCGTGGGCATGCGGCACCGGTTTTAAAGCGCGCCGTTTGCCGTTATCGGCTCGCTCATTGCCCCGTTTATCGACCCGCTTATCGACCGGCGCATTGGCTCGCTCATTGGCTCGCTCATCGAGCCGCTTATCGACTCGCTCATTGCCCCGATTGCGTGGCGCCGCGCGCGGGCGCGCCGTATCCGCTCGTGTTGGGGCCGCCGTTTTGAGCCGCCGCCTGCGATTGCGCGAGGCGGCGCTGCGCGGCCTGAATGTCGGCGGGGTAATTCAGATCGTCGGCGATAGCCGGGTTATAACCGGCGTTTTCGATGTCGATCAGTTGCTGACGCACTTCGGCGCGCGTGAGCGGCCGGTCGTTGCCGTACTGCGCATAGGAAATGGCGGGAAGAACGAGCGCCGAAACGGCGGCCAGTTTGACGAACGTGTTCATGTTTGCGGGTCCGGTTTGTTTTCAGTCGCCCGCGCGAAGCCGTATGCGGGTCGATGGACGGAGTGTAGACAGTTAGCTCTGCAACTAAAATGCCGAATACGATAAGAGAGCGTTACCGAAACTGAAAGAAGTCGCGGCCGGCGCGCGCGCGGCTGGCATAATCGGCGTTTCAGTCGACGTTTCCATCGACATTTCAATCGACGCTTCGCCTGAGATCGCGTTTTTCGCTACTGCCGTTTTTGCCTCTTTCGCCCGATCCGCAATGAACCTGCATACCTGGTGGCTTTTCCTCGTCACGGTCTTTGTCGTCTGTGCCATTCCCGGTCCCAACATGCTGCTCATCATGTCGCACGGCGCCCAGTACGGGCTGCGCCGCACCGGCGCGACCATGGCCGGCTGTCTTTCCGCGCTCGTGCTGATGCTGGCCGTTTCCGCCGCCGGGCTCGGCGTGTTTCTTCAGGCGTGGCCCGCGATGTTCAACGCGCTGCGCCTGATCGGCGCCGCGTATCTCGTCTATCTGGGCGTGAAAGCGTGGAGCGCGCCGCTGCCCGAAGCCAGCGAACCCGCGCAGGCCGTGGCAAAACCCGCCGCGAAAATGCCCGCGCGCTCGGCGTTCGCGCTGTATCGCAACGGCTTTTTCGTCGGCGGCAGCAATCCCAAAGCGATTCTGTTCGCGGCGGCGCTGCTGCCGCAGTTCATCGACGCGAGCCGCCCCGTGCTGCCGCAATTCGGCGTGCTGGTGGTCACGTTCGCCGTGTGCGAGGTGAGCTGGTATCTCGTGTACGCGGGCTGCGGCACACGCATCGGCGCGACGCTCAAGAGCCGGCGCGTGGCAAAGGCGTTCAATCGCGCGACGGGCGGCGTGTTCGTCGGCTTCGGCGCGATGATGGCGTTGTTGCGGCAGTGAGGGTTGGCGGCGGCGCGGGGGTCATCCAGCGCGATGGCGCGATGGCCGCCGCAACGGCCGGCGCGATGGCCGGCAAAAGGCCCGGCAAGAAGTTCGGCAAGGGGCGCGCACGCAGGTGAAAAACACGCCCTTGAAATTGAGTCCGACCATGGCGTCGAACGCCGTTTCGTCGATCAGGTCCAGCGTTGGGGAGTGCGACGTTCCGGCGTTGGCGAAAAGAACGTCGACGCGCCCGAGCCGGGCACGGACCGTTGCCATGACGCGATCTATGTCGGCCACGCTGGAGACATCCGCGACGATGCCCACGTCCCTTCGCCAATCGCTTTCGTGGCTTCGTCGAGCTTGCGCGCATCGCGCCCCACGACGACGACCGTTGCGCCATGCGCGTGCATCAATTGGGCGCAAGCCAAACCACCCGAGCGCCTTCCGAAATGAAAAGTTTCGCGGTTGCGAGACCGATGCCGCTCGTCCCGCCCGTAATCAAAGCCGACTTGTTCCTGAGCCTCATTCTCTGTTCCTTTCTTTGCGTGAGATCGGGGAAGCCGGAGATCGAGGCGCAATCGCGCTTCGGCTCGCCGGCTTGATTCCCACGCAAATTATGGAAGTTGAACGAAATGGCTCAAAGGTCGTAAATCCCTCGATATCCGCCACCGAGACCGAGCGTCACTCGGTTGCGTCACTCAGTTGCGTCGCTCGGTTGAGCCGCTCAGTTGAGCCGCTTCAGCTCGCCGTCGTCCGCATACCAGTCCACGGTCTTGCCGCTCGTGTTCACCGTGACGGCCCGCGGCTCGCTGAACTGGTCGAACGACTCGATGCCCGTCTCGCGGCCCACGCCGCTGTTCTTGAAGCCGCCCCAAGGCGAGGCCGGATCGAGCCGGTGATGGTCGTTGACCCACACCATGCCGAACTCCAGCCGGGACGCCACGCGATGCGCGCGCGCCACGTCCTGCGTCCACACCGATGCGGCCAGCCCGAACTGCGTCGCATTGGCGATCCGGATGGCGTCCGCTTCATCGTCGAAAGGCATGACGACCGTGACCGGCCCGAACACTTCGTCCTGACCGAGTTCGGATTCCGGCGGCACGTCGTACATCACCGTCGGCTCGATGAAGAAACCCGCTTTCAGCGCCTGCGGCACGACGCCTCCCGTGAGGACTTTCGCACCCGTTTGTTTTGCGCGTTCCAGCATCGCGAGAATGCGCTGGCGCGAGCGCTCGGAGATGACCGGGCCGAGCTGGGTTTGCGCCTCGGCCGGATCGCCGACGCGAATGCGCGATGCTTTAGCGCGAAAGCGTTCGAGGAATTCCGCGTACATCGACTTTTGCACGAGAATGCGCGCGCCGCACACGCACGTTTGCCCCGCACCGATGAATGCCGCGAACGCCGCGCCGTTCACCGCGCGCTCCATGTCGAAGTCGTCGAAAAGCATCACGGCGCCCTTGCCGCCCAGTTCGAGCGTCGTCAGCGCGAAGTTGCGCGCCGCGGCCTCGCCGATCGAGCGCCCCACCTCGGTCCCGCCGGTGAACACCACCTTGCGGATGCGGGAATGACTCGCGAGCGCCGCGCCGGCTTCGCGCCCTTCGCCGTTGACGACGTTCACCACGCCCTTGGGCACGCCCGCTTCATCGAGTAGCCGAACGAGACGCACGGTGGTGAGCGGCGTCTGCTCCGACGCCTTGATGACGACGCTATTGCCCGTCGCGAGCGCAGGCGCGAGACTCTTCGACAGAATCATCAGCGGATGATTGAAAGACGTCATCAACGCGACCACGCCGAGCGGCACGCGTTGCGTATAGCAGAGATACGGGCCTTCGATCGGAATCACGTCGCTGCGGCGCGTGAGGGCGAGCGCCGCGAAATAGCGGTAAAACTGCGGCAAACGCGAAATCTGCGCGCGGGTTTCGGAAATGGGCCGGCCGTTGTTCAGCGTCTCCAGCTTGTAGAACGCTTCGAGGTCCGCTTCGAACAGGTCGGCAAACCGGTTGAGAATGCGGGCCCGCTGCTGAATGGGCATGTCGCGCCACGCGCCGCCCTCGAATGCGCGATGCCCCGCCTGCACCGCGCGATCCACGTCGGCCGCGCTCGCGGCGGCCAGCGCGCCGATCACGGCGCCCGTCGCCGGATTGACGATGTCGAGCGTGCGGCCGCCTTCGGCATCGGTCCATTCGCCGTCGATGAAAAGCGGTGCGTCGAGATGGTTCGGATTCACTGTGTCCATAACGTTCCTTGAATGCGGTTATTTCGAAGGTGAAGCGTGCGCGCGGCCTGCGTCGCGCGCATCGTGTGCATCGTCCGTGCGGGCGGCGCCGGGTTGAAGGTCTTCGAGACGCTCGCCGGTCGGCTCCACGCCCAGCCACGCCACCACGACGATCTGGACGGCGAGCAGGCCGATCATCATCGCCAGCACGCCGACGATGCCGTGCTGCGCGAACAGCGCCACCACGATGAACGGCGTGACGATGGTCGCGCCGCGCCCGAGCGTGTTGCAGATGCCGGAGGCGCGCAGCCGCACCGGCGTCGGAAAGAGTTCGGGCACGTAGACGGCGAACAGCAGCGCGACGAGCACGTAGATGGGAATCGTGAGCAGCAGCCCGATCACGGGCAGCAACGTCGCGCTGGAAACGAACGGGTAGATCGCACCGAACACGATGGCCGCGAACGACGCGCCGATGATGGTGGGCTTGCGCCCCCATGCGTCCGCCGTCAACGCGCCGATGCCGCTGCCGATGGGCGCGCCGAGCGACATCACGAGCGCGAAGCCGAACGACCTTGCAATGCTCATGCCCTGGTGGACGAAGAAAGTGGGCAGCCACGTCACGAAGCCGTAAAGCAGCGTGTTGATGACCACGAGCGTCACGCAGCCGACGATCATGCGCGGAAGCATCGCGCCGGAAAACAGCGAGCCGAACGACATCGGCGCCGGGTTCGATGCTTTCACGACGACCGGCGGCGGCAACGGCTCGCCGCCGCGCGACTGCATCACCTCGGTTTCGATGCGCGTCATGATGCTTTCGGCTTCGTCGTCGCGGCCGACCGATTCGAGCCAGCGCGGCGACTCCGGCAACGACTTGCGCGCGTACCACACGCCGAGCGCGCCGATGCCGCCGACCACGAACATCGCGCGCCAGCCGAGAAACGGAATCACCGAAAGTCCGATCAAGCCCGCAACCGGCAGGCCCGACACGACGAACACGGCCATCAACCCTTGCAGCTTGCCGCGCCTGGCCGGCGGCACGAATTCCGTCAAGGTCGAATAACCGACGACGTTCTCCGCGCCGAGCCCGAGTCCCATGGCGAAGCGGCACGCGACCAGCACGCTCATGTTCGGCGCGAGCGCGGCGCCGAGCGACGCGAGCCCGAAAATCGCCAGGTTCGCCTGATACGTGAAGCGCCGCCCGAAACGGTCGCCGAGAAAGCCGGTGCCGAGCGAGCCGAGCATCATGCCGAGAAAGGTCACCGACACGAACAGCGCGTTCTGCGCGAGTGTCGAAAAGCCGCTGTGCAGCGTCGCGCCCAGCACCGTCGATGCGACGTAGATATCGAAGCCGTCGAAGAACATGCCGATGCCGATGAGCCACATGATGCGGCGGTGAAACGGCGACATCGGCAAACGGTCCAGTCTCGGGCCTGCGTTGACGTACATGGTTGTCTCCTCCTTGTCGTCGCGTTCGTGTGCCTCAGCGGCCTTGCATCAGCCGCAAGGCGCTGACCGTGAGCATGTCGGTGGCGGCGCGGAAGTTCTCTTCCACGCTGCTTTGCTGCGCGGCCTGAAAGAACGCCTTGCAATGGCGCGCCCCGGTCTCGTCGAGCGCGAGAATGCGCCGTGTCAGTTCGTCGGCTTGCGCTTCCAGCGCGTCGCGTTCGCAGATTCGCGTAATCAGTCCCGCGCGCAGCGCCTCGTCGGGCGTGACGGCGTCGCCGAACAGCACCATCGGGAACAGCGCCTTCGGCAGCGCGTAGTTGCCCGCGTAAGCCATGATCGCGGCGGGCGGCAAGCCCTTGCGCATTTCGGGAAACGCCAGCGACGCGGTCGACGCGACCAGCGTGAAGTCGCACAGCATCGCAAGACCGAAGCCGAACCCCAGCGCGTCGCCCTGCACCTGCGCGATCGAAACGAGCGACGTGTTGCGCACGAGCCGCTTCATCTCGATGAGGCGCGCGACTTCCTTGCGGATGGAAACGGTGTCGGTGCCCGCGCGTTCGCGTCCCGTGCAGAACGCCGCGCCAGTCGCGCGGATGCGCAGCACGCGCGCGGTCGGCTCCAGCGCTTCGGCGCGCAGCGCGGCCGACATCGCGTCGAACATGGCAGCCGAAATCTCGTTGCCGAGATCGGGGCGATTCAGCGTGAAGCTCAGTACGCCATCGCCCCGTTCGATCAGAACAGGCTGCGGCAATGGATCTCGATCCATGACATCTCCTCGTGTATAATCTGTATACAGCGTATTCATAAAGCCACCGAGGTGTCAATGCCTGCTGCAAAAACTGCTCGCAAACCACAGGAAAGCCGCAAGGCGGCAAGCCGTCCCGCCGCCGCGCCGACGTTGGAGGGCATCGCAGAGCGCTATCACACGCGCCTGCGCGCGGTGGCGGCTTCGGCGGATTCCCTGAGCGAAGGCGTGGTCGTGCCCGCGCTGCGGGAGGCGATCGTGGAAGGGGTGCTGACGCCGGGAAGCCGGCTTTCCGAGGTTCAGGTCGCCAAACAACTGAACGTGAGCCGCACGCCCATGCGCGAGGCTTTCGCGCAGCTCGAGCGCGAGGGTCTGGTGAATATCGTGCCGCGCGTCGGCGCGTTCGTGCGCGCGGTGACGTTGCGCGACGTCGAGGAAATCTACACCGTGCGCGCGGCGCTCGAATGCCTCGCGGTGCAACTGGCGTCGGAGCGCATCACGACGCTCGGCACGGCGCAGCTCGACGACGTCATAGCGGCCATGCAAACGAGCGTGGATGCCGACGATTCCTCGGCTTACGTGGATGCGCTCGACCGCTACTACGCGATCGTCATGACCATTGCCGACAATCGCACGTTGCAGGACAATCACGCGGGCCTGATCGGCCCCGTGCGCCGCTTGCGGCGCATTGCAATGGCGCGCGGCGGGCGCATGCGCGCATCGTTCGAGATGGCGAAAAGGATTCGCGACGCGATCGTCGCGCGTTCGCCCGAGGTTCAGGATTTGATGCGCGAGCAATTGCGCGCCGCCTGCGCGGCGGCGATCGACGTACTGAAAAACACCGCCGACTGACGAAACGAGGGCGAGCGGCCTGCGGCGGAGCCGTCCCGCTCATGCCTGCGCCATGAGCGCGCGCACGGCGGCGCGGGCTTCGCGGCCGAGCGCTTCCATGCCGAGCCCCGGAATCGCGTCGTCGACGACCACGGCCTCGCCCGCCGCGAACAATGCCTTCAGCACGGGCCGTCCGCCGCTTGCCACGGGACCGATGGCGGGGCGGTGCAAGCCGAAATAACGCGGGTCGTCGAGCCGGTAGATCGCGAGATCGGCCGGCGCGCCGGGCGCGATGCGGCCCAGCTCCGTCAAGCCCAGCACGTTCGCGCCGCCCGCCGTCCCCCAGTGGATCACGTCATCCACGCTCGCCGCGTGCGCGCCGCCGTCGCACGTCCCGCCCTCGCACGTTCCGCCCTCGCACGTTCCGCCGTCGCACGTCTCGCCCTCGTAGGCCGGACGTGCCGCCATGCCCGCGCGGGCGCGCTGCGCGAGCCACGTCATATGCGCTTCCGAAATCATGTCGGCTGCCTCGTTGGGTGCCGCGCCGTCCACGCAGAGGGATATCGGCGCGCCCGCTTGCGCCCCGCTTGCGCCCGCTTGCGCCAGTCCGGTCAGCGCACCGATGCCGCACCGGGCCGCCCGTTGCTCCGCGGGCAGTGCGCCACGCCCGTGCGCGTCTTGCCGGGCAGCGCGATTCCGTCGGCGCCGAGCTTGAGGAGATGAGCGAACTCCCGTCACGGTGCATCGCGGTGCATCTCTCAGCGCTCGCGGTGCAGGCGGCGGCCGCTCTCCCCTTCGCAGTGCATGCCCGTGACCGAAAACCCCGGCATCGCCGGCCTTCGACGACTGGCACACATCATGCTTAGTGAATTTCATTCAAGTTACTTGAATATAAATCCGGTCACTTTCGTCATCGCCACGGTCTTTCACAGGGAACCCCATGCACCAGTCAGCCCGTCGTCTCCTCGTCGCCCTGAGCGGCGTTCTCACGCTTTGCGCCGCCGCGCCCGTCCTCGCGCAAGACGACGTGCTCGCGCGCATCAAGTCGGACAAGGCCATCACCATCGCCACCGAAGCGCGTTACGCACCGTTCGAATACGTCGATAACGGCAAGATCGTCGGTTACGACGCCGACCTCATGGCCTACGTGCTCAAGTCGTTGCCCGACGTGAAGGTCAAGCAACTGGATCTGCCGTTCCAGGGCTTGCTGCCGGGGCTCGACGCGAAGCGCTTCGACATCGTCGTGACCGCCGTCACCGTCAACAAGGACCGCGCCGATCACTTCGCGTTCACGCTGCCGGTTGCCGACGCCACGACCGGCGTGCTGCTGCGCGCCAACGACACCTCGATCAAGACGCCGAACGACCTCAACGGCAAGATCGTCGGCTCGCAGACCGGCTCCGCGCAGTTGCAGGCGCTCGTCGCGCTCGACAAGAAGCTCAAGGACGCGGGCGGCCCCGGCATCAAGCAGATCAAGCAGTACGTGGCCTTCGACGAAGCCTACGCCGACCTTGCCGTGGGCCGCCTCGACGCCGTGGCGCAATCGGTTGCCAATCTCGGGCCGCTCATGAAGTCGCGCCCCGGCGTATTCACGGTGCTGCCGCAAACCATCGGACCGAAGAGTTATTTCGCCTGGGTCGCGCGCAAGGACGCGGACAGCGCTTCGCTCGTGAAGTTCTTCAGCGACGGCATCGCGCGCGCCAACAAGGACGGCACCATGAAGAAGCTCCAGGAGAAATGGTTCGGCTCGACCATGGTCGTGCCCGCCGACGCGCTGCCCGCGCCCACGCTCTAAGCGCTTTCCCGCACTCGCGGAAATACCGGCACCATGAACGCTCCCGACCTCCTCGCCCGCTGCGCCGGCTATCTGCCGCAATTGCTGAACGGCGCGCTGACGACGCTCTGGCTCTCGGCCGCCGCCGTGGGCTGCGGCTTCTTCGTCGGCGTGTTCGTCCACACGATGTCGGTGAGCCACAGCCGTTCGCTGCGCGGCGCGGCGAGCGTCTACGTCAGCGTGCTGCGCGGCACGCCGGTGCTCGCCCAACTGCTGGTGTTCTACTACGTGCCCTCGGCGCTCGGCATCGAATTGCCCGGCATCGTGGCCGCCGCCGTCGGCCTCTCGCTCAACACCGGCGCCTATCAATCGCAGATTCTGGGCGCGGGTTTTCGCGCCGTCGCGCCGGGCCAGATCGAGGCGGCGCTCACCTTCAACCTCACGCGCCGCCAGGTGCTCTGGCATATCGAAGTGCCGCAGGTGGTGCGCGCCACGCTGCCCGCGCTCGTCTCGGAGATGATCGACATCGTCAAGGCGTCGGCGGTGGTCTCCGTGATCTCGGTGACGGATCTGATGCGCGTGGGTCAGCAGTTGTCGTCGTCGAGCTATCGGCCGCTCGAGGTCTACACGCTCGCCGCGCTGTTCTACCTGGTCATCACTTCGCTGCTCGCCTGCGCCGGGCATGCCTACGCGCGCCGCGCCGCGCAACGCGTTTGAGTCCGCAAGGCCGCCCATGGATACGCTGATTTCCCTCGTTCCCCGCTTCGCCGTCGCAATGGGCGTCACGCTCGAAGTGAGCGTGCTTGCCGCGCTGATCGGCCTTGCGGCGGGTTTCGCGCTCAACGCGCTGCGCCTTTTTTCCGGGCGCGCGTTTGCCGTGCCCTATGCGGTCTTTATCTGGCTCGTGCGCGGCACGCCCTATCTTTCGCAGCTCGTCATCGCTTATTTCGGATTGCCGATCATTGGCGTGACGATGAGCGCCGTGCAAGCCACGGTGGTGTCGCTGGCGATCTACGCCAGCGCCTATTTCGCGGAAATCTTCCGCGCGGCGTGGGCCAGCGTGCCGCGCGGCCAGCTCGAAGCCGCGCAAGCCTTCGGGGTGAGCCGGCGCGACGCGTTTCGCACGATCGAGCTGCCACAGGCGCTCGCGTTCGCCGTGCCGCTCATCGCCAATCAGGTCATTCTCGTCATCAAGGAAAGCGCGGTCGCCTCGATCATCACCGTGCCGGAACTCACGATGACGGCAAGCGATATCGTCGCCTCGACCTATTCCTATCTCGGCCCATACGCGCTGCTGATCGCGAGCTACTGGCTGCTCACGCAAGCCGTTTCGCTGATCGCGCGCCGCGCCGCCGCCCGCATTCCCTTTCTGCGTAAAACCTCATGAGCGACCTACCGATTCTTCAGTTGCGCGCCGTCGGCAAGTCGTACGGCGCGGCCCGCGTGCTCAAGGGCATCGACCTGGACGTGATGCGCGGCGAGATCGTCACGCTGATCGGGCCTTCGGGCTCCGGCAAGACCACCGCGCTGCGCTGCATGAATTTTCTCGAAGCCTATGACGAAGGCGAAGTGTGGATCAAGGGGCAGTTGCTCGGCTACCGCTCGGCGGGACGCAGCGCGCGCGACCGCGACAGCGAGGCGAGCATCGCCGAAGTGCGCCGCCCGGTTTCGATGGTGTTCCAGCAGTTCAATCTCTGGCCGCACATGAGCGTGATCGACAACGTGGCCGCGCCGCTCGTGCTCACGCGCAAGATCGCGAAGCGCGAGGCGCGCGCGAAGGCGCTCGCGGCGCTCGAACGCGTGGGCATGGCGCACAAGGCCGAAGCGTGGCCCGCGAGCCTCAGCGGCGGCCAGCAGCAACGCGTGGGCATTGCCCGCGCGCTGGCCATCGAACCGGAAGTCATGCTGCTCGACGAGCCCACGTCCGCGCTCGACCCGGAACTCGTGGAGGAAGTGCTCAACGTGATCCGCTCGCTCGCGCAGGACGGCATGACCATGGTGATGGTCACGCACGAAATGAGCTTTGCCGCGCGCATTTCCGACAAGGTGGTGTTCATGGAGGCGGGCCAGATTGTCGAAGCGGGGCCGCCCGCGCAGTTGTTCGGCAACACGCGCACACCGCGCTTGCAGCAGTTTCTCAAGCCGTGGCTCGAACGCAGCCTCGATTTCGCCTGCGCGCCGCAAGCGACTGCCGCGAGTGCCGCGACTGTGGCGACTGTCGCGGCCGCCGCGCCGGAAGCGCCCGCCGCCGCGTTCGCCGGCCAGGGGAGCGCATCGTGACCTCGCATCGCTCCGAAACCCATGAGATCGCCGCTCGCGTCGCGGCGCACGTCAGCGAAACGCGCCTGCTCGCTTCGATCGAAACGCTGGCGAGCTTTGGCGCGCGCGGCGACGGCGGCGTGAACCGCCCGGCGCTCGGCCCGCTCGACGTGGAGGCGCGCCGCCATCTCGTCGAACGCGCCCGCGCGCTCGGATGCAGCGTGAGCGTGGACGCGTGCGCGAACCTGTTCATTCGCCGCGAGGGCACCGGAACGCTCGCGCCCGTGCTCACCGGCAGCCATATCGACACGCAGCCTTCGGGCGGCAAGCTCGACGGCTGCTACGGCGTGCTCGCGGGCATGGAGTATCTGGCCGCGCTGGAAGACGCGGGCGTGCGCACGCGCCGCCCCGTGGAAGCCGTCGTGTGGACCAACGAGGAAGGCACGCGTTTCTCGCCGGGCGCGATGGGTTCGAGTGCGTTCGTCGACCCCGCGCGCCTCGCGCATTACCGCGACGCGCGCGACGCCGAAGGCGTCACGCTGGCCGCCGCGCTCGACGCGCATCGCGCCGCGTTCCCCGATCTCGCGCCGCGCGCCGGCGACGTTCGCGCGCATGCCTTCGTCGAACTGCATATCGAACAAGGCCCGCTGCTCGAAAGCGCGCAGGTGCCGCTTGGCGTCGTGAACGGCATTCAGGGCGTGCGGTGGTACGCGCTGCACTGCGAGGGCGTGGCCGCCCACGCCGGCACCACGCCCATGCCGCTGCGCCGCGACGCCATGACGCTCGCCCTCGCGCTGCGCGCCGACCTGAACGACGTGGCGCACCGTCTGGGCGGCGAGTCCACGCGCGTGACGTTCGGGCGCTGGAGCGTCGAACCGAACTCGATCAACACGATTCCCGGCGCGGTGAGCTTCACGGTGGATTTCCGCCATCCCGACGCCGCCGTTCTGGCCGCCTTCGACGAACGCGCGCAGTCGCTCGCGCGCCGCCACGGCGTGCGCTGCGAGGCTTTGTTCGCACACGCGCCCGTGGCGTTCGACGCGCGCGTGCTGGCCACGCTCGACGGCGCGTGCCGCGCGCTCGGCGCGCGCGCGATGCGGCTCACGTCCGGCGCCTTTCACGACGCCATGTATCTCGCCGCGCATTGCCCGAGCGCGATGCTGTTCGTGCCCAGCAAAGGCGGCATCAGCCACAACCCGGCCGAAGCCACCGACGCGCGACATCTCGTGCTGGGCGCCCGCGCGCTCGCACACAGTCTCACCACGCTCTGCGAAGCCGCCTGAGCGTGCATTTCAGCCACCATCCGCAACACAAGCACCAGGAGTGACGATGAATTTCCCCGCTGCCACCGCCCCGCTCGCCGACGACAACGGCAACGAAACCGGCGTCAACGCCACGCTGCGCGAACCGATCTCGGCCGACGGCACGCCCGAGCCCGGCAAGACCTACACCGTGCCCGCGCGCTGCGGCCGCGCCGTGCGCGTGAAGGCCGGCCAGACCATTCGCATTGCGAATCCCCACGGCACGCAGGTGTGCGACACGTGGATCTTCAACGCGCAGCATCTGAACGAATTCCTCTCGTTCGAGCACACGCGCGCCTATCTCGACAAGATCATCCCGCAACCGGGCGACCCGCTCGTGACCAATCAGCGCCGGCCGATCGCGGAACTCGTGGCCGACTCGTCGCCCGGCGTTCACGACACGCTGATCGCCGCGTGCGATCTGTATCGCTATCGCAATCTGGGCGTCGAGCACTATCACGACAATTGCGCCGACAATCTGCGCCTCGCCCTCAAGGCGATCGGCTTGCGCACGCGCGAAGTGCCGCAGCCGTTCAACCTGTGGATGAACATTCCCGTGAAGCCCGACTATTCGATCGACTGGCTGCCGCCCGTCTCGAAGGCCGGCGATTACGTGGATATCAAGGCGGCGATGGATTGCGTGGTGGTGATGTCGGCGTGCCCGCAAGATATCATTCCGATCAACGCGCTCAACCCGCTCGAGATCGAGTTCACGGTGCTGGCTTGATGCGCAGCCCGGCGCGGCGGGTCGCGATCCGCGATCCGCTGGCCCGTTCACCCGCCCATCGACGGAAAATCCCAAGTGGCCAACCCCAAACCCGCTTCTGCGCAGGCCGGCACGCCCGCCGCGCCCACCCGCGGCCGTGACGCAACGGCAGCGGCGCCCGCGCGCACGGTGCGCGCCGGCGCACGCGCCGTTGCCGCTCAAGCCGCTCAAGCCGCCCACGCTGCCCAAGCCGAGAAAGGCACGGCCGGCACGAAGGGCACGAGAAGCACAAGAAGCACAAAAAGCACGAGAAGCACGAAGGCTTCGAAAGACGCCAAAGATCCGAAGGACGCGCCGGGCGGCACCGACGGTCTCGGCACGCGGCTGCGGCATGCCCGCATGGTCAGGCAAATGACGCTCAAGGCGCTCGCCGTCGAGGCGGGCTGCTCGGAAAGCCTGCTTTCGAAAGTGGAAGGCGGCCACGCCACGCCCTCGCTCGCCACGCTGCACCGGCTCGCGCTCGCACTGGAGACCAACGTCGCGGCGCTCGTGTCCGAACCCGCCGCGCCGCCCTCGCCCGTGCAGCGCGCGAGCGAGCGGCCCGCCGTGCGCTTTCCCGCACAGCGCGCGGCCACCGGCAAGCGCCTGCGCACCCAGCATGCGATCGTGCTGGAACGCCTTGTCGTGCCGGGACCGGGACGGCTTTTGCAAGGCGATATCCACGTGCTCGAACCGCACGTGCGCAGCGACGAGCAGATCAGCCACGCGGGCGAAGAACTCGGTTACGTGCTCGAAGGCGAACTCGAACTCACGCTCGGCGAAAAGACCTGGCGGCTTCAGGCGGGCGACTCGTTTTACTTCCCGAGCACCGAGCCGCACAGCTACCGCAATCCCGGCGACACCATCGCGCGCGTGTTGTGGATCAACACGCCGCCCACCTTCTAACCCGCACTCGACAATGCCGGACGGCCGCGCGCCATGAACACGACCGATCTCTCGCAGATGCAGATGCCGCGCTTCGCGGGCATTCCCACGTTCATGCGCGTGCCGTTCGCGCGCGACCCGGCCGAATACGATATCGCGCTGGCCGGCGTTCCCTTCGACGGCGGCGTGACGGCGCGTCCCGGCGCACGCTTCGGCCCGCGCGAAATCCGCAATATGTCGACCATGATGCGCGCGATCCATCACGTCACGCGCTTCAATCCTTTCGAAGCCTGCCGCGTGGCCGACATCGGCGACGTGCCGTTCGCGCATCTCTACGATCTCGAACGCGCGCACGACGACATCCGCCGCTTCTTCGAGCCGGTGTATCGCGCGGGCAAGCGCGCGCTGATCGCGGGCGGCGATCATTCGATCACCTATCCGATCTTTCAGGCGATCGCGCCCAGGAAGCCGCTCGCCCTCGTTCATATCGACGCGCACACCGATACCTGGGACACCTATCAAGGTTCGAAATTCACGCACGGCGCGCCGTTCCGCCGCGCGGTCGAAGCGGGGCTGCTCGATCCTCGCCGCACGATCCAGATCGGCATCCGCGGCGCGCAGAACACCGACGAAGGCTGGCGCTATTCGATCGACCACGGCATGCGCGTGGTGTTCGTCGAGGAATTCGAAACGCTGGGAGCCGCCCAGGTGGCCGCGCTGGCCCGCGGCGTGGTGGGCGACGCGCCGGTGTATCTGTCGCTCGACGTCGATGGACTCGACCCGGTGTTCACGCCGGGCACCGGCACGCCCGAGATCGGCGGCCTAACGACACGCGAAACGCTGGCGCTGCTTCGCGGCCTCGACGGACTGAACTGGGTGGGCGGCGACGTCGTGGAAGTCTCGCCGCCTTACGATCCGTCGGGCAACACGGCGCTCGTGGCGGCGACGCTGATGTACGAGATGTTATGCCTCTTCGCGCGGCGCTGACGATGCCACGCGCCGCGGCGCGCGAACGACGGCTCCCGCGCGCGCCCGCCCGGCCCGAGAATGCAATGACGCCGTGAATCAGCGGTCGGCCTCTGGGCGACGGCGAGCGATGAAGTCGATTTCGACGAGCGCGTCGTAAGCGAGCCCCGTCACGCCGACGCACGTGCGCGCGGGCAACCGGCCGGGTTCGAAATAGCGTTGATAAGCGGCGTTGAAGGCGGCGTAATCTTCCTTGAAGCGCGTGAGATACGCGCGCGCGACCACGACATCGCCGAAATCGAGGCCCAGCCCCGCGAGAACGGTGCGCAGGTTGGCCATGACGTTGGCGGTCTGGGCTTCGATGCCTTCGGGCAGCACGCCGGGCGCTCCGGGACTGTCGGGCATCTGCCCTGTGACGAACACGAAGCCGTCGGCTTCGGTTGCGTGGCTGAACGGCGCGACCGGCGTGGGGCCGCCGGCAATCATGTGAAAGGCGATGGGCGACTGAGACATCGGCAAGACTCCAAAGGGACGATGCGTCCTTTTTTGCAAGCTCCATGCCAGATTGGTTTCAGCCCCGATTGTCCTTATCGCGCCACGGATGCGGCGACAAAATGGTGCAATTCCGGCATCAAAGCGGGGCTTTGCGTTGAATCGCCTGCCGGCATTGCGCGGCCGTTTCGTTCGTGGGGTTGGCGCTCGGCTCGCACTCACTTGCATGGCGGCGGCGACTCGCCCTCGCTCACGGGGCGCTCGTCAGTTCGTCCGCTCGCGAGAGAAACAATTGCAGCACGGGCGATGCATTCGAACGGCTGTAGCCGATCGCGAGATCGACGCTGGGCGCCTCGCCTTGCAGCGGGCGGCTTACCACCGACCACGGCAGCAAGTTGTTTGCGTACTCGGGCATCAGCGACAACCCGCGTGTCGAAGCGACGAGCGACATGGCCATGGCCAGGTTGTCGACGCCATGCTCAGGCTTCAAATCCAGCCCGTTCTCGTGCAGATAGCGCGCGACCACGTCGTGCAGCACGCGCGCCTTGTTCGACGCCATGACCAACGTCTCGCCTTGCAGATCCGCCGGCGCGATCGCCGGTTTCGCCGTCAGCCGATGGTCGCTCGGCATCAGCACGATCAGCTTTTCCCGATGGACCACGCGGTAGTCGAGATCGAGCCCCGGCTCGCAGCGCACGAACGCCAGATCGAGCTTGCCGCGCGCGACGGCGTCGGCGAGATCGGGCGAGTAGCCGCTCGATATCGTCACGTCGATATTGGGCAGCTCGTCGCGCAAGACCTGCATCGCGCGCGGCAGCCACGTCATTTCCTGACCGGTCAGAAAACCGAGCGCGAAAACCTGTTTGGCCGGCCGCGCGGCGCGGCGCGCCGCTTCCACGGCCGCATCGACCTGCGCGAGCGCGAGCCGCGCATGGTCCAGAAACGCCTTGCCGGACGCCGTCAGCTCGACGCCGCGCGCGCTGCGGCGAAATAGCTCCGCGCGCACTTCGTCCTCGAGATCGCGAATCTGGCGGCTGAGCGACGGCTGCGACGTGTACAGCCGCTGCCCGGCGGCGACCGTGAGACTGCCCGTTTCCGCCACGGCTATGAAATAGCGCAGATGACGCAGTTCCATGTCTTCTCCTGGTTCCCCGCTTCGTCTGATTCGCCTGATTCGCCTGATTCGCCTGATTCGTCTATCGGCCCGATTCGGCCGTCATGCTTGCGAAGCATGCCCGCCAGCCTACAAAGTCTTTTTCCGCCCTGCAAGCGAAGGCTACATTTCCTGCCAGCAGCCGCATCGCTCGATGCCGGCGCGCAAGCAAGCGCGCTCGCAGCCATGTCTGCCGGCTATCGCCGACCGATGCCGCGCCCACTCCACGGAGCTTCGCCATGAACGACCTTGCCGGAAAAACCGCGCTCGTAACGGGCGCCTTGAGCGGCATCGGCCGCGCGGCCGCCCACGCCTTTGCGCGCGCGAACGCCCGCGTCGCGATTTCGGGGCGGCGCGCCGACGAAGGCGTGGCGCTCGCGCAAACGCTTCGCTCGCTGGGCGCGCAAGCGCAGTTCATTGCCGCCGACGTGCGCGTGGAAGATGACGTGCGGGCGCTGATCGACGGCACGGTCGCGCGCTTCGGGAGGCTCGACGTCGCCGTGAACGCAGCGGGCACGGAAGGCGAACCGACGCCCGTGATCGACCAGACCTCCGCGCGCTACGCGGACGTTTTCGACACGAACGTGCTCGGCACCTTGCTCGCGATGAAGCACCAGTTGCGCGTGATGGCTTTGCAGCGCAGCGGCAGCATCGTCAATGTGTCGTCGACGATGGGCGCGCGCGGCGCCGCGGGTGCGTCGCTGTATGTCGCGAGCAAGCACGCCGTCGAAGGACTGACGAAATCGGCCGCGCTCGAAGCGGCCGCCTTCGGCGTGCGCGTCAATGCGGTGGCGCCGGGTCCGGTGCAAACGCCGATGCTCGATCGGCTCACGCAAACGCCCGAACGCAAGGCGGCCTTCCTCGACACCGTGCCGCTCAAACGCGCGGGCACGCCGGACGAAATTGCCGAAGGGATTCTGTACGTGGCGTCCGCCGCTTTCATGACCGGCGAGGTGCTGCGTGTGAACGGCGGCCGCACGGCCTCGTGAGCGCTGCCTCGGCGGCATGCCCGCGAGACATGCCTGCGAAGCATGTCCCGAAGCCTGCAAAGTCGTTTTCCTGACGACGCGCGGCGCCTACATTACCTCTCGGGACAGCGCGATACGAAGCACGAAGGGCCGGCGCAAAACGTCGAAAGCCGCCTTCGCCCCATACGTTCGAGCTATATCGCGCTGCACGACTTTCAACGGCTTTCGGTAAGGACAACGATCATGACCCGCCACACCCACCAGAGCGCGCCGACCCGCTTCGTCGAGGCCAACGGCATCCGTTTCGCGTACCGCCGCTTCGGCAATCCCACGGGCGTGCCGCTCGTGATGAACATTCACTTCACCGGCACGATGGATCATTGGGACCCGGCCGTCACCGACGGGCTCGCGCAACACCGCGAAGTGATTCTGTTCAACAACGCCGGGATTTCGAGCAGTTCGGGCGAGGTGCCGGAGTCGATCGAAGAGATGGCCGCCAATGCAGGCGCGTTCATCGAAGCGCTCGGCCTGGAACAGGTCGACGTGCTCGGTTTTTCGATGGGTGGACTGATCGCGCAGGAACTCTCCATCGCGAATCCTCGAAGGGTGCGCAAGGTGATACTTGTCGGCACCGGCCCGCGCAGCGGCGAAGGCATGGCGACGCTCACGCCGCAAGCACAAGCCATTTTCGCCGCGTCCTACGCGCATCCCGACGACCTGTGGCTGCGCGTGCATTTCGCGCCCTCCGAAGCGAGCCAGGCGGCGGGCCGCGGCTTTATCGAGCGTTTCCGTTTGCGCACCGATCATCGCGATCCCGAAGCCGACGACAAGGTCGCGCCCGCGCAACTCGCCGCGCTCGCCAAATGGGGCGCGCCGCGCGAGAACCCTTACGACTATCTCGCCGCGCTCAAGCAACCGACGCTCGTCGTCAACGGCGACGACGACGTGATCATCTATTCGATCAATTCGTGGACCCTGCAACAGCACATTCCGAACGCGCAATTGATCCTCTACCCGGATGCGAATCACGGCTCGCTGTACCAGTACCCGGCGCGCTTCGTCGCGCACGTGGACCAGTTTCTTTCGGAAGCGAGCGCGGCCGCTGCGTAACGCACCTTCATACGTCGCTCACTGGAGTTTTCATCATGCCCACTTTGACAAGCAAGACCGCGCTCGTGACGGGCGCTTCGCGCGGCATCGGCCGCGCCACCGCCATCGCGCTCGCCAAGGCCGGCGCGCGCGTGCTGGTTCACTACGGCAATGCGGCGCAGGCCGCCGAAGAAGTGGTCGCGACGATCCGCGCCGCGGGCGGACAGGCCGACAAGGTGGCCGCCGATCTGCGCGACGCGAACGGCCCGCACGAACTCGCGAAGCGCGTGCGCGCACTGACGGGCGAACGGCTCGACATTCTCGTTGCGAACGCGGGCATTTCGAAGGCCGCCCCGATCGAGGAGACGACCATCGAGGACTTCGACAACCTGTTCGCCGTCAACGTGCGTGCGCCGTTCTTCCTCGTGCAGCAATTGCTGCCTGTGCTGGGCGTTGGCAGCAGCGTCGTTCTGCTGTCGTCGCTGGCGGCGCGCGCGTCCGTCAACAACCTGTCCGCGTATGCGGCGACCAAAGGCGCGGTCGATACGCTCGTGCGCCATTTCGCCTCCGCGCTTGGCGAGCGCGGCATTCGCGTCAACGCAATCGCGCCCGGCGTGGTGGAAACGGACATGTCGAACTTCGCGAGAACCGACGCGGGCCGCGACTTCACGCTGGGCATGCAGGCGCTCAAGCGCGTGGCGCAGCCCGACGATATCGCGGGCGCCGCGGTGTTCCTCGCCTCCGACGACGCGCGCTGGGTCACGGGCGACATATTGCGCGTGGATGGCGGATCGAAGCTTTGATGCTTAAAACGCGCTACGCGCAAGCGCGACGTGCCATGCCGTGCCGTGCCGTGCGCCTGACCGACGGGAGTCTCGAATGAACCGACCCGTCGTTCTCATCGCTGGCGCCCCGGGAAAGACGGCGGGCTAAAGCGGGTTCGTCCGCCTGCGCGACCGTTGCCCTTGCCTGGCGGCGGGCGGCGCAATGCTTGCCGTCCGCTCTCCGGCAACGAACCGCACTCGTACTGGTCCGCTGCGCTCGTGGAGCGCGGCGGCAACGCGATAATCAGTTGAACGTAACGTCCGCGAGAAACGTCGCGAAGTAGTCGTCGTCCAGCCATCCGTCAACATGCATCGACGCTTCGATCCGCTGGATTTCCCTTTGTCCCTTATCGGTCAGGACGGCGATCTGGAGTGCCGGAAGGAATTTCGCGCCGAGCGGCGGCTTCTGGTCGATGGCTTCGATCAGGCCCTGCGAGCGAAGTGCCGTGAAAACGGCCGGGCGCTTGTGCCACGGTATCTGTCGATACAAGACAAGCCGAAGCGCTTCAAGTACGGCGCCATTATTGAATTCCATGAGCATTCCTCTGGTGTTCGGCTGAAACGTCGTGCTGGCTCTGAGCACTCACGGTAACACAGGAAAGGGTTTCATACGATGACGCGCTCCAAACGTTGCCTGTCTGGAACGCGTACTCGTCGCATGATTGAGGTAAACCATGCGCGGCTTGCGGTGCAAAAACCGCCGCGCAATCAGTTATCGGCATCGCCTTCTCCATTTTGGGACGACAACGCCGACAACGCCTGGATGATCGCGAGGTGCGTGAGTCCTTGCGGCAGGTTGCCGAGATACTCGCCGTTCCCGGCGCTCGCCATTTCCGGGTAGACGCCCACGCCATGAGAAAGCGCTTCGATGACCGCGTCGAACGCCGCCATGGCGGCGTCCCGTTGCCCGAGCAGCGCACGCGCCTCGATCACCCAGAACGTGCAGGCCAGGAAGCATCCTTCTTCCTGCGCCGCGCCCGAATAGCGATAGTGATACACGCCCGCGCCCAGTTCGCGCTGGATCGCGTCGAGCGTGCGTTCGTTGCGCTCGCGCCCGTCGAAGCGAAAGCGCGTCGCGAGCGCCATCGAAGCGTCGATCCGCTCGCTGCCGGGATACATCACGTAAGCGCCCTTTTGCTCCGACCAGCCGTGCTCGCCGATCCACGCGGCAATGCGGTCGCGCTCCCGTGCCCAGCGGTCGCGGCAGGTGGTCGGCAACTGGCCGCTGTCGGCCAGCTCGACCGCGCGCGCGAGCGCCTGCCACGCACTGAGCTTCGAACTCGTGTAATGCCGCGGCGTCTCGAGTTCCCAGATGCCGGCGTCCTTGATGCGCCATTGATCGGCGCATTGATCCGCGAGCCGCGAGAGAATTTCGGCGCTGCGCGAATCGAGAATGTTGCCGGCGCGCACGAATACGGCGGCCGTCCCGAAGATATCGCCATACACGCCGTGCTGCCGCTGGTTCGTCGCCACGTTGCCGCTCACCACGGGCGCCGAGCCGCGATAGCCGGGCAAGCCGGTCGCGCGCGCGTCGTCCACCACATCGCCCCACAGCGAATACAGCACGCGCGGCCCGTGAGCGTCGATCTGCCGGAGCAGCCACGTGAACGCGGCCTTCGCTTCCTCCTGCGCGCCCATGCGCAAGAATGCCTTGATCGTGTAGCCCGCGTCGCGCACCCATGCGCAGCGATAGTCGTAGTTCTTGTTGCCGCCGATCCGCTCGGGCAGCGACGTGGTGCCCGCCGCCGCGATCGCGCCACTCGGCGAATAGAGCAGCAGCTTGAGCGCGAGCGCGCTGCGCACCAGCAGCGGCCGATGCGGCCCGTCGTAGCGCAGCTTGGCGGTCCACGCTCTCCAGGCGTCGTCCGAGGTGTCGATACGGGCGTCGATATCCTCGATGGGCGGCACGACGAGGGGCTCGTCCTTGCCCGCGACGATCGCCAGCGTTTCGCGCTCGCCCTCGCGCACGGCCACGCTCGCGCGCAGGCCCGCGTCGGAGCGTTCCTCGATCACGAGCCGCGCGCCATGCAGAAAGAGCCCGAGCACGCGCCCCGCATGAAACACGTCGCGCCCGCCGATGCGCGAACCGTACGGGCTGACCGAATCGTCCTGCCGCCCGAACACGATCCTCACGTCGAACCGCACGGAGCCTTCCAGGCCGACGATGCGCCGCGCGAGTTCCGCCCACGGCAAGCGGCCCGCGCCGCCGCTGTTGAGCGACTCGACCAGCATCGCGCGCCCCGAAGCCGTGGTGAAAATCGTCTCCAGCACGTTGCTGCTTTCGCGGTAGCGGCGCTCGACCTCGAACGGCGCCGCGGGCGTGACCGCGTAGCAGCCGCCCTGTTGCGCATCGAGCAGACGGTCGAATAGCGGCGGCGAGTCGATGCCCGGCACGCACCACCAGTCGATCGAGCCGTCCGCGCCGCTCAGGGCGACGGAGCGGCCGTCGCCGAGCACGCCGTAGGCATCGAGCGGAAGAAAGCCTTCGGCGTCGCGCGCCCCCGTTGGATGGCGCGCGTTCATTCCTGCGCGCTTCCATCGGCGCCGACGCGCACCGGCCTTCCCTCGCGCGCCGAACGATACAGGGCTTCCATCAGCAGATGGTCGCGCAAGCCTTCTTCGCCGGGGGTCGCGGGTGCGCGGTCCTCGCGCACGCAACGCGAAAAATGATCGATCTCCAGCGCGAACTGATCCTTGAACGCGAGGCGCCGTTCCTCGACGGCTTCGATGCTGCCCGCGCGCCGCGCCACCCGCATGCGCTGACCGGCGTAGGCAAACGCGTTCTCCAGATCGATCCAGCCGCCTTCGAGCCGGATGCGCATGTCCTTCGACTCGTGCGCGCCGTAGCTCGCCGCGCAGTTCGCGATGGCGCCCGACGGAAAACGCAGCATGAAGCTCACGGTTTCCTCCACTTCGCGATAGCGCGCGTCGTCTTGCGGATTGACGACTTGCGCGTACACCTCGACCGGCTCCTCGCCCAGCAGATGACGCACGCCGTTGAGGCAATAGAGGCCGATATCGGGCAACGCGCCGCCGCCCGCCAGCGCTCCCTTGAGCCGCCATTGTTCGCCGGGGCCCTGGGCCTGCGCGTTCACGGCCTCGACAAGGCGCGCCTTGCCCAGTTCGCCCGACTGCACGAGCCGCTTCGCCTCGCTGTTGAACACCTCGAACTGGCAGCGGTACGCCACCATCAGCTTTACGCCGGCGGCGGCGCAAACGTCGATCATGCGGCGCGCTTCGGCGGCGGTGTTCGCCATCGGCTTTTCGCAGAGGACGTGTTTTCCCGCGCGGGCGGCAGCGCTGACGTGTTCCAGGTGCAGGCCATTGGGCGTGACGATATAGACGGCTTCGATGTCGGGATTGTCGGCGAGGCGCGCCATGTCGCCGTAACCGTAGATCGCGTTGTCGCCGACACCGTATTGCGCGGCGACCGCGCGCGCCTTTTCCGGGCTGCCGGAGATCAGGCCCGCGAGCCGCGCATGTTTGGACTGCGCCAGCGCGGGCAGAATCTGCGCGAGCGAAAGACGCCCCAAGCCCGCCACGGCCATCCCCACGCGCCGCCGCGGCGGCGCGGGCGCGGGCGGCGGCGGCTCGGGCCGGTCGGCTTCGCCGCGCCAGTTTTCGAATACCACGGCGCCGTTCTCGACCGCGCCGACGTCGATCGACGCGGGCGGCTGCGCGCGCCCCGCCACCGGCAACGCGGCGCCGCCGGGCGTGCCGGGACCGGTTGCGCCGAAGTTGCCGTGGTTGCCGTGGTTGCCGTGGTTGCCGGGGTTGCCGTCGTTGATGTTGTCGTCGTGATCCTGTGCAGACATGATGTTTCTCCGGTTGCGGGGCGCGCGCGTTGCAGGCGCTACGACAGCGTTCGAGCGGCCTTTTTGGCATTGGCGGGACTTGCGGGACTTGTGGGATGCGCGCGGCCCAGCAGCGCCATCGCCGCGCCCGCCAGCGCGCAGAGCGCCAACGCCACCAGCGCGCCCGTGCCGAAGCGCACATCGAGCGACACGCCCGCGATCGCGCCCGCGAGCCACGCCAGCCAGCGCGCCACGCTCCGCGCCGCCGCGCCCGCACGGCCCACGGCCAGATCGCGGCCCGCCTTGATCAACGCGCCGGTGATGAAGGTGACGCCGGGCTGGTCGGCGCGGGCCTCGTTGAGCGCGCCCATTGCGGCGGCGATCAGCGCGGTGGAGCGCAGCGGCCAGTCGTCGCCCGCATGCGGAATCGCGAGCGCGATCAGCGCGGCGGTGAGCGTCAGCGCGATCGCGGGCCGCCATGCGGGCGCGCGCACGCCGAGCCACGCGGCGAGCGTCGTGCCCGCCACGAAGCAGGCGATCAGGCAAAGCAGCGCGCCGACCTCCTTCCCTGCGCCGTGCAGCAGCGCCGCGCCGAGGCGCGTGGAGTCGCCGGTCATGTAGACCGCCAGCAAGGGCTTGCCGTGCATCATGACGAGCGCGTCGGTGTTGCCGGCGAGTGCGATCAGCGCGAGAACCGGCAACGGCGAATCGGCGAGGCAGCGCCAAAGCGGCGCGCGGCGAAGTGGCATAAAAGGATTCCGTAAGCGGGCGCGGCGTCGCGACGGCGCAGCCAGGGCAGTGCTGCAAGTGCGATGCCCGACGGAATGGACGGGCTTGAAAAGCGCTTCATCGACGGTTTTATCGACGGTTTTATCGACGGCGTGATGACGATCTCGCATCGACAAAAACGGAACGCCGACGGCTGGACCGAATGTCTCCGACAAGATGCCGTAGGCGTTACGGCTCCCGGCCCGCCATAATCGCCCACGAACGCGTCAACAAGCTCAGCCCAGTCAGGAACCGTATGCCACGCTCCGAACGTCTGCTTCAACTCCTGCAAGTGCTACGCGGCTATCGGCGCCCGGTGAGCGCTCAAACCTTGTCGCAGAAGCTGGGCGTGAGCATACGCACGCTCTATCGCGACATCGCCAGCCTGCAAGCGCAGGGCGCGATGATCGAGGGCGCGCCGGGCGTGGGCTACGTGATGAAACCCGGATTCATGCTGCCGCCGATGATGTTCCGCTCCGAAGAACTCGACGCGCTGGTGCTCGGCATGCGCTGAGTGGCCGACCGCGGCGACAAGACCTTATCCGAAGGCGCTCTTGGCGCGCTGGCGAAGATTGCCGCCGTGCTGCCCGCCGAATTGCGCCGCGAACTGGAGGAATCGGCGTTGCTGATCGGTGCGCCGCTGACGCGACCGGTCCATCAGGTTTCGCCCGACTTGTTGCGCGCCGCGGTTCGCGCCGAGCGAAAGCTCGCTATCGCTTATGCGGACAGTCGAGGCGTGCGCTCGCAACGTACCGTCTGGCCGTTCGCGCTGGTGTATTTCGACCAGGCCCGCGTTCTGATGTGCTGGTGCGAACTTCGCGCCGATTTTCGGAACTTCCGCACGGACCGCATTTTGAGCGTGGAGCCGATGCAAGCGCGCTACCCCAGGAGGCGCTCGACGCTGCTTCGCGAGTGGCGCAAGGCCAATCGCGACGCCAGCCGCACCATACTGCCAGAACTTGACAGCATGGACCGCTAGACTGGGTTTCCTTTTTAGCCAGGAAACTCCTATGAAATTCGCGTCGATTCGTGTTGTCACCCGCAATTTCGAAAGCCTGATCGCGTTTTATCAAAGGCTTGCCGGTTTCGATGCCGTCCGGCTGGCCGATGAATTCGCCGAAATGCGATTCGAAGGCGCCACGCTGGCAATTTCGTCAGAACACCTGATTAAACGTTTCAACGGCGGCGCGGCCGTCGCGGCCGCGAACCGCTCGGCGATCCTCGAATTCGAAGTGCAGGACGTGGACGCCGCACTCGAGCGCATGAACGGGACGAACGCATCGGAAGCCCAGGTTGTCATGCCCGCAACGGTGATGCCGTGGGGCAATCGCTCATTGCTGCTTCGTGACCCGGACGGGAATCTCGTCAATATGTTTTCCCGCCCGGCTCGTTGAAAACAAGCTTCGCGCGCGCAGCGGGCCGCTAACTCGCTCCGCATTACGCACCGCGAGATCGACAATGCGGACATTCTCTTCCTTGGCGTCGTGAATGGCCGCAATGATCGCTTTCGCTTCGCGTATCAGCGTGTCCCTGAACCGGCCAACGTTGCCGCAAGGAAGAAGCGTTCTGAAACGATGCGTTCCCGACTCTCTTCCACCGGCTTCGAAAGTCACTGAAAACGAAGCGTTTATCTCCGCAAGAAAGGTTTCCATCTCCCGTCTCCCGCCGCTGTACGCTGCTCCGCGCCGTATGTTTTCGATAAGGCCGCAATGCCTCGTTTATTCAGATGCAAAACGGAAGTCGCGTCCTTGAACAAGGACGCTCTTCCTTTTTTTAAATGCCCTCGGAAGGCAATGAAAGCGTATTAAAAGTTTTGACTCGTGTCAAATATATTTGACATGCATGATGCCCGGAAAAACCCTGTACGGTTTTATCGACGCAAACCGGATCGTGGCTAAAACGTGATAGCCCGTAATCAAGTATAGATCGCGGAAATGATGGTTTTGAGCTTGTCCATGCAATGCTGCGCATCGTCGGGTCCGTTCGCCTCCAGCGTGTCGATGATATTTACGAACAGTCGCAGGAAGCCGTCGGCCACCGCGTCGTTTCTGCCCTGAGCGCGCGCTTCGTCGGCGCGGCTGTAAATCGCCAGCATCAAACTGACTTGCATGGCGAGAATCTCTTTTTCGGGCACGACATGGCTCAACGCATCCACGGGTTTTTCGGCGAGATGCGCGGGGAATTTGAGGGTGTGGCGAGAGTCCGGCATGTCGCGCTCCGCTGCGGTCGAAAAAGTGAGAGAATGGCCGCGCGCTAAAACGTTTGCGCGACCCACGTCTAAACGCAGTTACGCAAATCGCAATCCCGAGTTGTCTGGGTCGTCATGCGCCGAACGCAAGGGCGGAAAATGAAAAGGGATTGGTTTGCATTATTCGATGAACTCAAGCAGGTCGGCCAGTTTTCAAGCGACGCCCGGCTTGCCGAGCATCTTGGCGTGACGCGCGCCCAGATTTCGGCGTGGCGAAACGGGAAAAGCGACCTCGGCACGATCGTCAAACTTCGCATCCTCAACGAACTCGGGCGCGACGACCTGCAATCCGCGCTCGCCAGTTTGCTTTCCGATCTTGAAGCGCCCGTGGGAACGCGCGGCGTTCCCAAGCGCCCCGCGAGCAAAGCGTCCCGGCGCAAGCCCTGAAGCCTGGCCGGCTCTCCGCAATCGAATCCGCCACGCGCCCGCCCGCGAAAACGACGGTCATCATTTCGCGTTACGGCAGTTAGACGACACGGTCAAGCCCGTTCGACGCTGCAATGCTTCACGAGCCCGCGCGCGCAACGCGCTTCATGGTCGCTTGCCGCGCGACGGGTTACGTCGGCGCGCTCTTGCCGCGCGATGCCGGACCGCGAGACGGTGACGAAGAATGCCGAAGGTTGCCGAACAACGGCGGCGCTGCGTTAAAGGCCGATGCGAACGCTTCCCCGCCCCGCTTGCGCAAAGGAAAACCATTGCCGACTTCGCCGATCGCACCGCACGCCCGACCCGACCGGAGGGTGCTGTGTACCTGATAGGAGACTTTTTTGTGCAGGTGTCGTTGGAAAACACGGGAGGCCGCTGGACCGCGCTGGCCCGCTTCTCAAGGAAATTCGACTATCTCCTGCACGGCGACGTATCGTCCGTCGTCTGCTCCGCGCCGGTTAGCGGCGTGGACCGATGGCACGCGGAGCAAGCGGCGCTCGTATGGGCGCGCACCGTGGTGGAAAGCCGCGCGTCGCACCTGGAGAGCCTGCTGGTCGAGTCGGCTGCCGCGCGCCATTGAGAGAGAAAAATTCCGCGCCTGAAGGCGGCGTCGCCTTGCGGGGCGCGGGCTCGCCGACGTCGAAAAGAGCACACGCAGAGGGTCCGATCGAAACTGCATAGGGCCGCGCTGGGCCGCATCGGCAGAAGCGATCTCAGACACGGCTTTAGACGGTCAACCTGCGGTAAGCATTGAGGTGCCGCACCAAACCCTGCGAATCGCCGCGTTTTTCGAGCAGGATGGCGAGATTGTGATGCGCGTCCGCATACGACGGATTCAATTCGAGGCATCGCACGTAACTCGCTTCCGCTTCGCGCAGGCGGCCCAGTTCTTCGAGCGCCACGGCGCGATTGAAGTGCAGCACGCTGTCCTCAGGGAAATGCGCCAACGCTTCGTCGAGCACATGCAGGGCGTCCTTGCACCGCGCCTCCATTTCGCACAATAGCGCGCCCAGATCGACATAGGCTGCATAAAACGGTTGCGGCGAGAGCGCGATCGCCCGCCGGTAAGCGTGTTCCGCGCCGCCGGGGTCGGACGCGAGCAGTTGCTCGGCCAGCTCGTACCACTCGTCCGCCTGATTCGCGACGTTCTTGCGCGCGGGTTTCGAATCGAGAAAGACAACATCGCCCCTGATCTCGGCGACCTCGAAGTCGAGCAGCAACTGCCCGGTCAGCGCATTCCACTGCGCCGGCCCCGTGCGCACCGCCACTTCGCTGCCCACCGCCGACACGCGCATTCCCGTGAGCGGCAAGTCGTCGGGCAGTTCTTCACGCAGCCGCGACAGCGCGGAAACAATCTTGCGCGGCGGAATGTTCGCCTCTCTCAAGATCAGCGCGGTTCGCAGCAGCACGACGTCCTGAAACGCGAAACGATAGGCATTGCGCGGCCCGCGAGCCGGCGTCACGAATCCCGCGGTAATCAGGCCCATGACCACGCTGCGCGACACGCCCAGCATGGACTGCAACTCGCGCATCGTGATCTCGCGCGTTGTGACTTCGGGCGTCACTTGCGTGCCCGGACCTTCGGTGAGTCTTGCGCCGCAGATCTCGCCGCGCGCGCGGCCGGCTTGCGCGTTTTCGGCGCCACGGGCAGCTCCGCGACCGGCTCGACGGTCTTGCGCCTTGGCGCGGAAGCGGGCTTCGGTTTCGCGCCGCTACCTTTCAGGCTCGCGCGCAAGGCATCCATGAGGTCGATGACCTGCCCTCCGCCCGCGCTCTCCACCGGCTCGTGCGTCACGACCTGCTTGCCCTCGATCTTCTCGTCGATGGCGGCGAGAATGCGTTTCTTCTCTTCGTCCTCGTAGGCGGCCGGGTCGTAGTCGTCCTGCGCGCCTTGTTCGATGATCTGCATGGCGAGTTTTAGTTCGTTATCCGAAACTTGCACGCGTTCGATATTGAGGTCGGCCAGCGAGCGCACTTCGTCGGCATAAAGCAGTTGCTGGAAAACGAGACCGTCTTCTTCGGGACGCACCTGGACGATGCGGGTTTTCCCCTTCGACGCCCATTTCGCCAGCGCGCACCGGCCGCTTTGCGCGAGCGCCTGCTGCAACAGGCTGTAGGGTTTGGCGCCGCGCTTGTCCGGCGCGATGTAATACGCCCGGTCGTAGAAAACGGGGTTGATGGCCGCCGACGGAATAAAAGCGACGATTTCGACGACATGGCTCGCGCCGTCCTCGAGCGCCTTCAACTCTTCGCCCGTGAACACCACGAACTGATCCCGCTCGAATTCGTAGCCCTTGTTCATGCTGGCGCGCTCGACCACTTTCCCCGTTTTTTCGGAGATGTACTGCTGTTTGACGCGCGAGCCGTCGGGCGCGAGCAGATGAAATCGCACGTCGGACGAACTTTCCGTCGCGGTGTACAGCTTCACCGGGATCGAAACGAGCCCAAACGAGAGCGACAGGGAGGCAATGGAGCGGGCGGCCATGGACGGTCTCCTTGCGCAAAGTGCGCATTCGGCCCGTCCCTACGCAAACGACGTGCCGTCACCGGCAATGCAAGACTTCATTTTAGGCGCTTTATCGCGGGCGCCAACGACTGGCTCGTCGACCAGTAATCGGCCCAGGGATCGTCTCTCTGGAGGCTGAGATAATCGCGAGCCGTTTGCACGGTCCACTGGTCGCCGCCTTTCAGCTCGGGCAATTGCGCCCAGGAAACCGGCACCGAAACGCCCATGCCGGGCCGCGCGCGAACGGTGAAGGCCGTGGCCGTGGTCTGCGCCTTGCCGTTGCGCAGGTAATCGACATAAACCTTGCCGATACGGTTGGGCGCGCCCGAGGTCGCGGAAAAGCGCTCGGGAATCGTCTTCGCGAGGTGCCGGACGAAGGCGCGCGAGAACGCCTTCACGGTTTCGTAGTCGAGCCGCGCCGCCAGCGGCACGACCACGTGCAAACCCTTGCCGCCGCTCGTTTTCAGCCACGCCGCGAGCCCGAGTTCCTGGAGCAGGACGTGGACGAGAAGCGCCGCCTCCTGAATCTGCCCCCACTTCACGCCCGTGCCGGGGTCCAGGTCGAAAATCACGCGGTCCGGCTTGTCGATCTGCCGCACCGTCGAATTCCAGGTGTGAAACTCCACCACGTTCATCTGCGCCGCCGACAGCAACGCCTCGGTCGAGTCGATGGTGAGCAGCGGCGGATGGCCGGGCCACAGCGCCGGGTCGTGGGAGGTGAGGCCGGGCATGCCCGTGCGTTCGGCATGCTTCTGGAAAAACAGCTCGCCCGCAATGCCGGCGGGCGCGCGGACCAACGCGACCGGGCGGTCCTCGAGGTGCGGAAGCAGCCACTGCGCGACACTTTCGTAATAGCGTACGAGGTCGAGCTTGGTCGCGCCGCCGGCGGGATCGACCACGCGCTCCGGGTGCGTGACCTTGATTTGCGGTCCCGCGGCGGCCGTCACGGGCTGCCCCGCTTCGCGCACGACGCGGCGCGCGGGCTTGTCGGCGCGCAATCCCTTGAACGATGCCTGACGAATCACGCCGTCCGCGCTCCATTGCGCGAATTCGACTTCCACGACCAGTTCGGGGCGCACCCAGCGCTCGCTGCCCGCAGCGCGCCTCGCCCAGCGCCGCGACTTCGCAACGGTCACGTCGAACGGAGCCGCCCCGATTTCGATCGGCACAAGGCGGCGCCACAGATCACGCGCCGTGCGCGCGTCCCAGCCCGTTCCCACGCTGCCGCAATCGTGGAGCTTGCCCCGCTCGTAGTAGCCGAGCAAAAGGCTGCCAATTTCGCCTTCCTTGCCGCCGCGCGCGGTGAAGCCGCAGACGACGAGTTCCTGGCGCAACCGGCACTTGGCTTTCAGCCAGGACTGCGTGCGCCCCGATTCGTAGGGCGCGTCCCGGCGCTTGAGCATCAAGCCTTCGAGACCGAGGCCGGCCGCCGCCTCGAACACCTGCGCCGGCGGCGCCGTGAAATCCTGGCTGAAGCGAATGCGCTCCGGCGCGGTGTCCAGCAATCGCGCCAGCACGGCTCGCCGCGACCACAACGGCACGCTCCTGAGATCCTTGCCGTCGAGATACGGAACGTCGAACAGGAAATAGACGATCGCCGCATTGTCGGTGCCGACCAGCGCGTCTTGCAGCGCGCCGAAGCTGGGAAGGCCGTCTTTCATGACGACGATCTCGCCGTCGAGCCAGCCGCTGGACAGCGGCAGCTTTTTGACTTCGACGGCCAGACTCTTCAGCTTGCCCGTCCAGTCGAGCCCGCTGCTCGTGAAAAGCCGCACGCGCGTCTTGTCGATGCGCGCGAGCATGCGGTAGCCGTCGAGTTTCGCTTCCGTGATCCAGTCGCCGCCCGCCGGCAGCGCCGAGGCCAGAGTGGCGCGTTGCGGTTCCAGCTTGAGGGGAAGCGCTGCCTCGACGGCGCGCGCGAGATCGACGTCGTGCCGCGCATCGTCGCGGGCGCTGCCTGCCCGCGGTTCCCGCTCCTCGACGCGCCCGAGCGGCTTGACCGTCACGCTGTCGGGCAGCGCCTTGACGACGTCGTAGTCGGCGAGCGGACGCGCCCACTCGTCGCGCTTCTTGAAAAGCATCCACGCGTCCTGCTTGTCGCCGGGTTTGGCGATGCGCACCAGTTCCCAGAGCCCGGCGAGCTTTTCGCCGTGAAGCCGGAAAACCAGCTTGCCCGCGCGCATTCCCGCGCGCGGATCGCCAATCGGCTCCCACGTGCCCCGATCCCAGACGATCACCGTTCCCGCGCCGTACTGGCGCCTGGGAATCGTGCCCTCGAAGCTCGAATAATCGACGGGATGATCTTCGACATGAATGGCCATGCGCTTTTCCTTCGGGTCGTAGCACGGCCCTTTGGGCACGGCCCACGACAGCAGCACGCCGTCGAGTTCAAGGCGAAAGTCGTAATGCAGACGGCTGGCCCAGTGCTTTTGCACGACGAAGCCGCGCGCCGCGCTCGCGGCGTCGGCCGGGACGGAAGCCGCCGGTTCCGGCGTGACGGCGAAGTTCCGCTTCTTTCGATAGCGGGACAGCGGGGAGGCGGCGTTGTCGTGCGCGGTGGCCATGTGTCGTCAAGACAGATAACAGCCGTTGCCGGTCGTGGCAAAGCATACCGCGCCGCGTGTGCAAAGGCCGTGCCGCTGTGCGGCGCGCACCGGCATGCCGTGACGTGATGCCCGACGGCACGCGCCGCCGCCCGCGGCGGTCCTCACCCCGAATGACTGGAGTGGTTGTGGCGGCCGGGGTTGCGCGCGGCCGCGCGCGCGCTTTCTGTTCGCGCCGGCTTCGACGCGCGCCGAACCCGCTGCGCGAGGAACGTGCGCGTGGCGCCGTCCGGGAATTGCACCGCGACTTGCTCGCCCGTCGCCATCATCACGACGCCTTCGCCAAAACGGGCCACGCGCACGGCGTCGCCGCGCGACCATGACGGCGCGCTCGCGCGTTCTTCCGGCGCGGCGGCATCGACGGATTGCGCCGCCGCGCTCAACGGCTCGACGCGCGGCGGATTGCGGCAGTTGTCGCAAATCCCGCAGCGTTCGAAGCCGGGTTCGTCGCCGTAATAGTCCAGCATGATGCGCCACCGGCACTGCGCGCTGTGGGCGTAATCGACCATGCGTTCGAGCGCCACGGCGTCGCGCTCGCGCATCGCCTCGAACGCGGCGGCCGCGCTGGCCACCGCATCGCGCAAGCCGGCCGCGTTGTCGCGCGCGCTCACGCGATAGCGCTTGCGGGCGTCGCGCCGCAGCAGCCCAGCGTCGTGCAGCAGGGAAAGCGCCGCGCGCAGCTTGCTCGCCGCCACGTCGCCCAGCGTCTCGCCGAGCGCCGCCAGCGATACCGGGCCGCCCGCTTCCGGCGCGCGCGCAACGGCGTCGAACACGCGCAGCGCCAGCGTTTCGTCCGGGTAGCGTCCGGCCAGAAAAAACTGCTGAATGCGGCGGTCGTTCAGGTCGAACAGCAGCACGCACGCGGCCTCCTGCCCGTCGCGTCCGGCGCGGCCCGTCTCCTGATAGTAGGCGTCGATGCTGCCCGGCATCTGGTAATGCACGACGAAGCGCACGTCGGCCTTGTCGATACCCATGCCGAACGCGTTGGTCGCCACCATCAGGCGCGCATCGCCCGACATGAAGCGGTCCTGCTCGTCGCGGCGCAGCCCCGCGCTCAGGCTGCCGTGGTAGCGCGCCACGCGCTCGCCGCCCGCGAGCAGCGACGCGTACACCCGTTCCACGTCCTTGATCGTCGCCGCGTAGACGATGCCGGGCCCGTCGTGTTCGCGGATCAGTTCCAGCAGGCGTTCCTGCTTCAGCTCCTGCCCTCGGGCCGCTTCGCGACGCCCATGACCCGCGCCGGTCGGCACGATCCGATAAGCGAGATTCGGACGATAGGTGCCCGTGCGGATGATGTCGGGCGAGCGCAGCTTGAGCGAACGAACGATGTCGTCGACGACGTCCGGCGTGGCCGTCGCGGTCAAGGCGAGCACGGGCGGTGCGCCGATGCGCGCGACCGCCGAGGCGATCTCCAGGAACGCGGGCCGGAAGTCGTGTCCCCATTTCGAAACGCAGTGCGCCTCGTCCACGACGACCAGCTCGAACCTCGCGCCGGCCCCGCTTGCGAGCCGTTCGACGAACTCGGGCTGCGCAAGGCGCTCCGGCGTGACGAACACGATATGGCGGCCGCTTTGCGAAAGCGTCGCCAACGCCGCACGCTCGTCCTTGCGCCCGAGCGTGCTGTTGAACACGAGGCAATCTATGCCCGCCTTGCGCAGCCGGTCCGCCTGGTCTTTCATCAACGCGATCAGCGGCGACACCACCAGCGTGGCGCCCTCGAGATGCAATGCGGGGAGTTGATAGCAAAGCGATTTACCCGCGCCGGCGGGCATCATCGCCACCGTGTCGCGGCGGGCCAGCACGCTGCGGATGATCGCTTCCTGGCCGCCGCGCAGGCGCGAAATGCCGAAAACGTCCCGCATCGTCTTGAGCAGCGCACGCAGCAAACGTTCGTTCGTCATGGTCGTTTTGTCGCGTTTTGTCGTTTTGTCGTTTTGGTCGTTGTTATCGGGCCTTGCGAGTTGGGCTTGCTGAAATTGTGCCGCTCTACAAGTTCCGCGCTATAGGCTCTCTCAAGGCGCGGCGATCGGGCGCGGGCGCATTTGCCCGCGTTCCGTTCGCCGCCGCGAACACCCTTCGCAATGGACGTGCCGCGCGGGTTCGAAGGCAGACGGGACGAGCCGCGCGGCGTATTTCTTGCGTGACGAACACCCCCTAGGGCTGGGCCGCACGCGGCCCCATGCGTTCGCGAAAGCGCGCGTCGCGCCTTGCGAACGGCCTCGCGAACGATTGAACGATTGGACAGCGCCTTCGCACGCTTACGGCTTCATCACCACCTTGATGCATCCGTCCTGCTTGTCGCGGAAGGTTTTGTACATCGCCGGACCTTCCTCCAGCGCCACCGTGTGCGTGATGACGAAGGACGGATCGATCTGCCCTTGCTCGATGCGCGCGAGCAGGTCGTCGGTCCAGCGGTTCACGTGCGTTTGCCCCATGCGGAACGTCAGGCCCTTGTTCATTGCCGCGCCGAACGGCAGCTTGTCGAGCAGGCCGCCGTACACGCCCGGAATCGACAAAACGCCCGCCGGGCGGCACACGTACATCATTTCGCGCAATACATGCGGCCGGTCCGTTTCGAGCATGACGGCCTGCTTCACGCGGTCGTAGGCCGAATCGAGCGAGCGTGTCGCGTGCGCTTCCAGACCCACGGCGTCGATGCACTTTTGCGGTCCCTTGCCCTTCGTCAGATCCTTGAGCCGGTCGAGCACGCTTTCGTTGTCGAAGTCGATGGTGATCGCCCCGCCCTCGCGCGCCATCGCCAGCCGTTCGGGAACGTGGTCGATCACGATCACCTGCTGCGCGCCGAGCAGCAGCGCGCTGCGCAGCGCCATCTGACCCACCGGCCCCGCGCCCCAGATCGCCACGGTGTCCTCCGGCTCGATCTCGCACTGCACCGCCGCCTGCCAGCCCGTGGGAAAGATGTCGCCGAGAAACAGCACCTGTTCGTCCGTCAACGACGAAGGCACCTTGATATGCGTGCGATCCGCAAACGGCACGCGTACATATTCGGCCTGCCCGCCCGGATAGCCTCCCGTCAAATGGGAATAGCCGAACAGGCCCGCCGTGGTGTGCCCGAACGCCTTCGCGGCTTCATCGCGGTTGCGGTTCGATCGTTCGCATACCGAAAAATTGCCGCGCCGGCACTGATCGCACTCGCCGCAGAAAATCGTGAACGGCACCACCACGCGGTCGCCCACCTTGAGCGCCGCGTTGTCGCGTCCGACTTCGACCACTTCGCCCATGAACTCGTGGCCGAGAATGTCGCCGTGCTTCATGGTCGGCATGAATCCATCGTAGAGATGGAGGTCCGAGCCGCAAATCGCGCAGGAGGAAACCTTGACGATCGCGTCGCGGCCGTCTTCGATGATCGGGTCGGGTACGGTATCGCAGCGCACGTCGTGTTTGCCGTGCCAGCGTAAAGCTCTCATAGCGGTTCTCCTGTCGGTCTTGGGAAGATGCGCCGCGATAACCTCTGCGGAGCACGACGCGGCGCCTTTGCCGCTTTGCAGGCTCCGCATCGAGCGTGCCGGGCGTTGCGGGAAGTTCGCGCGGTTCGACGGAGTTGCCAAAGCGAAAGGCACACGCTGCGGGGAAACCGTGGGAGCGCGCTCTGTTCGAAACCCGATGCTTACGAACAGGCTTCTACCAGCATGACGCGTATAAACGCACACAAAAAAAGAGCCTGCTTTCGCAGGCTCAAACCACTGCGCGAGGAGTCGCGCTCCTCGCCCCACACAGAGCGGCATTAGCGCTTGGCGTCGTCGCGGTCCGCCGCCGAACGGGCGACGAACTTCGTCACCGTATCCGGCAGATGTTCGAGCAGCCACTTCGCCATCGCCACTTCCTGCGGCAAAATCTGCTCGCACACCTTGCGCGTTTGCTCGTCGCCGGCTGCATGCGCGGCCGCAATCAGCGCGGTATAGGCGGCGATTTCAACGTTCTCGAACACGTAGCCGGCCATGCCGCCCTTCACCACTTCGTCGCTCACGGCCATGCCGCCCATGCCCTGCATGAACGCACTCATGCGCGCGGACATGTCCTTCATCGCGGACGGCGAGGCGTCGTAGCGTTCGAGACACGCTCCCACCAGTTCCTGCTGCCCGAGCGTTTCCTCAAGATGCTGGTCGATGCGCGCGCGAAGTTCGGGATAATTTTCGAGGCGGCCCGACTGCGCCTTGAGCATGGTTTCCGCCTGCTTTTCCATCGCATATGCGTCGCGCAGCCAGTCGACGAGATGGTCGCGAGGCGTCGTCATACCGCACCTCCCTTCGTCGGCTGTTCCGTGCCGCCGTCGACAACGTCGGTGTCCACCGCCGCCGCGCCGAGCTCGGCGCCCGTCTCGGGGTCGATCGTCGGGTCCGACATCAGACGGGTTTCCATCGCCACGCACGCCGCCTTCTGCGTGGCGTCGAGCTGCACCGTCGCGCTGCCGTCGCCGCCGTCCACGGCCGGTTCGCCCTGGCGAATGCCCAGACCGCGACCGCTATTCCACGGCGCGGCCACCGTCTCGCCGCCCTCGGACATCTTGTAGTACACATTCGCGAATTGCGGCACGGGCGGCATCTTGCCCGGCGGGAAATTCGGCGAAATGGCATACAGCGCCTTTTCGAACGACTTCTGGTGCGAAACCTCGCGCGTCATGAGAAAACCAAGCGCGTCGCGCACAGCGGGATCGTCGCTCACATTGATGAGGCGCTCATAGATGATCTTCGCGCGCGCCTCGGCAGCGATGTTCGAACGCAGGTCCGCAGTAGGCTCGCCGATCGTGTCGATATAAGCCGCGGTCCACGGCACGCCGCCCGAATTCACCAGCGGCGGGCCGCCGCCAAAAAGCAGCTGCGTCAGGTGGCTGTCGTTGCCCGCGCCGTTGAGCTTGCGATACAGCTCGGCCTGCTCGTCGACGGCTTCGGCAAGCTCGCCCTTCGCGCCCTTGTTGAGCATGGCCACGAGCGAGCCGATGATTTCCAGATGGCTCAGTTCCTCGGTGGCGATGTCGAACAGCATGTCCTTGCGGCCCGGATCTTCTTCACCGACCGCCTGGGTGAAATAGCGCATCGCCGCGGCCAGTTCGCCCTGCGGGCCGCCGAACTGTTCGAGCAGCAGGTTCGCGAGCCCGGGATTGCCCGCGCCGACTCGCACCGTGTATTGCAATCGTTTGTTATGCGTGAACATGGAGCCTCCTGTTCAGGTCATGGGGAACTATCATCAATACTCCTTACTGCTTTTCCGTTGCCTTCGCGGTTGACTTCGCAGTTGCCTTTTCCGCCGCCTTCTGGTTTCCGGCGGCCTCGGCAAACTGGGTGAGCTTGAGGTCCGCCGCCTTTTCTTCCTCGAGCGTTTCCTTCAGCAGTTTCACCGCTTCCTGCTGGCCGATTTGCTTGCCGATCGCGCAGAGGCTGCCGTAAGCGGCAATTTCGTAGTGCTCAACTTTTTGCGCGGCGGCAACGAGGCCCGCGTCGAGCACCGGGCCCTTTTCGATTTCGTCGATCAGTTCGGTCGCTTCCTCGATCAGCCCTTCCATCGCCACGCACTTCATGCGCTTCAAGCGAAAGCCGGTGGCTTCCACGACCTTGTCGATACGCTCGACCTGACCCTGCGTTTCTTCCAGATGGGTCTTGAACGCGTTGGCAAGCTCCGGGGCGCTGGCCGTGCGCGAGAGCTTCGCTAGCGCGCGGGTCAGTTGTTTCTCGGCGCTGTAGATATCCGAGAGCAGGTGGATGAAAAGATCGTCGATGGTCTTTCGCTGGCTCATGGTTGACTCCTTGGACGGGAGCCCATCATTCCGCAACGGCCATTCCCACGAGACGTGGGCAGTTGAATTACGGCGGTCCCGTTCACGAAAAATTAGTACGCGCGAAAGAGTAAAGCGCCGATGCCATGAAGGCTTTGCCGGCCTTCCGCGCCGGCGCGTTCCCGACTCTTGAACACTCTTGAACGCAACCCGCTTTATTCTTCGTTGCCGAGCGCTTTCGAAACGGCCGCCGGACTCTCGAACGAATTACCAGAAAGCGCAGCCAGTTTTTCCATGACGTCTTCGCTGGCGTCGTTTTGTTTTGCGACACTCAATAGCTCATCTTTTGAAGCGGGATAAGTCGCGCCCTTAAGTGCTGTCTGCACATCGACGAACGGACGGATTTGCGGATTCGTTCCGCGTGAATTGCTGGACGAAGTCATGACGGTTCTCCTGACGGTTGCGCCTGAAGTCGCGCAATAGCTGTGCCGAAAATCGCTTCCCCGACATACCGGGTGACGAATTGGATCACCGCGTTGAATCACCGCGTTGAATCACCAAGTTGAATCACCAAGTTGGATCACCGCAGGACGCGGCGGCAAAACGCGGAAGGACGCCGGAGCGCGGAACGTCGTTTGCGTGAGCGCTCGCTCGTACTTTTCTTGCGCCGCGCGCGTGTCAATCCAAAGGAGCTTGCATGGCACCCACCGTCAATCAGTATTCGATGCAGGACCCGACGAAGCAGTACCCCGGCCCGGAATTCCCCCGTCAACCGCAGCCCGCTCCCGGCCTCGCCCAGGACATGAAGCCGAAGCCCGACCACGGCGAAACCAGCTATCAAGGCTTAGGCAGGTTGAAAGGACGGCGTGCGCTGATCACCGGCGCGGACAGCGGCATCGGCCGGGCCGTGGCGATCGCGTTCGCGCGGGAAGGCGCCGACGTGGCGCTCAACTATTTGCCGAGCGAAGAGAAGGATGCGCGGGAAGTCGTGAAATTCGTGCAGGAAGCCGGAAGCAAGGCGGTTGCGTTGCCGGGCGATATCAGCGACGAATCGTTCTGCCGGCAACTGGTGCAGGAGAGCGTCGTGCAACTTGGCGGACTCGATATTCTCGTCAATGTCGCGGGCAAACAGACGCACGTCGATCAGATCGCGGACCTCACGACCGAACAATTCGAAGCGACGTTTCGCACCAACGTCTTCGCCATGTTCTGGCTCTGCAAGGCGGCGTTACCGCATCTTCCGCCAGGCGCGACCATCATCAACACGACGTCGATTCAAAGCTATCAGCCGAGCCCGGGGCTGCTCGACTACGCGTCGACCAAAGCAGCCATCACCGCCTTCACGCATGCGCTCGCCAAGCAGGTGATCGGGCAAGGCGTGCGCGTCAATGCCGTGGCGCCCGGTCCGATCTGGACGCCGCTGCAACCGAGCGGCGGGCAGCCGCAGGAAAAGATCGAGAAATTCGGTGCCGAAGCGCCCATGAAGCGCCCCGGACAGCCCGCCGAACTCGCGCCGATCTACGTGTTGCTGGCGTCGCAGGAATCCAGCTTCGTGACCGGCGAGGTGTATGGCGTCACCGGCGGCAATCATCTTCCGTAAGGCGACATGCCGATCGTGGCGCGTGGCGCGTGGCGGGTTGCCGTTCGCGCCGAAGCAGAAGTGTCGTGAAGCGTCGCATGCCGCGCGCCGGGAAAGCGCGCGGCTTCGCTCGCGTTGAAACGCGGCGTGGAACTCAGTTCCACTCAGTTCGCTGCGGCGACTGCGGCGATTTCCGCGACTTCTGTTGCGGGCTCGGCTTCGATCTCGAAGCCCCAGTCGCCATGCTCGAGCCAGTCGTCACCGAGAAGTTCGATGGGATGTTGCGTGCGGCTCGAACCGTTGCCGCAACTGAGCGAAGCGGCCGGGCAATAGCGGTCGCAGCCCCAGCAAATGCGCTCGGGGTGTTTGGGATGGAGGGGGATTTTCTTGGCCATGCGATGCGATACTGCTTGATGTAAGTCCCAAATATAGTCCGCCCGCCGCTATCTTCCAGAGACGCATTGACGCACGCACGCCGATGCCGCGAACGTCTTGGACGATTTCGCGCCGCGCCACATGCATCGCAGATTCGCGCTCGTTGACGCATTGTTGATGCACGATAAGCTTCGCCCAATCCGGCGATGTGAAGCGGAATCGGCGGTTAGTTGCGTTTCAAAGGGAGATTGCGCCCGTGGCTAACCGCCCGTGGCTAACCGCCCGTGGCTAACCGCCCGTGGCTAACCGCCCGTGGCTGGCCGCCCGCCACGAATCGCCCGCGAATCGCCATACACGGCGTTATGTCGCTTGCAGCATGATTGAGGTCTCACCGGACATCAGGAGACGTCATGCACGCAACAGGATCGAGGCGCGCCATGCGAGGTGCGGCACTTTGCGTCGCGGGCCTCGCTTGCGCGCTTGTCGCGTTCGACGCGCGCGCCGCAGGCAGCTTCGACGGTATCTGGAACGTCACGCTCACTTGCCCCGCCGCGCCCGACGGCGCCTGGGGCTACACCTTCCGCTTTCCCGCGCAAGTCCAGGAAAACGTTCTGCACGGCGAACACGGAGAAAAAGACCAAGGCGGCTGGCTCAGACTGGACGGCAAAATCGAGCCGGATGGGTCCGCCACACTCGTGGCGCAAGGGCTGACGAACGCGCCCGCCTATACGGTCGGCCGCGTCGACAAAAAAACGCCCTACACCTACGAGGTCAGCGCGCACTTCGACGCGGCATCGGGCAGCGGCAGCCGTACGACGAGACGCCGCTGCGATCTGGTGTTCGTGAAGTCTTGAGAGGATGGCAGCCAGGGGAAAAGCGGCGCCGAAAACAAAAAGCCCGCCTAAGGAGGCGGGCTGAATCCATATCTGGAGGAGACATGGAGGAGACGGAAATAATTATAGGGTTTTCCCGTATCGTCCGCAACTGTTTTTTGCGCTTTCGCAAAATCATTTTTTCGCCGATTGCTCGACGCATTCATGCACCCGCAGCGCACCCGCAGCGCGCCTGCGATCCGCGCCCATTAATCGCCTCGCGCCAGCTTGCAACCCGCGCGCCAGCCGCAACACCCGCCAACGCGCGAGGCTCGTCCATCGCGACAGCCGCCCATACCGAGCGAAGCCTCGCGCTTGTGCGCTACCATCGTCGCATGTCCGAACGCATGCCCACCGCCCCGCAAGCCGCGCCGCCGATCGAACCGGCGCCGCCGCCCACGCCTCACGCCACGGCGCTCGCCGGCGCGATCGCGCTGCTCGCGTGGATCGCACTCGCGCTGCAAACCGACATCACGGTCTACCGCATGCTGTTGCGCGGCTTCGACACCTTCGACGCCGTGTTGCGGCTCGCCTCGTATCTGACCAACCTCACCGTCTTTCTCGTCGCGCTCAGTTTCACCTGCGTGACGTTGCGCGTGCGCGCGTGGCCCATCCGGTTTCTCGCGGGACCGGCGGCCGTGAGCGCGGTCACGGTTTACATGGTCTTCGTGGGCATTGCCTATAACGTGCTGTTGCGGCATTTATGGACGCCGCACGGCTATCGCGCGTTCGTCAACGAAAGCTTGCACACGGTGCTGCCCGTGCTTTGCGCCGCCTACTGGCTGCGTTTCGTGCCTTATTTCCGCCTCTCGCGGCGCGAACGCCTTGCCTGGTTCGCTTATCCGCTCGGTTATCTCGTCGTCACGTTCTGGCGCGGCAGCGTGACCGACTTCTATCCGTATCCTTTCATCGACGTCGGTGAACTCGGTTATACGCGTGTCGTCGTCAATAGTGCGTTATTGTTCTCGGCATTCGTCGTGTTGATGGCGGCGTTCACGGCGATCAATGCGCGGCGCCGGCCCGCAACGCCCGTCAACGCGCTTTCCGCCAACGACTGACTTTTCCATTTCATGCCCGTTTATATCGCCCTGTTGCGCGCCGTGAATGTCGGCGGAACCGGCAAGCTCGCCATGCCCGAATTGCGCGAGATGTGCGAGACACTGGGCTTTACGCGCGTGCGCACCTATATCGCAAGCGGCAATGTCGTATTCGAAAGCGCGCTCGCGGAAACCTCCGTTAAAAGGAAACTCGAAGCGCGGCTCGAAGCGTATGCGGGAAAGCCGGTCGGCGTGATCGTTCGCACCACGAAAGAACTGGCCGCCGTGCTCGAAGCGAATCCGTTCGGCAACGCCGCGCCCGATCGAACCGTCGCCATTTTTCTGAACGCGAAGCCGCCCGCCGACGCGCTCGCCAACGCCAGCGGCGTGCAAACCGAAACGATGGCGCTCGGCGCGCGTGAAATCTACGTGCATTACCCGGACGGCATTGGCCGGTCGAAACTCAAGCTCCATGCCGCGAAAGACGGCACCGCGCGCAATATGAACACGCTCGCGAAATTGCTGGAAACGGCGAGCGCCTGAAGCGCCCGCTTGAAAACGTTCGCTTGAAACGCGTTCGCTTAAAACGTTGCCCGATGCGTTGCAAGCGCCACACATTGATCCGCTCATCCAACTCCTGGGGTATTACGCGCCATGATTACGTGTTACCTGCGCTATGTGATCGACCCTTATCGACTCGATCAATTCGAGCACTATGCAAAGATGTGGATTCCGCTTGTCGAGAAATTCGGCGGCCGGCATCACGGCTATTTTCTGCCGTCCGAAGGCGCGAATAATGTTGCGCTCGCCTTGTTTTCGTTTCCCAGTCTCGCAGCTTATGAAACCTATCGCGCCGATTCCATGAAAGATTCGGACTGCCAGGCAGCATTTCGTTATGCCGAGGAAACGCGTTGCATCGTGAGCTACGAGCGCAGTTTCATGCGGCCCGTTCTGGCGTAAGCGGCAACCGGGCACGGGTTCGAGGTTCAGGCGTCCGGTTCCTCGCACCGAACATAGGGCGGCGGCGCGAAACCGGCATCGCGTGGCGGCTCGTCAACCGGCGACTCGTCGCTCGCGGCGCGCACCGAAACCACACGGCCGGGCGCGCGCGCATCCAGCACGCCGTGCTCGATCCAGCGTAATGCCACCGGCCAAAGTTGCGTTTCGAAGCGGCTATGAAAAAACGCGAAATGCCCGATGTTTTTCACGCCGATATCGTGCGGCGCCACGCGCACGTGCGTGACGCGGCTGCGCACGAAGTAACGCAGCAACCGCTCGATGGCGGGCACCGTGCCAAATTCGTCGTCGCTTGCGCTGAACGCGAGCAGCGGCGCACGCAGCGTCGCGAAGCGATCCACGAGCGCGGCACGCGCCTCGCGTGAGCGCGCAATCGGCGCGCGCCGGTAGGTATCCTCGAAATTGGCGGCGCTGCGGCTCCACGAAAGCGCCACGCCGCGCGGCGTGTCCTCCATCCAGCCCAGCCGCCGTGCAGGAACGTAGCCGAACACGGCCGCAAGCACCGGCATCGCCACATGCCATTTCCACAGCATCGCAAGCCTGCGGCGCGGCGCGTAATCGCGCCAGTGCGCGTATTGCGCGCCTACGGTGAACACGCGCCGGATGCAGCCATTCGAAGGCGCGAGCCCGACGACGAACCCGCCGATGCTGTGCGCAACCACGTCGATGGGCTGGCCCGCGCAAGTCTCGCGCACGTGGCGCAACACCGCTTCGAAATCGAGTTCGCCCCAATCGAGCCAGGTCGCCGACAGGCGCGCGAGTTCGCGCGGCCGGGATTCGCCAATGCCGCGATAGTCGTACACCACCACGTCGCAATCGTGCTGATGCAGCCATTGCGCAAAGCGGAAGTAATAGCGGCAGCGCACCGAAGTCGCCGCATTCACGATGACGACCGGGCGCGGCACGGCACCCGCGGCGAGATCGGCGGCGCGATGACGCCACATGAAGGCGCGCAGCGCGTAGCCGTCGGCGGCCGTGATCGTCAGCGCGACCGGCGCAACAGGCGCTTTAGGCGCTTTAGGCGCTTTAGGCGCTTTAGGCGCTTTAGGCGCTTTAGGCGCTTTAGGCGCTTGCGCTTGCGCTTGCGCTTGCGCTTGCGCTTGCGCTTGCGCTTGCACGGGCGTGGGCGCGGGCATTGACGGGGGCGTTTCGTTCATGCGGCGCATCTCCTGACACACAAGCGGTACTGAGCGTCATTTCACTTGACTGCGGCGGCGCGCTCAATCAATCTTTTCTTGTCTTTCGCATGAGGAAAACGCATGTCACTCTCGCTTGCCAGGCTGGGCTCGCTCGACCAGATTCGCGGCTTCGTGGCCGTGGGCCGCCGCATGAGCATCACGCTCGCCGCGGAGGATCTCTGCATCACGCAATCGGCGGTAAGCCGCCAGATCGCGGCGCTGGAGGAAGCGCTCGGCGTGCGCCTTTTTCAGCGCGGCTATCGCTCCATCGGGTTCACGCCCGAAGGCGAGCGGCTTTTTCGCACGGCCAACAGCGCGGTGCAGCAATTGCAGGAGGCCATCGACGCGATCCGCCAGGGCGCCGCGCGCCAGCCGGTGACGATCACGGCCAGCATCGGCGTGGCCGCGCTCTGGCTGCTGCCGCGGCTCGGCGCGTTGCAGCGGCGTCACCCCGGCATCGACCTGCGCGTGGCCGCCACCGACAAGGTGCTCGACCTGCGCGCGGAAGGCGTCGATCTCGCGATTCGCTACGCGAGCGCGCGCAGCGCGGCGGTGTCGGCCACGCGTCTTTTCGACGAGGCCATCGTGCCCGTGGCGCATCCTTCGCTGCGCGTGGCGCGGCTCGACGCGGCCACGCTCAAGCGCCACGTCTTGATCGAATTCGACGGGCCGCGCCGTCCGTTGCTGCGCTGGGCCGACTATCTGGACACGCTCGCGTTGGCCGGCGTGCAGCCGGCGGGCATGTTGCGTTTTAATCAGTATGACCAGGTGATTCAGGCCGCGCTGGCCGGACGCGGCCTCGCGCTCGGCCGCCGTCCGCTGATCGCGCCCATGCTCGCGGACGGCCGCCTCGCCGTGATCGGCAAGAAAACGCCGGTGCGCGAATCGGGGCACGCGTATTTTCTCGATCAGGCCGACGACGATCCGCGCGACGAAGTGCGCGCGGTGATGGAATGGATCGGCGAGGAAAGCCGTGCGATGACATGAGCTTAACGCATGCGAGTGCAGGGTGTCGCGGGCCGGCGCACGCGGCGCAATGAACGGGCGGGCGCGCGTCGCGTCGTCATCCTCGCGGCCGCCGGCACAAGCGCCGCTTTTTTCGCGCACGAGCCGCCCGGCGCTGGCGAGCGGCGCGCGGCGAAAAAGCGCGAAAATGGCGCTTTGCGGTGCCGTCCGGCGGCTTTCCGTCGCGGCGCGGCATGTCGCTTGCACGCGATCCGTCGAAGGCACCCTTCACCTCCACATTGCGGAGAACAGCAGATGCGAATCGATCTGAGCGGCAAGACTGCCGTCGTCACGGGCTCGACGGCGGGCATCGGCCTCGCCACGGCCAAAGGGCTGGCCGAAAGCGGCGCGCACGTCATCCTGAACGGCCGCACGCAGGCCAAGGTGGACAGCGCCGTCGACGAAGTGAAGCGCGCCTTGCCCGCCGCGAAAGTCACGGGTTTCGCAGGCGACCTCGGCACGGCCGAAGGCTGCGACGCGCTGCTCGCCGCGCATCCGGCGTGCGACATCCTGGTGAACAATCTCGGCATTTATGGCCCGAAAGACTTCTTCGAGACGCCCGACGATCTCTGGAATCACTTTTTCGAAGTCAACATTCTGAGCGGCGTGCGCCTGTCGCGCGGCTATCTGCCGGGCATGACGCAAAAGGGCTGGGGCCGCGTGGTGTTCGTCGCGTCCGAGTCGGCGCTGAACATTCCCGGCGACATGATTCACTATGGCGTCACCAAAACGGCGCAACTGTCGCTCGCGCGCGGCCTCGCCAAGCGCGTGGCGGGCAGCGGCGTGACCGTCAACAGCGTGCTGCCGGGGCCGACGCTTTCCGACGGTCTCGTCGAAATGCTCAAGGACGAGGTGAAGCAAAGCGGCAAGTCGGTCGAGGAAGTCGCCGCCGGGTTCGTGATGGCGAACCGCCCGAGTTCGGTGATCCAGCGCGCGGCCACGGTCGAGGAAGTCGCGAACATGATCGTCTACACGTGCTCGCCGCAAGCATCGGCCACGTCGGGCGCCGCGCTGCGCGTGGACGGCGGCGTGGTCGACAGTATCTGAAGCGCGGCAGCGCATCGACGCGCGCGACGGGCGTGCGCCGTTGATGTCGACGGCGGCGGCGCTTTCTTTAAAGCGTTGCCGCATGAGCGCGGCGCGCGTTTTCTTCGGCGATGCGCGAGGGACGCGCCGCGTTCGCCACACACCGCTCCACCCAAAATCCGCCACCAACGCCGCAACGTCCATAGCTCTGCGGCGCGACATTGCATTCGATTGCGATGACGCACATGGGCGAATGCGAGTCTCGCGCGCTTCGCGCCATGCGCCATTGCGGACGAAACCCCACGCACGATGCAATGCACGAACGCAGCGCCTCTCGCAGGTGAGCCGCATTCGATCCCGCATGCGCCGCGCAACCGCTTCCAGTCGGCGCACTGAGTGTTCATGACTCGCCGCGCGCCTCGATGAAAACCGGCGAAAGGCACGGCGTCTCCACGCGCGCGCCCGTAACGCATCTTCCGTAACGCCTCTCAAGCGAATTCGATATCCGTTGCGTGCCTATCGGTCATTTGACCGGTACCGCCGCGCCATTGCAACTGCAATGCTTGTGTCGCGCTGTTTTCATCAACGTTTCGCTCACGGAGTTTTCATGCCCACTCGTTTCAAGCTCGCCGCGACCTTCGTCGCGCTCACGATCGCCGGCGCCGCGTTCGCGCAATCTCCGGCCGCCAAGCCCGAACGCATTCGCGGCGACATCGTGTCGTTCGCGGGCAATACGCTCAAAGTGCATCGCCGCAGCGGCGAGACCGTCACCATCGACATGACCGACGCATCGCGCCTGAACGCCGTGCGGGCCATGCAGCTTTCGGATATCAAGCCCGGTTCGTACGTGGGCGCGGCGGCGATGCCCGGCCCCGACGGCAAGCTCACCGCGAAGGAAGTGGTGGTGTTCCCCGAAGCCGCGCGCGGCATGGGCGAAGGCCACTACGCATGGGATCTGGGCGCGAATTCCACGATGACCAACGCCAACGTGGACACCATCGTGCAAGGCACGAGCGGCCGCGATCTCAAGCTTTCGTACAAGGGCGGCAACAACACCGTCAACGTGCCCGCGAACGCGCCGGTCGTCACGCTCATTCCGGCCACGCGCGACGAGCTGACGGCGGGCAAGAAGGTGTTCGTCGTGGCCACGCCCGAAAGCGGCGGCGGAAATGCGGGTCGCTATGCGGGTCAGTTCATCGTGGTGGAGAAAGACGGCGTCGTGCCGCCGATGTAAATCTCGCGGCCGCGCGGCGGCATGCAGCAGGCGCGCGGCAAGCGCGTGCGCCGCCGCATCGGCTCAATCATGAATCAACGTGAAACCAGGTCGAAGATGAATGCCGCAATGATGGAACTCGCGCATCGGCTGAGTCTTGTCGAGGACAAGCTCGCCATTTACGAACTCATCGCGTCGCATCCGCCCAGTGCCGATACCGGCGCCGCCGCGTATGCGATTTCGGTGTACGCCGAGCACGGCGTGTTCGACCGCGGCCCTCAACTGGACGGCGCGACCGGCGCGCGCGAGATTGCCGCGTTCATCGAGCGGCCCGAGCACGAACAGGCGATTCGCGGCGGGCTGGCGCATTTCGCCGGCCTGCCGCTCATCGACTTGCGCGGCGATCACGCCGTGGTCACGTCGTACCTGCTCATCGTCCATCTGGACCACGCGGGCGAAGCGCGCGACTTGCCCAATCACGGCGTCTCCACGGGATACCGCATTCATCGCGCCGTGGTGAACCGCTGGGAACTCGAACGCTGCAACAACCGGTGGATCATCCAGAAGCGCACGCTGTTGCCCGTCGACGGATCGGACGGGCATCGCGAGCTTTTGCGCCAGGGGTTGAGCGAACTGCACTCAGGCTTGCGCGGCTGCGGCGCGGCGCTGCCCCACCCATAACCACAGCGCGGAGATCAGGAAATAAATCGCGCCCACGGCCGCGTAGCCGGCCACCTTGGCGATGGCGGGCGGCGTGGCTGCATGATCCTGCACGATGAACAGCACGCCCGCCAGCGCCGATTGCGCGCCGCTCAGGATCATGGCCCATTGCGCGCCGAAGCGCTTCCAGCGCCGCAGCGCCGTGCCGAGCTGAAGCAGGCCCGAAACGATGGCCCACACGCCGAATACGTCGAGCACCCAGTGCGTGCCCTGCGCGCCGAGCGCCACGATCACGGCGATCGTCGTCACGAGACTGATGACGACGTTGAGCGCCTGGGTGCGATTCGCCGCCGCTCCGCCGCTGCGCGACATATCGACGAAATTGGCCAGCGCGTCCCACGCCGGATACACCACGAACAAGGCGGCGGCAATACCCGCCGAATGCAGCCCGATGGAAAATGCGAGCGCGACCCAGAGCAGGGAAAACGCGCCGCGGGAAAAATAATAGTGCTTGAGCCACTGCGCCTCCTGAGCGCGGGCGATATCGACGTGAGGTTCGTTCATTGCAACTCCTTTTCGGTTCGTAACGACATGAAAACGGTCTTCGAGGATCAGCATCGCACCGCGCGCGCTCGAGCGGCATCGGTCGAATGACCGACCCGGCCCAAAACGTTGTGGCGTATAGTGGTCGCTCCTTTTTCCACGCGTTTTCCGCCCTCTCCGATGACCGACGACGAAGCCCGCCTCGCCCCGCTTCGCGTGTTCGACGCCGTGAAAGCGCTCGCCTTCATCGGCGATCTGAGCATGGGGCAGCCGACCGACCATTCGCCGCGCACCGGCTGGCTCGCCGCGCGCCTCGCGCAAGCGGCCGGGCTCGACGCCGCCGTGCGCGACACGGTTTGCGAAACCTCGCTGCTGCGCTGGTCGGGCTGCACGGCGAACGCCGCCGGTTTCTCCGACGTGTTCGGCGACGACATCCAGAGCCGCGTCGCGATGGTCGAAGGACGGCCGGGCTGGGCCGCGCCGCTCGAAGCGCTGGGCGGCGTGGGCACGGTGCTCGCGCCGCTCGCGCAAATTCATTGCGAGGTGTCGGGCGAAGTGGCGCGCATGCTCGGTCTGGCAAGCGCGACCGAAACGGCGTTGCGCCACATCTTCGAAACGTGGGACGGCAACGGCCTGCCCGAGCATCGGGCGGGCGACGCGGTGCCGGCCGCGGTGTTCGTCGTCGCGCTGGCCGGCGACCTGGAAGCGTTCAGCCGCGCCTATGGCATCGAGCGCGCGCTGGGCCTCGTCGCGCAACTCGCCGACGCGCGCTATCCCGCGCGGCTCGTGGCCGTCGCCGCGCGCGAAGCAGCGCATTGGCTCGACGAACTGCAAGCGCTCCCGCCCGCCGCGCTCGACGCCGCGCTCGCCACGCCGGCCATGCAGCACGACACCTCCGCCGAACTGATCGCCGACGTCATCGACTTGAAGCTGCCGTGGATGACCGGATTTTCGCGCACGGTGGCGGCCGCGGCGGCGCAGGGCTGCGCGCGTCTCATCGAAGACCGCGCCGCGCACGCGCGCGTCTATCGCGCGGGGCTGATTCATGGCATCGGCCGCGCGGCGGTGCCCAACAGCGTCTGGAACTCGAACGCGCGCCTGCCGGAAAGCGCGTGGGAAAAAGTGCGGCTCGTGCCGTACTGGACCGCGCGCGCGGGCAGACAAGCGGGCGCGCTGGGCGAAGCGGCCGAACTCGCCTCGTATGCGTACGAACGGCTCGACGGATCGGGCTATTTTCGCGGCGCGCGCGACGCGGCATTGACATCCGAGGCGCGCGTGCTCGCGGCCGCGGTGGCGTGGGTCGCGTTGCGTTCGGCGCGGCCGTGGCGCGCGGCGATGAGCGCCGAAAGCGCGGCGCAGCAGTTGCGCGAGGAGGCCGCCAACGGCCGGCTGTGCGGCGAAGCGGTGGAGGCGTTGCTCGCCGAGGGCGCCATCGTCAAACGGCCCGCAAGCGTTGCCTCGCAGGGCGCGCGTCTTTCGGCGCGCGAGATCGAGGTGCTGCGCGCCATTTCGCGCGGCGCGAGCAACAAGGAAGCCGCGCGCGAATTGACGCTCAGCCCCAGCACCGTGCGCACGCACGTGGAAAGCGTGTTTCGCAAGCTCGAATGTTCGACGCGCGCGGCGGCCACGCTCAAGGCTTCGTCGATGGGACTGCTTTGACGCGCGCTCGCCCATGACGCCGCGCCGGCGATGTCGACAGCACAGTTCATCCAGCTCGCTTAAACTTGTCGCTCCGCACGAAAAGCGCGCGCGCGAGGCGTTCGCTCGTCTCTTGTTTGTCTTTTTGCTTGCAGGCTTGCTTGCATTTTTATTACCAGGACTCTTTCAATGTCAAACTCGAATCCCGTCGCGTCGGTGAACGCTTACGGCGTCAATCAGACCCAGATCAGCGTGCAAGCCAAGGACGGTCCTTGCAACGTCTGGGTGCTGAAGCCGGAAGGCGAAGGCAGTTGGCCGGGCGTGATCTTCTACATGGACGCGTTCGGCATTCGCCCCGCCATGATCGAAATGGCGAGCCACATCGCGGCGCGCGGCTACATCGTGCTGCTTCCCGACCTGTTCTATCGCTTCGGCAGCTACGGCCCGCTCGATCCGAAGGAAGTGTTCAAGGGCGATTTCCGCGCGATCATCGGCCCGATGATGGCGAGCACCGACAACCACAAGGCCGCCGACGACACCGCCGCGCTGCTCGCGTATCTCGACAGCCGCAACGACGTGAAGGGCGGCAAGGTGGGCACCGTGGGTTTCTGCATGGGCGGCGGCATGGCGCTAACGGCGGCCGCATGGTATCCCGAGCGTGTTGCGGCGGCGGCCAGCTTCCACGGCGGCAATCTCGCCACCGACCAACCGACTAGCCCCCATCTGCAACTGCCGAAGGTGAAGGCCGAAGTGCTGGTGGCGGGCGCGGACAAGGACCAGAACTATCCGCCCGAAATGGCCGAGCGCTTCAACGCCGCGCTCGCCGAAGCGGGCGTCAAGCACACGAGCGAGATTTACGAAGGTAAGCTGCACGGCTGGATGAAGCCGGACATGCCCGTGTTCGATTCGCAAGGCGCCGAGCGCGGCTGGAACGAACTGTTCGCGCTGTACGCGCGCACGCTGGGCTGAAGCGGCGGCCTCGCGCGTCGCTGCGCGCACGACGCCGATGGCCGTGGGGAGCGGCCTCGGTGTTTCGTGTGGTGCGCGCGTGGCAATTGATCACACGTCACGGCATTTCGAATTCGATCGTGGATGCGTAAAGCCGCTGATCGTCACCACGGGTTTGCCAAGCGCCCACGCGAGCCACGACAAATCGTTCGACAAGCCGAAGAAAAAAGTCGACGTGCTGGATCCGGCTCGCGCGCTCCTGCAACGGCCAGTCGTCACGAAATAGCTTGATGCGCCGACTCCTCCCTCGTGAAATGCGTTCGCGCTCGCGAGCTCATAACGACAGAACGAGCGTTGATCGACCTTGCTCGCGGAGCGTGGAAGGTGCGTGCGGAGGCAACGAAGCCACGGCAGGAATTTCTGATGCCGCTACTGCCGCTGGTCGTGGGATGGATTAAGGAGTTGATGGCGCTCACGAGCGACACCGTTTGGCCGTGTCCATCCAGAAAGCGCGGCCGCAAAACTGTCCACATCTCGAAGGACGTAATTGGCTCGAAGCCTACGGGAAGCGTTTGATCGACGCGGCTTGGGACATCGGCCGTTCACCCTCACGACACTCGCTCGATGGCGAAAGAACATTACGCAATCCTGACTGCTCACGCGAGATCAGCGAAATTGCCCTCAGCCACTAGCTGCCCGGTGTCGAGGGCACCTACGATGTCCGCGAAGAGATTCCGGAGCGCCGGGCCGCGATGGAAGCATGGGCGCGATTCATCGAGGGCTGCTGCTCCGGTACACCGCCGGCCGGCGAACTGGCTTCGAACGTTGTCCAGTTCAGGCCGCGTCGGGCCGCACCGGCGTCAAGCGGGAAGCGCCTCGATAACCCTCGATTGGATGATCCTCAGGTTCGGAACGGGTAGCGATGCGTTGTCGATTTCTGTCAGTGCACCGGGTCGCAGCCATTGATCAGCACAATCTACGTGATCTCTTCGCCGTCGCGGTACATGTGAGGCATGACCTCGCGCGCCTCAAGGCTCGTGCCGCCGCGGAATGCCTGCACGGTGACTTGACTGCACGGGCAACCAATGAAACGCGCATACGACGGCGCCAGCATTTAAAAGACGGAACGGATTGGGTGGCCCGCAGAAGCCACCCATTCGGTGGCATGCTTTTTTCACTCATCACCCAAACAAACTTGATCTCGAACAACTAGCGCTGTGGCTCCCAATTTTGGAATAGCGCGGGTGGTATCTTGTAGCACGCTGCGCGCCTCCTTCAGAGCGGACGGTCGCAGGATCACCGCCTTACCCTACGAATACCGGCCCACAAAGCTAGGTCTTCGTCTTTCAGCGGATCGCACCGCCCCATCATTTCCCGCCGCGTTGAGCAACAAAAAAGTACCACCTGGGATCGTGGCACGCTGGCGCCGCGGCCGAGGTCCGCTCAAAACGCTGATTCGAGGATCAAAAATGTGTGGAATTCTGGGCTCAATTGATATCGCGCTCGACGAGCAGCAGTTAGCAACCCTTGCGCACCGAGGGCCGGACGGTTCTGGGCTAGAGCGCCATATTTTCACGGAGCACACCGTCTATTTGGGGCACCGGCGCCTGGCTATAGTCGAGCTAAGCGATGCAGGCGCCCAACCCATGCGAGCTGCCAACGGGCGTTTCAGTATCATTTTCAATGGGGAAGTCTATAACCATCTCGAACTTCGCACGCGGCTACCCCATGTGATCTGGCGCGGGCAAAGCGATACGGAAACCGTTCTCGAATATTTTATTCACTACGGCGTGGAAAGCCTGAGAGACCTCAATGGTATATTTTCACTGGCCATTGTTGATACCCAGGAGATGACTCTATATCTTGCCCGGGACCGGTTTGGCGTAAAGCCACTCTATTATTCTCAAACCAACGAAGGCCTTGTTTTCAGCTCGGAAATCAGGGCAATTCCGCCCCCTTCTCGAGGGCGATTGTCACTTGAGAACCTGGCGTGCCTTCTCGAGCTTCGGTACGTCCCCTCGCCTGCAACCCTCTACGATAACGTTCAGAAGCTCCGCCCCGGTCACTTTCTTAAGATCGAACTTCGCGGAAAGATCTTATCGCCAATTCAACAACCTTTTTTTAGTGCGAATTTTTTGAACCGGTTCACCGGCTCATTTGAGGAAGCGATCGAATCTTATGAGTCTATTTTGTCCGCTGCAGTGCAACGACAGCTGATGAGCGATGTGGAGGTTGGCATCTTCCTTAGTGGCGGACTGGATTCGGCGCTGATAGGTAGTTTTGCTTCGCAAGCGTCAAGCAATTGCCTCAAGGCCTTTACTGTTGGATTTCGTGAAGGCGGAGCAGTAGATGAAATCCTGGCAGCGAAGATTTCAGCCGATCAGCTAGGTCTTGAGCACCGCCCCGTAACGATTGGCCAGGATGAGTTTGATAATTCGATATTTACAATACTTGAGACCGTTGAAGAACCCATAGCAACCACGTCGATCATCCCAATGTACTATCTCGCGAAAGCTGCCTCGAAAGAGGTTGCAGTGACGCTATCAGGCCAAGGGGCAGACGAGCAACTGGGTGGATACAATCGATATCGCGGTTCGATCCTGGATCCTGTTTTCCCCAAAATTGCTGCGCGATTGGGCAGATCAGCCTTTACATTTTTAGGGATCTCGAATGAAACTTTGCTCCGTACTATGGAGACATATGCGTCCCCTACCCAACTCGACAAGGTTCGCGCTATTCACGCAGTCTTTAACCGACGCGAAATTTCGGCAATCTTGAAACACACTGCCAACCCATCTGGCGAGCTTTTGTCCTATCACCTTGATGCCTTAGCGAATAGAAATAGTACACTTACTGAAACGCTGATGCGTCTAGACATGAAGACGAGCTTGGCCGACGATCTCTTGATGTATACAGACAAGATCACAATGGCCCACTCTATTGAGTGCAGAGTCCCAATGCTTGACAATGATTTGGTGGATTTTATAGATAGTCTTCCGTCAAAATTCAAATTGGGATTTACGAAATCCAAGATCGTTCACAAGGCGCTCGCTCAACGTCGTCTTCCCAGGGAAATTGTAGAGCGAAAGAAACTAGGCTTCGAATCTCCGATACACAAATGGATTTTCTCAAATAGTCTTATCTCAGAACGCCTCCTAGATTCTGGAAATCCGCTTCACTCGATTATTCCAAAAACTACAATTGAACGCGTGATTAGTTTATTCAAACGCGGATCGGGGTATTCCCGTCATATTTTTTTACTGATCAGTCTAAGCTGCTGGCTTGACAAGATCGATACGTAAACACCAATTTTCAGATTAATGCGTGACGAGCACTGACTCCTGTGGATCGCTTGAGCTTTCCGATCACACTACACCACAGATGGTGCTCAATATGAACTCCCCCCCCGGGATGAAGAAGTAAAAGCACGTCGCGGCGATGTGCCCACGAAGCAGCAGCCACAAAGCCCTGGGGCTCCGACAACCTGAGGCTTTTGTCATTTCTGGCCGCTCTACTGCGTGGCCTCAACTCCGCTCACCCCTTGGGACGACTGCGCAGCCGCGATGTTCTACGTGTTCACGCCTGCCACACCTATCGCCGTTTCGGCGGCCGTCAGTCCGTAATGAACCCCCTTCAGCGTGGCCGGATCGAGAGGCAACGTGCCCGCGATCTGGCCGAGTGGCGGCAACGCGGATTGCGCGAAGTCCTGCACGTTGTCCATCGTCACCGTCGCTCCGGCAGCGCACATAGCCGTCGCAAACGGTTGGGCTTTCTTTTCTTGAGCAGCGCGTCGGCATTCACCGAGCACGGGTCGCCCGGCATGGACGCGTCGATAGTCTGGGACTGCGTGATGGCGCCCTTCGTCAGCGGGCACGCGACGCTCGCGTCCGCGCGGGCGTCACACCGGCGCCAGATCGACACCAACCTGCTCGGCTCCATCGCCGTCGTTCGCGCGGCCTTGCCTTCGTTGCGCGCGCAACGAAAAGGGCTCATCGTGCAGGTGTCGTCGGAAGGCGGCCAGATCGCGTATCCGGGTTTCAGCCTGTATCACGCGACAAAATGGGGCATTGAAGGCTTTGTCGAAGCGGTGGCGAAGGAAGTGGCGGCGTTCGGCATTCAATGCCTGATCGTCGAACCGGGCCCCACGTCCACGCAATTCGGCGCGGGCATCGACCACGGCGCGTGGAACGACGCCTATGCGGGCACGCCCGTCGATCAAGTGCGTCAAGCCATCGAAGGCCGCTCGGGCGCCGTGTTCGAATTCGCCGACGCGGACAAAACCGTCGACGCCATGATTCGCGCGTTCGACAGCGAGCCACGGCCATTACGGCTCGCGCTGGGCCGCTCGGCGCACACGTCGATTCGCGACGCCCTGGCCGCTCGGCTCGCGGAAGTGCAAACGCAGGCGGACGTGGCCGTGTCGGTAATGCCCGATGCTTTGCCCGGCGCGAACGCATGACGCCGCTTATCGACGTTGCCTTACCTTGCGAGGGTTACGATTGGAAACCGCGAACGCGGCCCCGACCGCTTTTAAAAGTATTCAGCAGGCTTGCCGTCCGTTACCTATTAGCAATTGTCGACGGCAAACATATTGAATCGTTAATGCATCGTCCGCACGGAACGCGTGAGCATGGGTAAATAAAATAAATCCGCGCAATTTTTCGGTGCATGCAGCAATAGCCCTGGCGTTGTCGCGGATTAGCGGGCATTCAAGCGCCGCACGATCGGGCGATCGCGTTTCAATGGGGAAAGAATAAAGCCGGGCGAGTAAGCAGCGATGTGAAAGGGCGACAAAGCCCTTTCCATCAACTCAAGTCCGAAAGATTGACGAGGGCGCGATCGCCGTCGTTCTGGGCTTCGTCTTCGTCGGGAAACGTGTGTTCGCTATAGGCGATGACTTTGAAGCCGCCGCCTGTCGAACGTTCGATGGTGATGCCCCAATGCCAGCCGCCTTCCTGTTGAAATACATGCAGCCTCGGACCGGCAGCCTGGCACGGCGTGTCAAAGATATTCATGTGCAGCCTCCCGAAATGGGAATATCGTCGTGGACGATTGTGTCGATGGAAGCAGTCTATAAACGGTGTTGCTGCGACGCAATGCGGATTAACGTGGATGCAAGAACCTTCGAAATAGACAGGCTGCGGCGAGCTTCCAGCGGCCATCTCCCATAGCGGTTACACTCGTCGCGATAATGCGAGGCTTTCTTTCGCTGCCTTTCTCTTTCGCTAACGACAGGCCCGCAATGAATAACGCACCGCATCAGCTCGATCTTTCGGCCTGGCCGCGTCACGATCTGCTCGAAGGACCGACGCCCATTCAACCGTTGCCGCGCTTGAGCGCCCATCTGGGCGGCGGCGTGAATCTGTTCGTCAAACGCGACGATCTCAACGGGCTGGGCGGCGGCGGCAACAAGTTGCGCAAGCTCGAATTCCTGATCGGCGAGGCGCTGGCCGCGAACGCGGACACCATCATCACCGTGGGCGCGCGGCAGTCGAATCACGCGCGGCTCACGGCCGCCGCCGCGGCGCGCGTGGGCTTGCAGTGCGAACTCGTGCTCACGCGCGCGGTGCCCCGCTTCGACGCCGACTACCTGGAAAACGGCAACATCGTGCTCGACGCGTTGTTCGGCGCGCGCGTGCATGACCTCTCCGGCACGGCCGACGCGCTCGACTATGCGAACGCCCGCGCCGACGAACTGCGCGCGCAAGGCCGCAAGGTTTACGTGTGCCCGCTCGGCGGATCGAGTGCCGTAGGCTGCCTGGGTTACGCCGCGTGCGCCGCCGAAATCCTCGCGCAAGCGCACGCGCTCGGCACCGGCTTTGCGCGCGTCGTGGTGCCCAACGGCAGCGGCGGCATGCACGCGGGACTCGTCGCGGGCTTCGCGGCGCTGGGCGTCGACCCGCGCCTCGTGCATGCGTACGCCGTCTATTCGAAGGCCGATCACGCGCACGGCATCACGCTCGACAAGGCCAACGCCACGGCGCGCCTCGTCGGCGGCGTGCCGGGCATCGCGGCGGAAGCGGTTGTCATCGACGAAAGCCAGCTTGGCGAAGGCTACGGCATGCCCACCGACGCCATGCGCGAAGCGGTGCGCCTGATGGCCTCGCAGGAAGGTCTGCTGCTCGATCCCGTCTACAGCGGCAAGGCGTTCGCCGGCGTGATCGCGGCGGTGCGCTCGGGCCGCCATGCACCCGGCGAGAACGTGCTGTTCGTGATGAGCGGCGGCGTGCCCGGCCTGTTCGCCTACCGCAGCGCGTTCTGAGCGCGCAAACCAGGAACCGCCATGACCGACGACGAAAGCGCAATTCGCGAACTGATCGACACGTGGATGGAAGCCAGCCGCGCGGGCGACACGGAGAAAGTGCTGGGCCTCATGACCGACGACGTGGTGTTCAGCGTGCCCGGCCGCGAGCCGTTCGGCAAAGCCGAATTTGCGGCGATGTCGCGCGCGCAGCAGGGCATGCGCGTGGACGGCACCGCAGAAATCGTCGAGCTTCAGGTGCTGGGCGACTGGGCTTTCGTCCGCAATCGCATCGACATTGCCGTTACACCGCCGGGCGCGGCGCAGCCGCTGCGCCGCGCCGGATACACGCTCACGCTGTTGCGCAAAAACGGCGACGGCCGCTGGTTGCTCGCGCGCGACGCCAATCTTGTCGACGTGAAAAAGTAGCGGCGCCAGCCCTGGCGCCGTCAGCGAGTTCCGCCGGTATCAGAAAAACTGATTGATCCGTTCAATTTATTGAGTTTCCCTTAATCGGGCGCTTGCGGCAAAGTGACGCCATACGCCGGAGCACTCTCTTGAATCAACGCATCGATCCTTCCCTACTCGCCGCGCCCGATCTTTCGTACGCCACGCTGCAATCGGGTATCGCCCTGCCGTTCCTCGAACGCGGCGAAGGCGAGCCGCTGCTGTTCGTGCATGGGTCGCTCTGCGATTACCGGTACTGGATGCCGCAGCTCGACGGTCTCTCCGGCCATTTTCGCTGCATCGCCCCGAGCCTGAGCCACTACTGGCCCGCCGCCGACGCCGTGATTCAGGGCGACTTCGGCTGGGAAAGCCACGTTGCCGAACTCGCCGATTTCATCGCGGCGCTGGGTCTCGAATCGGTCCATCTGGTCGGGCATTCTCGCGGCGGGTCGATCGCCTGGAATCTCGCGCGCCGTTATCCGCGGCTCGTGCGCTCGCTGGTGCTCGCCGATCCGGGCGGCCCGCTCGCGCGCATCGAAGAGGACAACGCCGTGCTGCCGCCCGCGACCAACGCGCTGCGCACGCGCGCGGCCGACTTCATCCATCGCGGCGAAGTGGAAACGGGCCTGGAATTGTTCGTCGATTCCGTGAGCATGCCGGGCGCGTGGAAGAAGAGCACGGAAGGCTTCCGCCAGATGGCCATCGCCAACGCGACGACGCTGCCGAAGCAGTTGCAGGACCCGCTGCCCGCCTACGGTCCGCGCGCGGCCGCCGAGATCAAGTGCCGCACGCTGCTGATCGACGGCCAGCGCAGCCCGCTCATGTTTCGCAACAACGTGGAAGCGCTCGAACAGTGGACCGGTTACGCGCGCCGCGTGACGATCAAGGGCGCGACGCACGGCATGAACGGCACGCACCCCGACATTTTCAACAGCCATCTGCACACGTTTATTACGCAGGGGTAAAGCGCTCGGTGCGCGCCTTTCGGAACGCATGACGGGCGCCTTCATTGCGTGCGCGAACCCTGCGTTCGACATATCGAGAATTCGCGCTTCGAATATATCGTCCTCCTAACTATCTGGAACGATAGCAGCCGGCCACGATCGACTCGGGCCGGTCTCACACCAAACGGCTTCGCGCCTAATCCGCCGACGCATCGCTCGCGCGCGTGTCGATCGGAATCCCCAGCTCCGCCGCCATGCGCTCGACCAGCGCCTGCAAGCGCGCGACCTCGTCGCTCAAACGCTGCTGCTCGCCACGCAGCGCCTCGAAATCGGCAAAAGAAATAGTTGCGCCGCCGCCCGTCTCGCGAGGCGCGGCATCGCCGGCATAGGCCGCAGCCGCGGCCGTCACGCTCGTTTCTCCGCACAGCAAGTGCATCCAGCGGCTTTCGCGCTCGCCGGGCGCGCGCGGCAGTTTCACGACGAGCGGCGGCTCGCGTTCGGCCAGTTCCTCCAGAAAGCTTTCGACCGACGACACATCGGCGAAACCATGCAGACGCGCCGAATTCAGCCGCAGTTCGGCGGCCGTTTGCGCGCCGCGCAACAGCAGCACGGTCAGAAGCGCCGCCGCCTGGCTCGGCACGTTCAGCACGCGGTTCAGGTTGTGCTCGAAACGCGGCACGCGGCTGCTGCTGCCTTCGAACACGAGGCTCAGCAGCTTGAGTTCTTCGATGGCGGCGAGCACGTCGGCTTCGCTCGCGTTCATGACGGGCGTGCGCGCCGTTTTCTGATTGCAGCCGAGCGTGAGCGCGTTGAGCGAGAGCGGATACGTGTCGGGCACGGTGTGCTGCTTTTCCGCCAGCACACCGACGATGCGCGCCTCGAGCGGCGTGAGCGCGCGCAGCGTGCGCGGCGAGGAAGCATCGGCAGGAGTATTCATGGGCTTCGTCGATTACCTTCGTCGATGGATCAGGCGTTCGATGATACGCGCGGCGCGCCAAAAAGCCACCGCGCCGGCCTCGCACTTCAAGCGCTTCATGCGCCTAATGCGCTTCATGCGCTTCATGCGCTTCATGCGCCGATCAGCTTGAGCCCCGCGGGCAGCGCCTCGCCAAACACGCGGCCCGTGTCGGCGGTATCGAGCGCGACGACTTCGCGCACCATCGCCGCCCACGCAGGCGGCGCGTTCGCGCTTTCCAGCCGCCGCAGCACGGCCGCGCGCAAATCGTCGGGCAAGTCGCGCGAACGGTCGCCGGTCATGCGCGCGATCTGCGCGGCCGCGAACATGGCCGGTTCCACCTTCTTCCAGTCGAGCGCGAGAATCGCGTCGAGCCATTGCGCGGCGGTCTCGGGCGGCACCACGCCGTGCGCGCTGCCGTAGAACGGCTCGCGCGCGCCGATGCGCCCCACGGCCCACCACGTCTGATGATTCTCGCCGGGTTTTCGCAGCCGCTGCAAAAGCCGCTCGCCGATCTCCACCTTGCTCCCGGCCGCGATCTGTTCCAGCGACGCGTAGAGGCGGATCATGTCCGCGTGCGCGAGTTTCGCGGGATCGAACGGCAGCTTGTGACGCTTCGAGCCGGCCGCCTCTTCGAGAAACGTCATGGCTTCGAGCACACCGTGCTGCTGCGCCTCGTCGAGGCCGCCCGCCGCGCGGCGCCAGAGCGTCCACCATTCGGACCACACCTGGCCTTCGTTCACGTGCGTGATGCCGTCGTCGAACAGCGTCCACAGTTGCGCCACGCGCCATTCGTCGAGCGGATAGCCGAAGCCCGGCCGCAGGCAAAAGCCCGCGAGATTGAGCCAGAGCCGTTCATGATCGGCGGAGCGGCGGCGCTTGCCCGCGCGCTCCCACAACGCGCCGAACAGCTCGCGCAAAAGCGGGCCGTCCCAGTGCTGGCGCGCCCCGAGTTTTTCTTCGAGATGCGCGCGCAGGCGCTTGACTTCTCTCGCGTCCACTTTTGCGGAGCGTGCGCCGAACACGCGCTCGATCGCGTCGATGGCGGCGTCGAGTTGCGGATGACGCCGCGCGCCCGCCTCGTTCGCTTCGCCCGCCTCGTTCGCGCCGCCCGCGCGGCGCAACGCGAATTCGAGCAGCCAGCGCTGCGCGGGGTCGTCGGTGGCGATGCAGTGCATTTCCAGCGTGCCCACTTCGGTGAGCGACGTCGTGAGCTTCACGGCGCGCTCGCGCGCGGCCGCGGCGTCGCCGCTCGCGGGCACGACCGTCGCGAGCGGCGGCAGGCGCACGAAGTCGGCGGGCGCGAGATCGGCGATTTCACCGGGCTTCCACGCGGTATCGGCAACCGTCGAGGCAAGATGGAATTGCACCGGATGGCCGAGTTGCAGCGCGAACGTGCGATCTTCGAGATGCAGCTCGCGGCCTTCTTCCGTGCCGCGCGGCAGCACGCACACGCCGCGCGTTTCGTGAACGCCCGCGCCTTCTTCGAGCACGAGAAAATAGCTGCGCGGCGAGCCGCCGCCGATACGCGGCGCATGGCCCGCGCGCGCGAGCGCATACGCCACCGCGCCGCGCGCCACGGCAATGTCGGGCTGATCGTTTTGCAGCACGTTGAGCGGCGTGCCGCGCCATGCGCCGAGCGTATCGGCAAGACGGCGGCCCGGCGCGCGCGCGCGAAACACGCCGCCGTTGAGCAGCAGCGTGTCGGGCACCGGCACGGCCGTCGCGGCGGCATCCGATATCCCGAGCGCCTCGCGCGACGGTCCCGCGAAGCGTTGCAGGAACGCCGCCACGTGACGCGTGATGCCCGCGTCGGCGGCATAGGGCAAACCGAATTCGACGATGGCTGCGCGCGAGCGGCGCGGCGACTCGTCGGCGGCAATCTGCGGAAAGAATCCGTCGACGACGACGCGCGCCACTTCCTCGCGCGCAAGCTGCGTCGTGCGCGCGCCGCCCACGAGCCGCGCGCCCGCGCCAAGCAGCGTGACCGGCACGGACTCGGGCGCATCGGCGTCGAGCAACTGTTCCTTCGCCACGCGGCAGCGCTCCACGAGCTGCGAAAAACTCGCCGCCGACAAACGCGGCCCGCCCGCCGCCAGCCGGCTTTCGGCGAGATGGGCGAGCGCCAGATCCATGTTGTCGCCGCCGAGCATCAGATGATTGCCCACGCCGATGCGCTCGATGCGCGGCTCGCCCGACGCGTCGTCGCCCGCAAACGCGACCTTGATGAGCGTGAGGTCGGTCGTGCCGCCGCCCACGTCGCACACGAGCACGAGGCGTGACGCGCCGAGTTCCTCGCGCAGCGACTCGCGATGGTGATAAAGCCAGTCGTAGAACGCCGCCTGCGGCTCCTCGAGCAGCCGCAGCTTCGGCAGCTTCGCGCGCCGCGCGGCTTCGAGCGTGAGCGCGCGCGCGCCGTCGTCGAACGAGGCGGGCACGGTGAGCACCACGTCCTGATCTTCGAGCGGCGCATGCGGAAAACGATGGTTCCACGCCGCGCGCACGTGCGCGAGATAGCTCGCGCTGGCGTCGACGGGCGAGACCTTGGGCACGTCGTCGGGCGCGCCCCACGGCAGGATGGGCGCGAGGCGATCGACGGCCGCATGCGAGAGCCAGCTTTTCGCACTGGTGACGAGCCGCCCCGGCACCTGCGCGCCCAGCGTGCGCGCCAGCCGGCCCGTAATGGCGTCGGCGTTGGCGTCGGCGTTGGCGTTGCCGGTATCGTCCTTGCCGCCCTTGTCGCCCTTGTCGCCCTCGCCGGTGCGCCACGGCAAGCGCAGATCGCCGGCGTCAAGCTCGCCCGCCGCCGGGTGATAGCGCGCCGAAGGCAAGAGCGGTTCCGCGCGCACTTCGCCCAGCCCCGTCAACTGCTCGACGTCGAACACGCGAATTTCGGTGGCGTCGGCGCTCGGGGCGCCCTGGCCGCCCGCCTGCGCGCGCGCATACGCCACGACGGTGTTGCTCGTCCCCAGGTCGATGCCCACGAGGTACTGCTGCATCGCTCGCTTCATCGCAACTCAGTCGGCCGCGCCGCCGCGCACGTCGAACTCCACTTTCCAGCGCTCGTTCGTGCCGCTCGGCATCGCTTCGAGTTCGAGCGTGCCCGCCTCGGTCACGCGCGCGTGCAGGCGCACCGGCACGACTTCGCCGGGCGTGCGGCCTTCGGTGGGCAGCGTGGCCTGAATCGCTTCGAGTTCCTGAAGCTCCTCGGGCGACCAATAGTCGAGCATCGTGCCGACCTGATCGTGGCGCCGCACCGAAGAACCGAAGAAGCGGAAATGCACCGGCTCGCCCACCACGAGGCCGAATTCCTGCGGCGGCAAGGCCGCGTCGCTGCCCTCCTCCATGCCGAACGGCGCCACGCACAGCGCCGAAACCGGCGGCTCGAGGCCGGGAACCGCCGGCATCGCCGATTCGACCGCCACGTAGTACGCGCGCGCCGTGCCGCCGCGAATGCGCACGCCGCGCCCGCGCTTCACGTAACCGTAGTACGCCGCGCCGCGCGCGACGGCCAGATCGAGATCGGCGCCGCTCAGCATGCGCGCCGCCGGCGCGCCTTCGGCCGCGAGCCAGCCGTTCAGGATGTCGATCACGCGTTGCGAGAGCAGCGGCGACTTGAATACGCCGCCGTTGAACAGCACCGCCGTGGGATGCAGGAAGGTGACGTTCGCCTCCGGCGCGCCGAAGCCCTCCACTTCCGCGAGCGCCTGCACCTGGCGGCCGAGAAACGCCGCGAGATGGCGCGTCACGCCCGCGTCCTGCGCGTAGGGCAAGCCGAGTTGCGTGAGACCGACGCGCGTGCGCACGGCCGGGCGCGCGGCCGCCTCCACCTGCGGGAAAAAGCCTTCGAGAATGATCTGCGTGAGTTCGGCGCGCGTAAGCTCGGTGCGGATCGACCCGCCGATCAGCTTCGAGCCGCGGCTAGGCACGACGAGCGGCACCGTCTCCACGGACGCGTCGCTCAGCAGCGTTTCCTTCGCCGAGCGGCACGCGTACGTCAGCGCGCGCAACTGCCACGGATCGGCTTGCGTGCCTTGCGCCGCGAGCTTGCGCGCGACCACGTGCGCGAGCGCGAGGTCCATGTTGTCGCCGCCGAGCAGGATGTGCTCGCCCACGGCCACGCGGTGCAGTTCGAGATTGCCTTCGCGCTCCACCACGGCGATCAGCGAAAGGTCGGTCGTACCGCCGCCCACGTCCACCACGAGGATGATGTCGCCGACCTTCACTTCCTTGCGCCACGCGCCGCCGCTTTTCTGAATCCAGCTATAGAGCGCGGCCTGCGGCTCCTCCAGCAGCGTCATGTTCGCGTAGCCCGCCGCCTGCGCGGCTTCGGCCGTGAGTTCGCGCGCGGCCGGATCGAACGACGCGGGAATCGTCACCGTGACTTCCTGCTCGCCGAACGGCGCGTCCGGGTGCGCGTGGTCCCACGCCTCGCGCAAGTGCGTGAGGTAGCGCACCGAGCTTTCGAGCGGCGAAACGCGCTCGACTTCGGGCGGCGCGTCGTTGGGCAGAATGGCCGCGCGGCGATCGACGCCCGGATGGCAAAGCCAGCTTTTCGCGCTCGACACGAGGCGAATGGGCGTGCCCGCGCCGCGGCTGCGCGCGAGTTCGCCCACGGCGTAATCGCGCGTGGACGTCCACGGCAGCGTGAGGTCGCCCGGCGTGAGTTCGCCCGGATGCGGCAGATAGAGAAACGAAGGCAGCAAGTCGGGCGCTTCGAGCGTGCCCGGCGCCGTGAGCTGCGTCACGGCAAGCACGCCTTGCTGGGTTTTCTCGCCCTCGCTGCTCGCGAGATCGACATAAGACAGCGCGCAATGCGTCGTGCCCAGATCGACGCCGATCGAATAACGCGCGCTCACAGTTCCACCTCGGCGGGCGCGACGATGCGCGCATCGTGGGTCTTGACGAGTTGCGGCAGCTTCACTTCCTCGACGCGCCAGCCGCGATGCGTGAGGCTGCCCGTGAACGGCGCTTCGCCCACGACGTTGCCGGTCAGGCGCACGGCGGCGGCGTCGAAGCCCGGCGCGAGCGTGATGCGCGCGCCTTCGGCCTCGCTGCGCACGGGGCGGATCGTGAAGTGGTCGCGCAGCGTGGCGCGGCAGCCTTCGTGGACGATGCGCGCGGCCGCGCCGATATCGGCATCGGAATAGCCCTTGATTTCCTCCTCGACGAAATCGACGAAGCGCGCGTTGCGCTGGAGCAGGCCGAGCAGTTGCAGCGCGGCGTCGGGGCTCGACTCCTTGATTACCGTGGGCGCGGGCTGCGGCGCCGGTTTGGCGACGGGCGGCGTTTCCGGCTTCGCGACCGGCGCCGCGGCGGCGGGCGCGGGCGCGGCGGCGGGCGCCGAGGATAGCGACGCGCCCTCGCGCAGGCGACGCACGTTAGCGGCCAGTTCGCCGTCGCCGAGGATCGCGAAAAACGATCCGAGCGCGACGGAAACGCGGCCGAAGAAAGACAGGTTCGATTCGGGCATGAAGACGACTCCAAATATCGCTGAGGCTCGCCGCGAGCGGCAGCCGATCCGCCGCGCACGAAAGCGGCCCGGCGGAAAAATCAGGAGCCCGCGCGCGGGCTCGAAACCGTTATTTTGCCTTGTCGCGGCGCGAAGCCGGACAAAATGGACGATCGGATAAGTGCGAAGGCCCTTTCCTCGCGTCCCGGCAAGCCTCGGGCCGGGCCACATCCGGATCGCATTCAGGCCAGATTCGGGCACATGCGGGGGCACATGCGGGAGCACATCCGGGGCCACATTCGGGGCGCGAACGGGCTGTTCGAGGCAATATTCCGCCAATCGAACAAGGAGTTATCCGATGCCAAGTCGTCCGTTCGCCTTATCGGCCGTTGCCCTCGCCTTCACCGTCGCTGCCGCTGCTGCCGGTTTGCTCGCGGCCTGCGCCTCCGGGCCACGGCCCGCCGTATCGGCGCAGACCAATGCGACACCCGGCGAAGCGACGCCAACCGGCGCGAAAGCTGATGACGCGCAGCCGCCGCGCCCGGTCAAGGTGATGATCGTGACGATGTTCGCGCCCGAGGCCAAAACCTGGCTCGACCGGCTCGGGCCGTGGCAGGCGGTGCGCGTGGCCGGTTTGTCGCCCGACTATCCCGAGGTGCGGTGCAACGCCAGCGACGTGTGCGTGATGACGACCGGCATGGGCCACGCGAACGCCGCCGCCTCGACCATGGCGCTCGCCTTCGCGCCGCAGTTCGACTTGCGCCGCGCGTATTTTCTCGTCGCGGGCATCGCGGGCGTGAATCCGCATCTGGGCACCGTGGGATCGGCGGCGTGGGCCGACTGGCTCGTCGATTTCGGGCTGCAATGGGAGATCGACGGCGACGGTCGCCCGCGCGGCTGGCCCACCGGCTATCTCGGCATCAACACGAAAAATCCCGCGCAAAAGCCGCCGCTCGACTATCGCACCGAAGTATTCCGCCTGAACCCGAAGCTCGCCGATGCCGCCTTCGCACTCTCGCGCGGCGTCGCGCTCGCCGACAGCGCCGAAGCGAAAACCGCGCGCGCCCGATACGCTTACGCACCCGCTTACGCACCCGCGAACCGCGCGCCCACGGTGATCCGCTGCGACTCCGTCTCCGACGACACCTGGTTTTCCGGCACGGCGCTCGGCGAGCGCGCAACCGGATTCACGCGCCAGCTCACCGACGGCCAGGGCCGTTACTGCATGACGCAGCAAGAGGACAACGCGACCTACGAGGCGCTCAAGCGCGCGGCGGCGGCGCAGCGCGTCGACCTCGACCGCGTGGCGGTGCTGCGCGCCGGGTCGGACTTCGACCGGCCGTACGAGGGCGAAAGCAACGCCGCGAACCTGCTCGGCTACGCGAGCCAGGGCGGCTTCGCACCCGCGCTCGAAAATCTTTACCGCGCGGGCTATCCGCTGGTGTCGGCCATCGCCGGAAACTGGAGCGCGTGGCGCGAAGGGGTGCCCGCCGCGCCTTGATCGACGCGGTCTCAGGCGCTGTGTGCTGCGGTGCCGGCGGCGGTGACGACAGAGGCGGCGGCGCTCACGGGGGCAGGCGCGGTTGCGTCGGCGGCGAGAATTTCCGCGACTAACGGCAGATGATCCGATGCCACGCGCGCGTGCCCGTCGCGATAGGCGCGCACGCTCAGCAGGCGAGCGGCCGGATGCATCCAGATGCGGTCGAGCGCGAGCAGCGGCCGCCGCGACGGAAACGTGGCCGGCGCGGGCGCGGCGCGAAAATGCGCCGTGAGCATGCGCAGCGCGCGGCCCCAGAGCAGCCATTCGTTGATGTCGCCCGCGAGAATCACGGGCAGCGTGGGCCGGTCGAAGGCGGCGAGCAGTTGCGCGATTTGCGCGCGGCGCTCGCGCAGGCTCAAGCCGAGATGCGTGGCGACGATACGGATCGGTTCGCCGCGATGCAGGATGTCGACGTCGAGCGCGCCGCGCGGCTCGCGGCTGCCGAACGAGAGATCGAGCGTGCGCGTTTCCGTGATCGGCCAGCGCGTGAGCACGGCGTTGCCGTAACGGCGCGCGGGCGTGTCGATGGTCGGTCCGGCCACGGCGTGCCAGCCGGTCTGGTCGGCGAGCACGCGCAGCACGTCGGCGTGATCGGCGTGGTCGGCGTGATCGGCGTGGTCGGCGTGGTCGGCGTGGTCGGCGTGGTCGGCGTGGTCGGCGTGGTCGGCGTGGTCGGCGTGGTCGGCG
>NZ_CAJMZE010000012.1:0-199059 GCF_905220235.1 Paraburkholderia sp. J41 | reverse complement strand
GGGCGGAAAAATTCTTTCCGCCCGCGTTTTTATGTTTCGGCGTATGAGCCGAGGGTAAGTCGCAAGTGCGCCGCAAATGAGCCGCGCCTGAAGTCATTCGCGCACAGTGCGCGCGGCTCGCGCAGCGAGATTTCGCTTAACCGGGAAAACGAAGTCTCACCACGCGAATCGCGCGTTCGTTGCGCGCACGGCTCGACGACAGCCCGCGTGCGGCCTACGCGCTGCTTGCGGCCTTAGCTGCCGGCAGCGACCTTCAGGTGATTCTTCACCGAGGCCACGCCCGTCACGCCTTCCACGACTTGCTTGGCGTTGTCGCGGTCTTCGGCGCTCGGCACCGTGCCCGTCAGCGAAACGACGCCGTTACGCGTCTTGACGTGAATGTGCGTCGACTTGACGTTCTTCGCGCCGAGCAGTTCGGCCTTCACCTTCGTCGTGATCGTCGCGTCGTCAACGTGCTGGCCGACCGTTTCCGAACTGCCCGAGGGCGTGTCCGTCGTGGTTTGGGCACCCGCGAGAAGTGCGAACGTCATGCAGGCTGCGCCGGCGGCGGTCTTGATGAGCTGGATGCGCTTCATGGCAACTCCCTTCCTTGGTTGTGGTGTCCCCCATTCAGCAATGTCCGTGCCGCGTCCCGCCGAATCGCCCTTTCGTCTGCACTGAAAGTGCGTGGAAAGATAGCGAACAAGCCCGTCCGGCAAGGGAAAGTGACGGATCGGCGCCTCTCGGCGCGGCGCAGGAGCCGCCTGTTGCCGCCATCGCCGACGTACCCGGGCAGCGCCGCCGCGATTTTGCCGAATGTTTGTAAAAACCACCCTCGCGGGGTCGGAGAGAACCCCGCCGATTCGTCGCCGCAAACGCCGATCCCGTTTTAAAACATGGCTTTGTCAGCCCTGGCATGGGTGTTGCATTAAGACTGCGACCAACCAATTCATCAAGACCGGGATCGCCATGCCTTCCATCGCATTACAAGCGCGCCAACACCTGGCGCTTACGCCGCGCCTTCAGCAGGCGGTGCGACTGCTGCAACTGTCGTCCCTCGAATTCCAGCAGGAATTGCGCGAGGCACTCGACACCAACCCGTTCCTCGAATTGACGCCGGGGGCGGAAGCCGGCGAAGGCGCCGAAGCGGGCGATGGCGCCGCCGGCATCGGTGCCGGCTCGACCGCCGCCGTCGAAGCGCCCGCCATGGCCGGCGATGGCGCCGCCGACGCCTCGATGGACGGCATGTCGCAGGACGTGTCCCCGTACAGCGACAACTCCTACGAATCGTCCTATGACGACGGCGGCGGCTATTCGGCCGATTACCCTTCTTCGTCGATGCGCTCGTCGAGCTATCGCGGCGGCGAGGACGGCGACTCCGACGCTTCCGACTGGGTGCGCGTGCCGGTCACGCTGCGCGAGCAGTTGCACGAAGCGCTGCGCCTTTCGCCGCTCGACGACCTCGACCGCGTGGCGGCGCAAGTGGTGATCGAGGCGCTCGACGACGACGGCTACCTGCGTCAGGAACTCGCCGATCTCGCCGAAGTGGAAGGCCTCGGCGACGAATTCGACGAAGATCGGCTGCGTGTCGCGTTGCGCGTGGTGCAAACGCTCGATCGTCCCGGCATCGGCGCGCGTTCGCTTTCCGAATGCCTCTCGCTGCAACTCGAAGCCATGCCGTGGGACACGCCGAACCGCGAACTCGCGCTGCAAATCGTTTCGCAACATCTCGAACGTCTCGCGCGCCGCGAACACGGCGAACTGCAACGCCAGCTCGGTTGCGACGCGCAGGCGCTGCAAGCCGCCATCGCGCTCGTGCGCAAGCTCGATCCGAAGCCGGGCAATCACTATGGCCGCGCCGACGGCGGCTACGTGATCCCCGACGTGATCGTGCGCCAGGTGCGCGGCAAGTGGGTAGTGAGCGTGAATCCGGCCATCGAGCCGCGCGCGCGCATCCACAAGCTGTACGCCGAAATGTTCGCGCGCTCGGACCAGACGAGCCGCTCGCCGCTCGCGCAGCAGCTTCAGGAAGCGCGCTGGCTGATCCGCAACGCGCACAAGCGCTGCGAAACGATCCTGCGCGTGGGCGAATGTATCGTCGCGCGTCAGAAAGCGTTCTTCCAGTACGGCGAAATCGCGCTGCGCCCGATGCTGCTGCGCGACGTCGCCGACGAACTCGGCCTGCACGAATCGACGGTGTCGCGCGCCACGGGCAACAAGTACATGGCCACGCCGCGCGGCATCTTCGAATTCAAGCGCTTCTTCCCGCGCGAACTGGAAACGCGCACGGGCGGCACCTGTTCGGCGGCGGCCGTGCGCGCGCTCATCAAGGAGATGATCGACGCGGAAAACCCGAAGGACCCGCTTTCGGACGTCGTGCTCACGCAGGAACTCGAAAAGCAGGGCGTTCAGGTCGCGCGCCGCACGGTCACGAAGTATCGCCAGATGATGAAGCTCCCGGCTGCGGAAATGCGCCGTCAGATTTAAGGCGCTGAATGTCCGTAAAAGCAGGGCAGCGCGGCACGCGTCGAAAGGCGCGTGCCGTTTTTTTTGGGCGATGTCACGTCATGCGTGCGTCGGTTGCCGCTGAGTGGCCGCTGAGTGGCCGTTCAGTGGCCGCTCGGTGGCCGTTCAATGCCGGCCGTAGGCGTGGCCGAGCCCGGAAGAATCCCGACGATATCGAACAAGCGGTCCCAGAACGGCGTGTCGCGCAACGCGTCCGCCACGCGTTCATAAGCCCGATGATTCGCGGCTTCCCACATTGCGACGTCGGTGACGCGCGTGGCGTGGAACTCTACGTCGCAAGCGCGCAGGCGCACCGCGTCGCGATATTGCGCCAGCAGCGGTTCGGCGTGTTCGCGCAGCAGGCGCTTGCGGGCGTCGCCATCGAGCGAGAGCCATTCGCGGCGGCTTCACGAGCATGAATGCCCGTGAGTCCGGCGTCGAAGTCGGCGGCAGGCGCGGCGGTTTGTGACATGGCGGGAAATCCTCTTCGTGCGAGGGATCGGCAGGCGATGACGTGCGCTTGCGAGGCGCAGCCGCCAGCCGGTCTAGAATACGAGCAATCACTCACATTCCCTACTCGCCTTCCCGCCATGACCTCGACGCCTCGCGGCAAGCGCCGCTCCGCCCCGATCGACGTGCGCAAGCGGCCGGTGCAGCGCCGCTCGGCGGCCACCGTCGAAGCGATTCTGGAAGCCGCGGCTCGCATTCTGGAAAGCGATGGTCTCGCCGGCTACACCACCAATGCCATCGCCGGGCGCGCGGGCGTGAGCGTCGGCTCGCTCTATCAATATTTTCCGAACCGCGACGCGCTCACGGCCGCGCTCATCGAGCGCGAAAGCGCGCCGCTGTTCGCCGCCAACGAAGCGGCCGCCGAAGCGGCGACCTGCGAAGCGGTGCTGCGCGGGCTGATAAGCGCGGCGGTGGCGCATCAGATGCAACGCCCGGAACTGGCGCGCCTGCTCGATTTCGAGGAGCGCCGCCTGCCGCTGGACGAACGCGACGCGCGCGTGGGCGAGCGCATTCACGCCACGCTGACGCGCGCCTTCGGGCTGCCCGACGCGCCGCGCGTGGACGACCGGCAAACCGCCATCCACGACGTGTTCGCCATCGTGCGCGGCATGGTCGACGCGGCGGGCGCGCGCGGCGAAACCGACGCCGCCGCGCTGGAAGCGCGCGTCACGCGCGCGGTGGTGGGATATTTGTGGCGCAGCGAACGCGGCGAGTGAATGCGCAAGGCGGGCGGCAAAAGCGGTAGGGCGACGCCCGCGCCGCGCGCTAATCCGCGTCGTGATCGGGCGTTTCGCCGAGCCGTTCGAGCAAGGCCATCGCGGCAGCCGGGTTGTGCGCCTTGTAGCCGCTGATGACGTAGAGGTACACGTCGCGGCCCGCCTTGGGCGCGGCGAGCGTTTTCGCGTGCGTGGCGAGGTCGCCGGGCGTTTCGCCGCGCGCCCAGGCGAGCGCGCGTTCGGCCCAGCGGTCGAGATCGGCATCGGTGTATCCCGCGCCGTGCGCCGGTTCGGTTCCCATGATGCGCGCGTAGACGAATGGCGCGCTCGCATCGGCGATCTGCGGATAGTCGGAATCGCCCGAAACTACAATCGCCGCCTTACGCTCGCGTGCGAGCGCGACGAATTCTGGCGTGCAAAAACTCGCGTGCCGGACTTCGAGCGCGTGACGCAATGGCCGGCCATCGGCTTCGTCGGGTAGGAGTTCGAGAAAGCGCGCGTAGTCCTCGGGATCGAAACGCTTGGTCGGCATGATCTGCCAGTTGATCGGCCCAAGCTTGTCGCGCAAATTCAGCACGCCGCCGGTCAGAAAACGCTCGATTGTCGGCCCGGCCTCCGCCAGCACGCGGCGGTTCGTCGCGAAACGCGGCGCCTTCACCGAGAACACGAAGCCGTCGGGCGTTTCGTCGTGCCAGCGCGTGAAGCTTTCCGGGCGTTGCGCGCCGTAATACGTCGAATTGATCTCGATCGTCGAAAGACGGCGGCTCGCGTATTCCAGTTCGCGGCGCTGCGCGAGACCTTCGGGATAGAACGCGCCGCGCCACGGTTCGTAGATCCAGCCGCCGATACCGACGCGAATGCGCCCGCGCCGCGCTTTTGAGGAGGAAGAGGCCGCCATCGGAGTTCCGTCGTCGAAGTCGCGATGCGGCAGTGTAACGCAAGGCGCGCGCCAGCCATGCGGAGCGCGGGAGCGGCGCGGAATGCGGAAATTAGAACGCATTCGAATCGAGTTCGATTCGCAAGCGCGTCCGGTTTTTTAAGCATCGTCCGATATTTTCTTCGGAAATGTGAGGCTAATTTAGATATGTGTCAGATAACCCTCACATGGATCATCAGATGTCTTCCCGTATTTCCCCGGAGCTGACCGATGCGCAGTGGCTCAGCATCGAACCGCTGTTTCACGAGGTTCGTGCCGAAGGCCGGCGTCGTGGGCGTCCGGCGCACCCGTCGCGCCTCGTTTTCGAAGGCGTTCTCTGGGTGCTCGCCACCAGTTCGGTTTGGTCGAAGCTGCCCGAGCATTATCCCGATTTCCGCACCTGCCATCGCCGCTTCAAGCTGTGGTTCGACGCCGGTCTCGTCCATCAGGCCATGGAGCGCCTGTACGGCGAGGAAGGTCTCGCGCTGTGCGCGGCTATGGGCGACCGCATGCAGCCCTGGCGCGCCCCGGCGGGCCGCAAGCCGCGCTTTCCGGTAGCGGGCACGTTGCGCTGGCCGGTCGTTCGTCCGTTTGCTGGGCGGCGGGTCGACTAGGCGTTCCGGCGGGCGCGAAGCGCGGCGTTTCGTCAAGCCCGGTTTGGCGGGCCGCATGAACGGGCCTTGATCGAAACGGCTTGCGCTGCCAGCAGCGCCTAGAACCTTCTGTGTATTCCGGCAACGCTGCGCCATACTGTGGCGTTCAACGTAACGGAAGTACGAAGACATGGCGCATTTCGACGTATTCAACGGCGACGCGGACGGGATCTGCGCGCTGCATCAGTTGCGGCTCGCAAGACCGCGCGAAGCGACGCTCGTCACGGGCACCAAACGCGACATCGCGCTCGTCGAGCGCGTGCCGGCCAAACCCGGCGACTCGCTCACGGTGCTCGACATTTCGTTCGACGTCAACCGGGCGGCGCTAACCCGGCTGCTCGCGAGCGACGTCACGGTCGAATACTTCGATCACCATCACTCCGGCGCCTTGCCGGTGAGCCTCAATCTCGTCGCGCATATCGACACCACGGCGCAGGTCTGCACGAGCGTGCTCGTCGACCGCCATCTGGCCGGCCGGTACCGGCCGTGGGCCATCGCCGCCGCCTGGGGCGACAACCTGCCCGATACCGCGCGCGCGCTCGCGCAGCAGGCCGGTATCGACGAAACGCAGCTCGAGCAGTTGCGCGAATTCGGCGAAGCGATCAACTACAACGCGTACGGCGATTGTGTCGACGACCTCGTGATCGCGCCGCTCGATCTCTACGCGCGCATCAAGCCTTACACCGATCCGTTTGCATTCATCGCGTCGGAGCCGGTGGTCGGGCAGCTCGCGCGCTGCCGCCACGAGGACCTCGAACTCGCGCAAACCATCACGCCGATGCTCGCGCTGCAATACGGCAGCGTGTGCGTACTGCCCGACGAACCGTGGGCGCGCCGCGTGCGCGGCGTGTTCGCCAACGCGCTCGCGAACGAAGACCCCAAGCGCGCGCACGCGGTCCTGAGCGTGAACCCCGACGGCAACTACGCCGTCAGCGTGCGCGCGCCGCTGCGCAATCCGCGCGGCGCCGACGAAGTGTGCCGCGCGTTTCCGGGCGGCAACGGCCGCGTGAGCGCGGCGGGCATCGACTGCCTGGACTCGAAACGGCTCGACGCGTTCGTGACGGCATTCGCGCGCGTGTTCGGTCGCGTGAAGGTTTAAGCGCGGGTTTAAGCGCGGACTCGAGCGCTAGACTTGCGACCGATCTCGCCGCCCGGAACGCGGCGCGCGGATGAGCGCTGTTCGCCGCCGATCCGCGCCCATCACTCGCCGGCGTTCGCCAAACGGTCTTGTCCATTCGCGTGTTCTCTGCGCCATGCCGCGTGGCGGGCGCCGCCGCGGCCGACCGCGTAACATGGCCGTTGCGGCACCTGCGGCACCTGCGGCACCTGCGACACCTGCGGCACCTGCGACACCTGCGACACCTGCGACACCTGCGACACCTGCGACACCTGCGGCACCTGCGGCACCTGCGGCACCTGCGGCACCTGCGGCACCTGCGGCACCTGCGGCACCTGCGGCACCCACGGCGCCACGGCAAGGAGGAAAGCGATGCGAGCGATGCTGTTCGACGGCGGCAATCCGCGCTTGCGCGAGGCCGAGCTGCCCGACCCGGTGGCGGGCGAAGGCCAGTTGCTTATCGACGTTCATGCGTGCGGCGTTTGCCGAACGGACCTGCACGTTGTCGACGGCGATCTCGCGCAGCCTAAAAGGCCGCTCATTCCGGGCCACGAGATCGTCGGCACCGTGGCGGCGCTCGGGCGCGGCGTGACGGGCTTCGCGCCCGGCGACCGCGTGGGCGTGCCGTGGCTCGGCCACACCTGCGGCCATTGCCGCTTTTGTACGCACGGCCGCGAAAATCTCTGCGACGCGCCCGGCTTCACCGGCTACACGATCGACGGCGGCTACGCCACGCGCACCGTCGCCGAGGCGCGCTATTGCTTTCACCTGCCGCGCCAGTACAGCGATATCGCGGCCGCGCCGCTGCTTTGCGCGGGGCTTATCGGCTATCGGTCGCTCGTGCTCGCGGGCGATGCGGCGCGCATCGGCATCTACGGTTTCGGGGCGGCCGCGCATATCGTCGCGCAGGTCGCACGGCATCAAGGGCGCACGGTTTATGCGTTCACGCGTCCCGGCGATACGGCCGCGCAGTCGTTCGCGCGGCGTCTGGGCGCGACGTGGGCCGGCGGCAGCGACGCAACTCCGCCCGAGCCGCTCGACGCCGCATTGCTGTTCGCGCCCGTCGGCGCGCTCGTGCCCGCCGCGTTGCGCGCGCTCACGAAGGGCGGCACGGTGGTGTGCGGCGGCATCCACATGAGCGACATTCCGTCGTTTCCGTATGCGTGGCTCTGGGAGGAGCGGCGCATCGTTTCGGTGGCGAATCTCACGCGCGAGGACGGCGCGGCCTTCATGGCGCTCGCCGCGCGTCACACGCTCGACGTCGAAACCACGCCGTATCCGCTCGCGCGCGCCAATGACGCGCTCGACGATCTGCGCGAAGGCCGCCTTACGGGCGCGGCGGTCCTGACGATGCGCTGACGTGTCGCACCGTTGCTTGCGCCTGCGCGCCCCAAGATGCGCCTTTTCGGTTTCCATTTTCGGTTTCGCATTTTCGGTTTCGCAGTCACGCACGCAAACGCACGCAAATGGCCGCGAGGCCGGGAGGAAAGCCATGTACAAACAGATTCTGGTGGCCGTGGACGGCAGCCGCGGCGGCCGCCGCGCGCTCGATGAAGCGGTGAAGGTTGCGCGGGCCACGGGCGCGACGATCGAGGCGTTGTGCGTTGCGCAGCATCCGGCGCGGCTCGTCGACGTCAACTCGGGTTTCGCGGAGGAACAGGCGCGGCACACGGCGGAAAGCGACGCCGTGACGGACGCGCTCGAGGAGGCGAGGCGCGTGCTCGCGCAGGCGTGCGTGGCGGGCCGCGTGCGCGTTGCCGATTCGAACGGCGAGGAAATCGCTGCCGTGATTTATCGCGTCGCGGCCGAGGAGGGCGCCGATCTCGTGGTGATGGGCACGCGCGGGCTTTCGGGGATGAAACGCCTGCTGCTCGGCAGCGTGGCCGAGTCATATCTGCGCATGGCCGACCGCCCGGTGATGCTGGTGCGCGACGGCGACCTCGCTGCAACGTGAGCGTGAGAACGTGGGCGTGGCAACAGGCACGGCAACTTGGGCGCGGCAACTGAGCGCGACAACCTGAACGGCAACCGAGCGCCAACCGAGCGCCAACCGAGCGCCAACCGAGCGCCAACCGAGCGCCAACCGAGCGCCAACCGAGCGGCAACCGAGCGGCAACCGAGCGGCAACCGAGCGACAACCGAGCGCCAACTAAGCGCACACCGCAGAGGCCTGCGCGCGCACGTGGCAATCCGTCGCAAAAATAGCGCAAACCTTCGCGCAGAATGGAGGTGCTGCGCTCGTCTTATCTCAATAATGGATGCCGGCGCGCAGCGCGTTCCTCTCAAACGGAGATCGATCATGGTTATCGCATCCCAGCCCGCGTTCGACGCGTGGCGCGCGAGTTCCACGGCCGCGTTGCGGCTCGTGCAAGGCCGTCAGCAATGGCGCGAACAATGGCTCCAATTCCAGCAGCGCCGTTTCGAGCGCGACCGCGCCGCGCTCGAAGGCATGGCCGACGTTCTGCGCGATGCGCACGACTGGAACGACTTCACGATGGCGTCGCAAACCGTCTGGCGCGACTGGTTCAACGCCAACGCCGCGCTTTGGCAGGATACGGCGGCGAATGCAGTGCAAGGTTCGCTGCTTTGGGCCGATGTCGCGCGCGACTTCTCGCAGCAATGGACCGATACGTGCGCGGGCCTGGGCGCGGCGGCGAATCCGCGTGCGGCGCGGCCCATGCGCGAATGGATGAGCGCGTTCGAGCGCGCGATGAGCGGCGAGGCGCCCAGCGCGGGCGATGCAAAGGGCGCTACGGCGAACGGCGCGGCGCGCGCCGGCGCATGAGCCCCGTTTTGACGGAGCGCGCGGCGGCGGCACGAAGCCCGTGAATTGCCGCAGCGCGAATTTACGAAAGCGTGCCGGGGCCGTTATTTCGCATTCCGAACTATCGTGCCGACGGTTTCGATAAAGCTTGCAACGGGAAGGACGCGCATCCGTAACATCGCGAAACACGGCTGTAGCGAAACTGTACGATTGGCCCGCTATGCTGGGCATCACTGTGAGTTCTGGACAGGAGAGATTCGATGCTCAGTCACCACGAACTGGCGACGCTGCTGTTGATCCGCGATGCGAACGCGCCCGTGCAAACGATCGATTCCGATTTTCTGGCTTTGCAGCATTATCGTCTGGTCGAAATGGACGACGCGGGCGGCGAAACGGCGCTGCGCCTCACCACGCGCGGGCGCGAGCTGCTGCGCCGGCTGACCCACGAGGAAGACGGCGCGCCCGAAGGATTCGGCGAAGCGTGAAGCTGTCGCGGCGGTTTCATCGCATGGGCTTCGTTACAAGCGCGTAACACAAGCTTGCGGACTCTGCGATACAGTGCTGGGTTTGGTTTCGTCACCCACTGTTATCACGCACAAATCCAGATCATGAACACCATTTTCAAGCCTGTTGCCCGTTTTCTCGCACTGGTCGGTTGCGCCGCGATGCTCGCGCCGCTCGCCGCCGTGGCCGCGCCGTATCATCACGAGGTCTGCCACGTCGAGCATCAGCATCATCATGCGGTGCGCGTTTGCCATCGCGTGCGCTGATCGGCATCGCTTTCCGGCAGCGCTGACAGCGCCTGCGCCGCACGCTCGTGCGGCTTTTTTTTGCGTCATTATTTCGGATACCGAATCAATAAGCCGCAATTCTCCCAGCATGGATTTTTGAAAGCCGTTATCGTATCGACTTGTAATCAACGGAAAAGGTCGCGATTTCACAGGATGGGCGAGATGCGTTATTCTCGGCCGCTTCCCGTTCGCACCGCTGTTATGCGGCGAACGTTCGTCTCGGCCATGGTGCCGCAGCTCATCCCCTGAACGGCGAGGCACCAGAATAAAATGAAGGTAACGCACACGCTTGCCGCATCCGGCGTACTTGCCGCGGCGCTTGCCGCGATCTCCGGGCAGGCGCAAGCCCAGGAGTTCACGCTTTATACGGGGCCGCTCTGGAGCGGCGGCGATCATTCGTATTCGTGGGCGATGGATTACACCGAAGGCTTCGGCAAATACTTCGCCGGCAGCATTTCGTGGCTCAACGAAGGCCATATTCCCGAGCATCATCGCGACGGTCAGACGATCCAGGCCTGGGCGCGCCTGCCGCTCGCGCAACGGCGTTTCGTGTTCGCGCTGGGCGTGGGCCCGTACCGTTATTTCGACACCGAAGCCGCGTCGAAAGACGAGGGCTATTCGAACACGCACGGCTGGGGCGTGGTCTACAGCGCGCGCGCGACCTGGTATTCCGCGCATCGCTGGACGGCCAATCTCCAGCTCAATCGCGTGCAGGTTTCGCGCGGGCCGTCCACCACGGCGCTCATGCTCGGCATCGGTTATCAGCTCGACGCGCCCGGCACGCCCGGGCCGCGCGATTTCGCGCTGCCGCGCACGCACAACGTGACGAACAACGAAATCACGCTGATGGCGGGCGAAACGATCCTGAACAGTCTCGACTCGCAAACTTCCGCCGCCGAGTCGATCGAATACCGGCGCGGGCTCGCGCGGTTTGTCGACGCTTCCATCGGCTATCTGCACGAAGGCAACGGCATTTCGGCGCGACGCGACGGCGCCACGGCGCAGCTCTGGCTCACGCGCGCGTTTTTCGACGACAAGCTCACGCTCGGTTTTGGCGCGGGCCTTTACGCGGCCATCCATCATGGCGCTCACCCCGACGAACGCGATACCGGCGACGGCGTGCTTTCAGGGCTCGTTTCGGTTTCTGCTTCGTATCGCCTGACGCAGCATTGGGCCGCGCGCGTGACCTGGAATCGCGTGGTCACGCGCTATAGCCGCGATACGGACGTGATTCTCGGCGGTATCGGCTATCGCTTTTGAGCGGTAGTGTCGGGCGTGCGTTTTCGGGCATCGCCGGGCGCTCTTGAGTGTTAGCGCCGCGCGCAGGCGGCGAACGCGGCGGCACACGCGGCGAACGGCGTGTGCCGTCAGCCTCCCGGCCGCCCGCCGCCCGGGCGATTTCCACCGCCGCCGCCCGGCGGGCGATTACCCCCGCCGCCACCGCCGCCGCCCGGCGGCCTCCCACCCCCATGTCCCGGCGGCCGCGCGCCACCGTGCGAAGGCGGCCGCGCGCCGCCATGTCCCGGTCCCGCGCCATGCCCCGGCGGACGCTGCCCCGGCCCCGCGCCATGTGAGGGCGGCCGGCCGCCGCCATGCGAGGGCGGGCGCGGCGGACGGATCGAAGGCGGCGGCACCGGACGCGGGCCAGGATGCCGCGCCCAGCGGCCTTGATTCCCGTACCAGGGCCGGTCGCGATAGAAGTTGCCCCAATACGCGCCCAGCGAGAACGTCACGATCGGCAGGCCGATGGTCGCGCCGTAAGAGAGCACGGGCACGCGCTGTCCCTGCCACGGATAACTGAGATAGCTGCCGTAAATCCAGCCGCGCAGGCCCGGCAGGCTCACGTCGCACCAGCTATAGCCCGAGACGCAGCCCATTACCGTCAGCGAAACGCCGCCGGGCACCTGCGCCACCACGGGAAAGTCGCCGGCGGGACCGGCGTAGAGATTGACGGTCGTGCTCGTGAACGCCTGCGACTGGGCGAAGGCGGGCGTCACCGCGAACATTCCCGCCAAACCCGCGAATACGGCACCGGCTAGCTGCTTGCGCATCGGCTGACTCCTTTTTGTTTATTCGACGGAGATTTATCAAGATAGCTGGCGTAACGGTAGCAGATTCGTTTTTTACCGGCACGAATGTGCGTGTAACGGTCCATTTCGCGGGGCGCGTAAGAAAAGCACGGTCGGCGGGTAGGGAAAATCGGCGGCAGCCGGCTGCGAATTACGCGGCGCTGTGCCAGAATCGCGCCTCGGTTCGCCTTCCAACGAAAACCGCGGGCCGTTGCCGTATCAGCAAACGAAACAATGAATTAGAAGCAGACGAGGAGCAGACCACCGTGATTCAGCGCATTTCCAGTTTCTTCACCGGCGTCGTGCATCGGGTATTGCCGGACCCGCTCATTTTCGCCATCTTGTTGACCGTCGTGACCTTCGTGCTGGCCTTCGCGCTGACGCCGCAGCCGCCCGCCGCGCTCGTCCTGATGTGGGGTTCCGGGTTCTGGAACCTGCTCGCCTTCGCCATGCAAATGGTGCTGATCCTCGTCACGGGCCACGCGCTCGCGAGTTCCGGCCCGGTCAAGCGCCTGCTGGTCGCGCTCGCGAGCTGCGCGCGCACGCCGGCGCAGGGCGTGATGCTCGTGGCGTTCGTGGGCGCGGTCGCGTGCGCGATCAACTGGGGCTTCGGCCTCGTGCTCGGCGCGATGTTCTCGCGCGAAGTCGCGCGGCGCGTGCGCGGCGCGGACTACCGGCTGCTGGTGGCGGCCGCCTACATGGGCTTTTTGACGTGGCACGGCGGTCTTTCGGGCTCGGTGCCGCTGGTTGCCGCGACCAAGGGCAATCCGATGGAAAAGGCCGTGGGCCTGATTCCCGTTTCGCAGACCATCTTCACCGGCTATAACGCGTTCATCACGATCGGCCTGATCGTGCTGCTGCCGATTCTCGTGCGTTTGATGATGCCGAAGCCCGAAGACGTCGTTTCCGTCGATCCCGCGCTGCTCGAAGATCCGCCCAGCGTCGAGCGCAAGCTCGGCCCCAACGCCACCTTCGCCGAACGCATCGAGGAAAGCCGCTCGCTCTCGCTGCTGGTCGCCGCGCTGTGTTTCGTGTTTCTCGGCGTGCGTTTCCACGCGAAGGGTTTTTCGCTCGACATCGACACGGTGAATCTCGTGTTCCTCGCCGCCGGCTTCGTGCTGCACAAGACGCCGATGGCTTATGCGCGCGCCGTGGGCGCGGCCGCGAAGGGCGCGTCGGGCATCATGATCCAGTTCCCGTTCTACGCGGGCATTCAGGCGCTGATGGACCATTCGGGCCTCGCGGGCGTGATCACGAAATGGTTCGTCGATATCGCGAACGTCCACACGTTCCCGCTGCTCGTGTTCCTCAGTTCGGCGTTGATCAACTTCGCGGTGCCTTCGGGCGGCGGCCACTGGGTCGTGCAAGGTCCGTTCGTGATGCCGGCGGCGCAGGCGCTGGGCGCGGACCTCGGCAAATCGGCAATGGCGATCGCTTACGGCGAGGCGTGGACCAACATGGCGCAGCCGTTCTGGGCGTTGCCCGCGCTCGCCATCGCGGGCCTCGGCGTGCGCGACATCATGGGCTATTGCGTGACGACGCTGCTGTTCTCGGGCGTGGTGTTCGTGGCGGGCATGTACCTGTTCTAAGGCGGTTCGCCGCCCGGCAGGCGGCGCTCGCGCTTACGCGCGGGGCCGCTTGCGTTTCAGAAAGTCGCGCAGCACCATCGCGTGATTGCGCTGCGTGTCGTGCGAGCTGTAGAGCAGCACGACGGGCCGCGTTTCGTGCGCCTCGACGATCGGCTCCCACGCCGCGCGGTTGCCGGCCAGTTCCGCGAGGTAGCGCTCGCAAAACGCGTCCCACTGCGACGGATCGTGCTCGCGCGCGTGATACCACTGACGCAATGCCGTGCTCGGCGCGGCTTCTTTCGCCCAGGTCGCGTGCGCGAGCTTTTCCTTGCGCATGCCGCGCGGCCAAAGCCGGTCCACGAGAAAGCACGCCACGTCGCCTTCGGGCAGCGGCTCGTACACGCGCTGGATCGTGATCGACGGTTTCGTCATTTTCGCGTTCTCCCTTTCCATTTTCGTCTCGACGGCGGCTGCGATTTTCGTGTCGATGCCGCCCTGCGGCGCGTCGGCGAACAGCGCGGCGACGCGTTGCTTGAGCGCGGGCAGCACGTCGGCTTCGAACCACGCATGGCGTTTGAGCCAGGGCTGATTGCGCGGCGACGGATGCGGCAGCGGCGCATAGCCGGGCGCGTAGTCGCGCCACGCCCGCACCGTTTCGGTGAGCGACGCCTTGCGCCGGCCGCCGAGAAAATAGCACTGCGCATATTGCCCGACGAGCAGCGTGAGCCGCACGTTCGTCAACTGATCGAGCAGGCGCGCGTGCCAGAGCGGCGCGCATTCGGCGCGCGGCGGGTTGTCGCCGCTGCCGCCGCGCCCCGGATAGCAGAAGCCCATCGGCACGATGGCCACGCGCGCGGCGTCGTAAAAAGTCGTTTTGTCGATGCCGAGCCATTCGCGCAGGCGCTCGCCGCTGGCGTCGTCCCACGGCACGCCGGACGCATGCACTTTCGCCCCCGGCGCCTGGCCGACGATCAACAGGCGCGCGGTCGCGCTCGCCTGCAACACCGGGCGCGCGCCGAGCGGCAAGGCGTGCTCGCAGGCGCGGCACGCGCGGATTTCGGCGAGCAGCTCGGGAAGGACGGCGGCGCGGACGTTCGGCACGGCAAGGGCGAAAAAACGGCGAAAATCCAGTCTACCAAACCGCGCCGAAAAGATGGCGTCCGCCGCGCCGCAGTGCGCTGGTTGGCCTTATGGACGAGGTGCGGGCTTTCCGTCTTGCCGTCATGATGCCGACGCGTTCACAATCCAGCGATCGCGATCAAGACGAAAAAGATATGGAATTCCGGCAACTACGTTATTTTCTGGCGGTCGCGGAATCGTTGCATTTCAGCGAAGCCGCCGCCGCGCTCGGCATCGCGCAACCGCCGCTCAGCCAGCAGATTCTCAAGCTGGAAAAGGAAATCGGCACGCGTCTTTTCATTCGCCATTCGCGGCATGTGGAGCTGACCGAGGCGGGGCGGCTCTTTCGCGAGCGTGCGCAGCGCATCGTCGAAGACGCCGAACTCGCGCTCGCCGAGGCGCAAAATGCGGGGCGCGGCGAAACCGGGCGGCTTGCGCTGGGTTTCGCGGGATCGACCGTGTTCCATCCGCTCGTGGCCACTGTGTTGCAGCGTTATCGCAGCGCGTATCCGGGCGTGTCGATCGGCTGCGAGGAGAGCAACAGTTCGGTGCTGCTCGAACGCGTGAGCGAGGCGAAAGTGGATGCCGCGCTGGTGCGTTTACCGCTGAATTGCCGAGGTCTGGCGACCCAGCCGCTCGTGGAGGAGGACGTGCTGGCCGTGCTGCCGCCGCGTCATCGGCTCGCGCGCCGGCGCAGCGTGGATCTCGCCGATCTCGCGGAAGACCCGCTCATTCTGTTTCCGCGCGCCATCGGCCCCGACCTCTACGATTCGATCATCAGCGCGTGTCACGCGGCCGGCTTCAACCCCACTATCGGCATGGAGTCGCCGCAGATTTCGTCGACGGTGAACATGGCCGCGGCCGGCTTCGGCGTCACGCTGATTCCGTCCTCCATGCGGCAGATTCAGGCGAAGGGCGTGACGTATCACGCGCTCAAGAACGGCACGCTGCACACGACCATCGCGCTCGTTTACCGGCCGCGCGAGAAAGCGCCCACGGTGCAGAACTTCGTGCGCCTCGTGCGCGATGCGTCGCGGCACGCGCATTCGGCCTGAGCGCGATCAATATCTTTTTCGTCTTGATCGCGCGCCCGAGCGATATTGGACTTGCTGCGGCGTGCGGCCTATGCTTGCCGGATTCGAACTATCGCCAAGCCGGAGTTTTTCGCCATGACCCCCGTTACCGAGCGCGCGCGCCCGTCAACCACGAACCGCGGCACGAACCGCGAAGCCTTGATTACCGCGCTGCGCGGCGCTGTGGGTCATGCATACGTGCTGACCGGCGACGAAGCCACGCGCCGCTATCGCAAGGGGTTTCGCTTCGGCGAGGGCAAGGTGGCGGCGGTCGTGCGACCCGGCTCGCTGGTCGAGCAGTGGCGCGCGTTGCAGGCGTGCGTGGCCGCGAATGCGATCGTGATTTCGCAGGCGTCGAACACGGGCCTCACGGGCGGCTCCACACCCGACGGCGACAGCTACGACCGCGACGTGGTGATCGTGAGCATGACGCGCATGCGCACCGTGTACGTGATCGGCGGCGGCAAGCAGGTCGTGTGCTTGCCCGGCTCCACGCTCGACCAACTGGAGCAAACGCTCAAGCCGCTCGGCCGCGAGCCGCATTCGGTGATCGGTTCGTCGTGCATCGGCGCTTCGGTGGTGGGCGGCGTGTGCAACAACTCGGGCGGCTCGCTCGTGCGGCGCGGCCCCGCTTATACGGAAATGAGCGTGTTCGCGCGCGTGGGCGCGAACGGCGCGGTCGAACTCGTGAACCATCTGGGCATTCGTCTGGGCGATACGCCGGAGGACATGCTGGGCCGTCTCGATCGCGGCGAATTGCCGGAAGCGGACATCGCTTACGGAGCGGGCGCGGCCTCGGACCAGAACTACGCCGGGCACGTGCGCGATATCGAAGCCGACACGCCCGCGCGCTACAACGCCGATCCGTTGCGTCTGCACGAAGCCTCGGGCTCGGCGGGAAAAGTGATGGTGTTCGCGGTGCGGCTCGACACGTTCCCTATCGAAAAGGGCGCGAAGGTGTTCTATATCGGCACCAATGCAACGGCCGAGTTGACCGGCTTGCGCCGCGACATTCTCGGCACGTTCTCGAAGCTGCCGATTGCGGGCGAGTATTTGCATCGAGACGCTTTCGATATCGCCGAACGCTACGGCAAGGACATGTTCCTGCTGATCCAGCATCTAGGCACGAAGCGCTTGCCTGCGCTGTTCGCTTTCAAGAGCCGCTGCGACGCGTTTTTCGAGCGCATGCGCTTTCTGCCCGCGCATTTCACCGACCGCGTGATGCAGTTCGCAAGCGAGCGGTTTCCGAGCCATTTGCCCGCGCGTTTGAAGGACTATCGCGCACGCTACGAGCATCATCTGATGCTGAAAGTGTCCGCCGATTGCGTCGACGAAACACGTGCGTATTTGCAGCGCTTTTTCTCGCAAGCAAGCGGCGCGTTCTTCGAATGCAGCGACGAAGAGGGCACCAAGGCGTTCTTGCATCGTTTCGCGGCGGCGGGTGCGGCCGTGCGCTATCGCGCCGTGCATGGCCGGGAGGTGGAAGATATCGTGGCGCTCGACATCGCGCTGCGGCGCAACGACCGCGAGTGGTTCGAGCAGTTGCCCGAAGCCGTGGAGAAGCCCATCGCCATCAAGCTCTATTACGGGCATTTTCTCTGTCACGTCTTTCATCAGGACTATATCGTTCGCAAGGGACACGACTGCCTCGCGCTCGAACACGAGATGTGGAAGCTGCTGGACGCGCGCGGCGCCGAATATCCCGCCGAGCACAATGTCGGCCATCTCTACCATGCGAAGCCGGAATTGAAGGCGTTTTACGAAGGCCTCGATCCGTGCAACTGCTTCAATCCCGGCATTGGTCACACGTCGAAGTTTGCGAACTATCGCGAAACCGCCGCGCAGTAACGCAATCCATACGAAAACGGCGACGAGGAAATTCGTCGCCGTTTGTTCTTGCCGCGCTGCTGCGCTGCTGCGTTGCTGCGTTCAACTTTTCGCGGCGGGCGCTGCACGTAATGCAGCAGCACGCTCAGCGAGCAGACCTGCGTGAGCGCGACGAGCGCCACCAGCAGCGCGATATTGCGCGAAAGCAGCGAACGCGGCGGCCCGAAGTGCATCACGCGTCCACGCCTGCGACGAGCATATAGCCGATGCCCCACACCGTCTTGATGAAGCGCGGCTTGGCGGGGTCGTCCTCGACGATCTGGCGCAGACGCAAAATCTGCACGTCCACGCTGCGGTCGAGCGCGTTGTGGTCGCGGCCGCGCGCGCGGGCGAGCAGGTTTTCGCGGCTCACGGCGCGGTTCGGCGAGGAGCCGAGCGCGTGCAGCAACAGCATTTGCGCCGAATGCACGTCGACGGGCGCGCCTTGCCGATAGAGCGCTTGTTTGCCAACGTCGAAGCTGAAATCGCCGAAACGCAGCCGCTGCGATGTCACGGTCGGGTCGCACGACGCCATCTTCTGGCGAGAAGGAACAAGACGGCGAACAAGACGACGAACAAGACGACGAACGAGACGACGAACGAGACGACGAACGAGACGACGAACGCTAACGTCCGCGTCCGCCGCCGTGGCCCATGCCGCCCATGCCCATGCCGCCGCCTTGCCACGTGCCGCCACCGCCGCCATGCCAGCCACCGCCATGCCAGCCGCCGTGGCCGCCGCCGTGCCAGCCACCGCCATGCCATCCGCCGCGATTCCAGCCGTGATGGTAATAACAGCAACCGCCGCCGCCCCAGATCGCGATGCCGCCATAGCCCGCGCCGAAATAGCCGGGGTAGTAGCCGTAACCGTAAGCATACGGAACGCCGTAATCGTAGGGGTAAGCGTAGTCGTAGCCATACCCGTAATAACCTGGGTAATAGCCGTTATAACCTTGATACGGTGGCCACGGCGCGACGCAGCCCGCGAGGACTGCCGCCGCGCCCAATGCCGAGATGAACCGCAACACGATATTTCTCCGGGGATAAGCGTTTGAAACCGGCGGACGCCGCCAGGTTCATACGCAATTGTGTCCGCAGATTACCGCAGCGCGTGGACCTTTGCTTACCTTCGTTGCGATTTTCCGGTGGCGTTCTCGTGACTGTCAGGAAGACGACAGCCTCGCCGCGCGCCCGAACGCCGCGCGGTCGAGCAGCCACACGGCCACGAGCGTTGCGCCCATCAGCGGAAACACCATGCCGAGCAGCACGAGGCCCGCTTTCCACGCGCGCATCGGCGGCGCGGCGCGCTCTCGCGGCGGCGCGGCAATACCGTTCGCGAGCGCGGGACGCCGCATCCACCACATCACGAAGCCCGTAACGGCAAGCGCGCCGAGCCCAAGCGAAATCGCCGCGCAAACCAACTGATTCGCGAGCCCGAAATAGCGGCCCATGTGCAGCGAGGTGCCATACGAAACGGCCTGCGAAATTGCGCCGTAATCGTCATATCGAATGTCCTTGAGCACCGCGCCGCTGTATTGATCGACATAAACCGTGCGCTCCTCTTTGGGGTCCGCTGGAAAGTACGAGACCGTGTACACGCCGTCGCGCGTGGTGGGCAGCGCGATGTCATAGCCGCTTTGCACGCCAAGGCCGTGCATCTGCGCGACGATTTGATCGAGCGTCAGGCGCGCGTTGCTTGCGCTGTCTTGCGCACCGGGTTGCGCGCGCGCTTCGGGCGAATGCGGCACGGGCACGGCGCCCACGGCCCACGGCACGTTGGGCAGCGGCAAGTCGTCCATGACCATGCCCGGCATCGACGCCATATCGTGGCCCGTGTGTTCCGCCGCACCGGCGGGCGCGCGGGTTTGCGCCGCGGCCTTGCCCGGCAGCGACGACTTCAAGCCGAGGCCGCCGCCCCATGCGCCTTCGGGCGCGCCAAGGCTCGCGCGCGTTGCGAGCGCCTTGAACTGCTTGCCCCACGAACCTGTCCACGGCAACCCGCTCAGCACGAACGCGAGCGCGCCCACGGCCAGCCAGACGCCGACGAACGCATGCACGCTTTTCCAGAACGGCCGCCCGCGCGCATTCAGGCGCGGCAGCAGCGCCGCGCGCAACGACGCACCGCCGCGCGGCCACCACAGTGCGACACCCGTGCCGATCATCACGAGCGTCCAGCACGCGGCCAGCTCCATCAGCAATTCGCCGGGCTTGCCGAGCAACAGCTTGCGATGCAGCATGCGATCGACCTGCATGAAACGCCGGTCGACGTCGAGCGTGCCGAGCACCGTGCCGTCGTAGGGATTCACGTAGACGCTTTCTTTCGCGCCGCCCGGCAGAGCGAACACGAATTCGGCGCTGCGCGCGGGACTCGCTTCGATATGCGCGCGCAACGGCCGCGCGCCGGCAGGCAAGGCGGCCTGCGCGCGCGCGAGCAGTGCATTCGTGGGCAAGCGCGGCGCGGCTTGCGGCGCGACCACGAGCCGATGCGGATAAAGCAGCGGTTCGATCTGCGGCTGGAAGCAGTAAATCGTGCCCGTGATCGCGAGCACGAGCAAAAACGGCATGACGAAAATGCCCGCATAAAAGTGCCAGCGCCAAAGCGTGCGATAGCCGGGCTGCGCGCCATGGGGCGCCTGCGCAACGCGCTGCGCCGATATCGAGGTCGTGTCGGACATGAGTGGCTCCTTTCTGTTTGATAAGGATGACGAATCAATGGGCCTAGATGCCCAGCTTCGCCTCGACATAGAAGGTGCGGCCCGGATACGGGTGATAGACGAAGTAGCGTGCGTCGAAAATATTGTCGATGCCGACGCCGATCTCGCTGGTTTTCGTCGGCCGGTAGGTGAATTTCGCGTCCGCGACCGTATAGGTGCTCGTGCCGCCGAACACGTTCGGATTCGTGTCGGCATTCGTGAGCGTGTTGTACTGGCGCCCCGAGTAACGCGCCGCGAGCGTAAGCGCGGCGTGTGCGTCGAAGCGGTACGTGGCCACCACGTTCGCGCGCCACAGCGGAATGCGATAAAAATATTTGCCGACGCTCGCCGGGTTCTGCGCGTTTTCAACGATCTTCGACTGCGTGTAAGCGACGCTCGCGCCGAAGTCGAGGCCGCGCAGCACGACGTCCTCGCCTTGGTAGCTCGTTTCCACGCCGCGCGAGCGCACCTTGCCGATGTTCTGAAAATTGGTGACGTTCGGAATCACGGTGGTGTCGGTCTGGCTGAAGATCGTATTCTTCACGTCGTCCTGGAACAGCGTGAAGCGGAACAGGCCGTTCCAATGCGCCCATTCGGCGCTCAACTCTTTCGAGAGATCGTTTTCGGGGCGCAGGTTCGGATTGTTGTTGACGATCGACGAGCCGTTCACCTGGCCCTGGAACAACTCGCTCACGGTAGGAAAGCGGTACGCACGCGCGATGGAAGCGCGCAGCGTGAGGTCGTCGGTGAGATCGAAAGACAGCGACGCCTTGGGCGAATAGTGACGATCGCCCATGCTTGCGTAAGGCACGGTCGCGCCGGCCAGCGCCTGATAGCCGTCGTAAGCGTGCCAGTCCTCATAACGCACGCCGTACACGAACTTCCAGCGCGGCAGGAAGCGCCACGCGTCCTGCGCGTAGACGGCTTGCGTTTCGGTCTTGCCCGCGAAGGCGTTGGCGAAGCCGGCCGCACCGCCGTCGCGCCAGGCAAGCGTGTTGTATGTCTGGTTGTCGAGCGAATAGTCGTCGTAGTGATAGCCGAACGTGAGCCAGTGCGCGGCCAGCCCCGCCGTGGGCGTGGCGGGCGTCCACGTTGCCTTGAGGTCGAGCGTTTTCCAGCCGGTGCCGTTGCCGAGCGTCATCGTGCCGGGACCGTTGCCGGGGCCGCCCGCATTCGCCGTGCGCGCGACGCTGTTGCTTACGTCGTAGTACGAAGCAATGGCTTGCGCGTTCCAGCCCGTCGCCTGGTGCGTGCGCAGCGAGGCGCCGTAGAGCCAGTTTTCGCTCCATCCTCGGCTGGGCGCGAGCGCGGCCGCCGGGATCGTGTATTCGTAGCCGTTGATCGAGACGTTTCCGCTATAGATGGGCTTGCCGTCGGCGTCGCGGAGGAACGTGGAGGTCGCGCTGTCGTAGGTCTGATGCCAATAGCCGAGCGTCACGCCGCCTTGCACCGTGGGCGTGAAATCGTATTGCATGCGCAGCTTGAACTGGTCCTGCACCGTATGCTCGATGCCTTCGCCGTTCACGCCGAGCACGGCGGTGGGCGTGTTCGTCTGATTGTTGTAGAAGTACGCGCCATGCACGGGCACGTCGCGCGCTTGCGCGGGTTTCGTCGATTGCGCGAGCGTCGCGAACTGCAAGGGCTGGCTCGTGTTTTCAAGGTGATTCACGCCCAGCAGGTAAGAGAACTTGCCGATGCGGTCGCCGATCGACGCGCTCATTTCGCTGCCGTTGAAATTCTGGTTCACGCCGTACAGGCTGAAATGCTGCGTGAACGCTTTCACGTCGGCGGTGGCTTCGAACTGCTTCGGCATGCGCGTGGTGATGAGCACCGTGGCGCCCAGCGAATTGCCGGGATACAGCGCCGAATACGGGCCGTAGATCACGTCGACCTGCTGGATCTGGTCCGGAAACACCATCGACCAGCGCGGCGGAAAGCTGTAAGTGTTGCCGAGCAGATTGGAGAGCAGCAGGCCGTCGGCGTAGACGAGACCGCGCGCGCTCTGCGAGTTGCTCGTGCCGCGCACGGCAATGATCGAATTCAGGTCGCCCGCAAAGCGTTTGCGTACCGCGAGATTCGGCAGGTACTTCAGTACGTCTTCGGTATTGACCACATTCCAGTTGCGGAACTGCTCGGGCGTGACGGTTTCGACCGTGGCGGGCAAGTTCGGATCGACGGCGGGCGTCGCGGCCCCGGAAGCGGCGCCGTTGGACGCGCTCACGGTGACGGTGGGCAGCGTATGGGTATCGGCATCGGCGGCCGGCTGCGCTTGAGCGAGCGCGATGGGCGCGGCGAACGAGAGCGGCACGAAGCCGAGCGCGAAGCGCAAGGCGTGCCGCGGTGCGCGCGGCGTCGCACGTTCACGCGTGCGAGCGCCGGCGCCACGCATGGCGGGCGTGGACATGAAGCGGTTTCCTGATGGCGGTGGGCGAACGGCCGCGCGCGAATGCGCCCGTCTGTGCAAATGCACACGACAGCGACGCAAGCGACAACAGGCCGAGGGCGGCGGGGATCAGGAAACGGCGGGCGGCGCGCGCGGTCTTCCCGAAGGGAAGGCGCCTAGCGGAACGAAACGCGTGGAAAGCGTGGTGACGGCTTCGCGCGCGACGGCGAGCGTGGGAAGCAGCGCTGGAGCGGCGACGGAAGGCATCGCCACGTGATGTTCGAGCAGATGGCAGTAACCGCAGGCGCCGAATGCATCGTCGTGCGAAAGATGCGGGAAGTCCGGCGCATTCGATGCGGGCTGCAACGCGGAGCAGAGCGCTGCGTCCGGCTCGTGCGCGTGTTGCGCGGCAACGAGCTGGCTCACGAGCGGCGCAAACACGATGAGCCACATGGCGACGAGGCCAAGCCATGCGGTCAGCAGTGAATGCTTGCGTAGGTTCATGAGAATGAGAGCGATTGCGCGGCGCAGTCTAACACGACGCATGGATGTTGCGTATGCCGGATGACCCGCGAAAAGCGCGTCATAAGCGTGGCGCTATGCCGCGGTTCGCGCCGGTTTTCCATTGCGCAGGCGCATTTTTAGAAGGGCTTCGATGGAACGCGCGCCGCGCGGGCACGATCATCGGAGTCATTCGTTATGACGCCAGGAGGCCGCCGCAAAGGGCGGGATCGCTCATGTCCGTTTTTGTTTCTTGCCGTATGCCGGGTGCGCGCTGGACGCCTCGTTTGCCGCTTCATCGCGCCATGCACGACTTGCCCCTTTCGCACGCAACGCCGCGCGGCGCGCGTGACCTGACCACCTGCGATCTCGCGTTGCCGGAGGCATTCGCGCTGCGTCTCGAAGCGCGCGCCGTGCGTTCGCCGCGAGCGCCCGCGTGCTGTCCTCTCGAAGCAACCGCATTGCGCCAGTGGTGCGTGCGCTTGCAGCGCGCGGCGTGCCCGCTCGAAGCGGTGAATGCAGCGGAAGCGCCGATTTTCCTCACGAAGCGCTGAGCGCGCGAAACGTTCCGAGTTCCTCGGCGACGGCGGCCGCAAGTTCGCCCACTTCCCCGGTCCATGCGCCGGCCTCGCGCATCGTCGCGCGCAGTTCGAGGCACGCTTCGTTGAGCATCGAAGGGCCCAGCACCGCCAGGCCACCCGACACGCGATGTGCCCACTCATGCAGCCGTGCGAAGTCGTGCGCCTTCGCGATAACGGCGTAGTCGGCGAGATCATGATCGGCCTGCTCGATGAAAACGGCGACCAGCGTGGGCGCGAGGGCGGGAAAGCGCGGCGGCGCATCGTCGCTGTCCAATGATACGGATTCCTGATCGTCGCGTTCGGTTGCCACGGAAGCGATGCCGGAAAGCACGCGCGCCAGTTCCGCCAGCGTGACCGGCTTGCTCAGATAGTCGGTGAAGCCCAGCGCACGGCCTTCTTCGACATGCTCGGGAAGCGCGTTGGAACTCAGCGCGTAAATCGGCAGATCGCCGTGCCGCGCTCGTGCCGCTTCGAGCAGCGCGTAGCCGTTCATGACCGGCATGTTGATGTCGGTGAACACCAGATCGACGTGCTTTTCCGCGAGCCGGGCCAGCGCTTCCTCGCCGTCTTTCGCTTCGATCACGCTTGCGCCGAGCGTGCGCAACTGGTCGCGCAGGAGCCCGCGATTGAGCAGGTTGTCTTCGGCGATCAACACGTTTAGCGATGCGAAATGCGGGTCGTCGTTCGTGGAGGCGGCGGGCGCCTTGGCGGGCGCGGTCGCGCTCGCGCTCGCGCCATGCGCGATCGTTTGCGTGACCGCGCGAATGCCGGCAAGGCTGTAGATGCTCACGGCCACGGAGCCGTCGTCGTGAACGAGCGGCACGAGCGGGCCGTCCTGGCGCAGCCAGATGACCTTGGCGCTGTCGTGCCAGAGCGTGCGCACGTCGTCGCGCGTGAATTCGTCGGTGACGAGCAAATAGTCGTAGCTGCCTTCGGGCGGCGTTTCGTCGAGCGAGAAAAAAACCGGCGTGCTCGCGTGTGTGTCGTAGAGATTCGCGAGCCACTCGCGGTTTTCCGGCGCGTGGCAAAGCACGGCGGGATGCGCGTCGGGCAGCGTCCATTCGTCGCCGGCGCATGCGTCGCTTTCGCGCGGCAGCGGCAAGGTGACGGTGACGCGCGTGCCCACGCCCTGGGTGCTGTCAAGCTCGATGCGGCCATGCATCAACTCCGCAAGCCGTGCGCAGATCGACAGCCCGAGGCCGGTGCCGCGCGCCTGCGTGAGCCGGTGCGCGTCGCCTTGCGTGAACGGCTGGAACAGATACGGCTTGAGTTCGTCGGGCACGCCGCCGCCCGAATCGCTTACGCTGATTTCGAGCGCTTCGTCGTGCCAATGCGCGCGCAACACGATCTTGCCCGAGCGCGTGAACTTGAACGCGTTGCTCAGCAGGTTATTGACGATTTGCGCAAGCCGGATCGGATCGAAACGCAATTGCGCGGGCACGGCCCGATCCACCACGAGATAGAGCGGCAAATGCTGGCGCACGGCGAGCGGCGCATGCGAGAGCGCGATGCGCACGAGCAGTGCGGCAATCGACCCCGGCTCCGCCGCAAGCTTCATCTGGCCCACGTCGATCTTCGAAAAGTCGAGCACGTCGCTCACGATCTGTAGCAGCTCGTTCGCGGAAATCTGCATGGCCTGCACGCGCGCGCCTTGCTCGGGTGCGAGCGGGCCGCGCGCCACCAGTTCGATGTTGCCGGTGAGCGAGGCGAGCGGCGTGCGGATCTCGTGGCTCATCGCCGCGAAGAAGCTCACCTTGGCGCGCGCGGCTTCGTCGCTCAGCCGTTTCGCTTCGCGCAGCAGGCGCTCGACTTCGTAATGCTTCGACATGTCGGTGACGGCGCAGAACATCACGTCCTCGCGATTCATCGTGGCGGGCGCGTAAGTGATGGCGAGGTGTATCGATTCGGTATCCTGACGATCGAGCGAGAACGGCAATTCGTAAACCGGCGTTTCGTGTTCGCGCGGAGCGGCGTAAGGCCAGTTTCCCTGTTTCTCGAATTCGGCGCACAACGCACCCGGCAGGCGCGTGGCGTTTTCGTCGAGGCCCAACACGTTGCGCACGATCTGATTCGCCACGACGATCTCGAAGTTGCTGCGCTTGACGACGCACAGGCCCACGGGCGTCGCATGCACGAGCAGATGATTGAGCATCTCGCCTTCGAGCGCGCGCGTGGCTTCGTGGTAGGTGCGCTCGAGCACATGACGGTTCCAGTAGCGCGAGAGCGTGATGAGCATGGAGATGAGCGCGGCGGTGAGCAGCAGCACGACGGCGAGCGGCATGCCGATGAGGCCGAGCAGCGCGGACCAGGAAACGGCGACCATGTGGCGGCCGAAGCCGTAGACGAGCGGCGGCTCGTTCTCCAGGACGCCGAAGTTGGGCACGACGTGATAATGGCCCGGCGCGAGCTTCGCGATGCGCAGGTCGAGCGCCTGCGCGCGCGCGGCGGGCAGCGGGCCGCTGAGCACGTTGCCGTCGGTGTCGAACAGCACCGGGTCGATGGCGTCGTCGGCGGGCGGCGCGCGGACGGCCGCGTAATCGACGGTCGTGACCACGAGCGCGTACGGCTTGCCGTCCTTGAGCACGCTGAGCGCGCCGAACTGGACGTCGCGCGCGTAGCCGCTGCCGGGCGGCGGACGGAACCAGATGATCTTGATATCGTGCGCGGCCGCGACCGGGTCGAAGCCGCGCGCGCTCATGCGGATCAGCGCGGTGTCGGCCAGCAAGCGCGCGGAGTCGGCGCTGCGCACGTGCGCCTCGGCGAGCAGGTACGGGTCGGGCGCGAGCTTGGAGCCGTAAGCGGCGCTGCCGTCCAGCAGCAGGAGCAGCAGCGGCTCGTTCGGCGCGATAACGGCCGCGAGTTGCGCCGCGCGCTCGCAACTCGTGCGCAGGTCGGGCGAGGTGTCGAGGTCGAGCGAAAGCGGCGCGCAGTTCCCGCGCGGCGCTTCGAATTCGGCAACGGCGGCGGGCGCCCGCAGCCTGGAGGCGAGCAGGGTGGCGGTGCCCGTGAGCAGCACCGAGCGGCGTTCGAGCTGCTTGTTGAGTTCGGCGCTGGCGTTGCGTGCGTTGAGCGTTTGCGTGCGCAGCGCGCCGAAGCCGATGCTGGCGATCGCGACCGCCGCGATGCACAGCGCCGCGAAAATCAGCAACGCCGTGAGCATCGCGAAGACGCGCCGCTCGCGCCGCAAATGGCGCTCCAGCGCCTTGAGAGCCTCGGAAGGCGAATTGGGAGTGAGGCCGCCCGGGCGTGCGGAGCGGAACATCACGCGAATCCGTGCTCGCTGGCGTATCGGATCAAGTCGGCGTTCGAATCGAGGTGAAGCTTGCGCATTGCGGCGCGCTTTTGCGTGGCGACCGTCGTCACCGAGCGGTGCAGGCGTTTGGAGATTTCGGTGACGCTGAGGCCGGCCGCGAACAGCCGCACGACTTCGAGTTCGCGCGGCGAAAGCGGGTGGCTGCGTTGGAATTCGGCGGTGGTCGAGCCTTCCTTGGCGAGCCGTTCAGCGATGCGCGCCGAGAGCGCCGTGCCCGCTTCTGTCAGCGCGCGGTGGCAGACATCGCCGAGTGTAGGAATCGGCTCGTCTTTGCCGATAAGCCCGGCTACGCCCAGTTGCGCGAGTTCGTGCAGGATGCCGCCGTTCGTGAGCATCGTGAAAACGACGACCGGTGTGTTCGGATACAGCCGTCGCAAGCGGCTGATGAGGCGCAGGCCGTCTTCGTCCTCGAGGTCGCCTTGCATCGAGAAGTCGGTGACGATGAGGTCGCAGCGCGCGTCACGCAGCGCGTCCATGAGATCCGTGCCGGTGTTCGCCTTCGCGACGACCTTGAAGCGTGGCACGGTGTTCAGATAGTCGCTGATCGCTGTCAGCACGACTGGATGATCGTCAGCCACCACGATCCGCACGTCTTGCGTTGCATTCGTCATGGGCGTGAGCGTCTTGCCTGTAAGCGTAATCTGAAGGGCGCTACCTGGAAACACATCGGTCAAAGCTGCCGACCGCCGTAAGGTTTTTGTTCATTATATGTCAGTGTTTCTTGACGGTTGTCAGCGTTAGCCCTAGCTCTGCTCGGCGTTCGCTTCAGCCGTGGCGGCCGCGCAGTTCGCGTGGAAGCACGACACCATGAAGCGCGTGCGCACGCGGTCGGATTCGCCGCAGACCTGGCTGCACGGGCGCGTGCGCATTTGCACGAAGCGCAACGGCATGACGCGCACGCTGGAACGAAGCGGTGCGGGGGATGGGCCGCGGCGTCCGGCCGGCGCGAGCCGGCTCGCCAGATGAAAGACGATGGCCGCGACGCCCATCATGCCGGTGAGCGTCAACGCGGCGGCGGCCGGCCAGAGCGCGCGATGCGGCGCGCACCAGAGTGCGAACAACGTGGCGCAGAAGCCCATGTAGAAAAGCGGCAGCAGCCATACGCCGGCATGGCTCAAGCGGTCGCAGGCGCGGGCGAGCGCGGTGCGGAACGCGGAAGAAGGGCTTTCGGGGCGGCGGACAGTCATGACGGCTCTTTTCAGCAAGTGACGAAAATCGGAGCGTGCCGGCCGCGTTTTGTTGCGCCAGCACGATCTCAATTTTGTCGGGGCCGCCCTGGCGCCGATATCGAACAATTTCGAGAAAGCGCGCCCGGTGCGTCGAAATCCGCCGACATTCCCCGAGCGCCGAAACGGCCGCGCGGCGCCCCTGCCGTTCTCGCGTCGCACCTGAAAATCGAACTCGATGCCGCCTGCATGGTCCTATCCCCCCAAGGATGGCCGGACGTGGCGTCTCCCTTGGCGATGCCGCGTCGTGAAAGTCGCGGCTGAAATGGGGCATGAACACGGCCGCGCGCGCTATCCTGTGACTTTCGCGCCGCCGGCCCCGCCGGTTTGCGCGCAATCGAAGCCCTTTTCTACAGGAACGCACATGCGCCGACGTCAATTTCTCCTCAGCTCCAGCGCCGCGCTTGCCGCGAGCGGTCTCGCGCTCGCGGGGTGTACGACCACGCCGCTGGGTTCGCAGGACAGCGCCGCGCAGAACGCGGCCAAGCGCCATTCGATCGACGCCGGCGTGGACGCCACGCTCGCGCGCCTCTACAGCACCGTCGAAGGCTCGCGCGAACTCATTTCGAAGGCGAGCGGCGTGCTGGTTTTTCCGCAGGTTCTCGCGGCGGGATTCTGGATCGGCGGGCAGTACGGCACGGGCGCGCTGCGTGTGGACGGCCGCACCACGGGCTACTACAGCACCGTCGCGGGCTCGTTCGGCTTGCAGATCGGCGCGCAGTCGAAGGCCATCATTTTCGCGTTCATGAATCAGGACGCGCTCAACGACTTCACGAACAGCCAGGGCTGGTCGGCGGGCGCGAACGCCACCGTGGCGGTCGTGACCGTGGGCGCGAACGGCAACGTGGATACGTCCACGGCCATGAGTCCTGTCGAAGCGTTCGTGCTGACCAACGCCGGGCTCATGGCCGGCGTGTCGCTCGAAGGCGTGAAGGTCTCGCGCCTCGTCATCTGAGCGGCTCTCGCGGCGGGCCGTGGCGCGCCCGCCGCCGTATGTTGCACCGCATCGTCGCGTGCGCTTTTCGGCGCCTTTCTCCGCTCTTTCCCCGCTTGCTCCCAGTCTGCTCCCCGCCTCTTTCCGCCAGATCCCGCCACACCGTTCACGCCGTGGTTTCCGAATCATTTTGAATGTTGTAGCTTGCGCAATTGACCCCGATGCCACGTCGGCCCGCGCGTGCCGAAACGCGTATTCACGGGGTTAACTATGATTTTGGAAATATTTAAATCTAAACTATACTTGCCCCACGCATGACGATGCGAAGTCGTGCGCCACGAGTCGATCATCGGAAGGGACGGTCATGGCAGAGCGGTCGTTTGTCGAGGAAGTGAAGAAGCTGCGCCTCGGCGCAGGCGAGGTTTTCAGCGGCGAGGGCATTCTCGCCGTCACCAAGGCGCTGCTGGAATCGGGCGTGGCCTACGTGGCCGGCTACCAGGGCGCGCCCATTTCGCACTTGATGGATGTGCTCGCCGACGCGCAGGACATTCTTTCCGAGCACGGCATTCGCTTCGAGAACAGCGCGAGCGAAGCGACGGCCGCGGCCTCGCTGGCCGCTTCGGTCAATTACCCGCTGCGCGGCGCCGTAACCTTCAAGGCGACCGTGGGCACCAACGTGGCTTCGGACGCGCTCGCGAATCTCGCCTCGGGCGGCGTGACGGGCGGCGCGCTCATCATCGTCGGCGAGGATTACGGCGAAGGCTCGTCGATCATGCAGGAGCGCAGCCACGCGTTCGCGATGAAGTCGCAAATCTGGCTGCTCGATCCGCGCCCGAATCTGCCTTGCATCGTGCAGGCCGTGAAGGACGGCTTCGATCTTTCCGAGGCGAGCAGCACGCCGGTAATGCTGCAACTGCGCATTCGCGCATGTCACGTACACGGCCAGTTCGTCGCTTCCGACAATCGCCGGCCGTCGTTCACGATCCAGCAGGCGCTCGATCAGCCGCGACGCGACGTCGACCGCATCGTGCTGCCGCCCGCGAGTTTCCTGCACGAAAAAGAGAAGATTCACGAGCGCTGGCCCGCGGCCGTGAAGTTCATCGAAGATCGTCAGCTCAACGAATTTTTTTCCGCCGATGCGCGCGAGATCGGCATCGCGGTGCAGGGCGGCAGCTACAACACGGTGCTGCGCGCGCTGGAGCGTCTCGGTCTCGCCGACGTCTACGGCGAATCGGCAATTCCGCTGTACGTGATGAACGTCGCGTATCCGCTGATCGATTCCGAGTGGCAGCGTTTTTGCGCCGGCAAACGCGCGGTGCTCGTGATCGAGGAAGGCCAGCCGAATTTCGTCGAGCAAAACGCGAGCGCGATCCTGCGTCAGCAAGGCGTGGACGTCGCGCTGCACGGCAAGGACATGCTGCCGCTCGCGGGCGAGTACAACGCCGCGACGGTGATGAAGGGCTTGCGCACGTTCTTCGAGCGTTACGGCGTACTCGAACCGCAACCGCAGCCGCGCAAGGTGATTCCGGTCGCGGTCGTGGCCGCCGATGCGCCGGCCTCCGCTGCCGCCTTGACGGCGACGCAGGACGAGTTGCCGCCGCTCGACACGAATGTGCATGCACGTCCGCCCGGTTTCTGCACGGGCTGCCCCGAGCGCCCGATTTTCACGGCGATGAAACTCGTCGAGCGCGAGCTCGGCCCGCATCATGTGAGCGCCGACATCGGCTGTCACCTGTTTTCGATTCTGCCGCCGTTCAACCTCGGCGCGACGACGATGGGCTACGGCCTCGGCAGCGCGAGCGCGGCCGCGTTCAACACGAGCGGCAGCAAACGCGCGATCTCGGTGATGGGCGACGGCGGCTTCTGGCACAACGGCCTCACGAGCGGTATCGCGAACGCGGTGTTCAATCGCAGCGACAACCTCACGATCGTGGTCGACAACAGTTATACGTCGGCGACGGGCGGGCAGGACATTCTCTCTTCGAAGGCGCTCAATCCCACGCGCAGCACCGGTCATGAAATCGAGCAGGCGGTGCGCGGCGTGGGCGTGAAATGGGTCAAGACGGTGCGCCGCACCTACGATCTCAAGACGATGATGGGAACGCTGCGCGAAGCGCTCACCACGGGCACGAAAGGCCCGAAGGTGCTGATCGCGCAGAGCGAGTGCATGCTCAACAAACAGCGCCGCGAAAAGCCGAAACAGCGCAAGGCGATGGCGGCGGGCGAGCGCGTGGTGCGCGAACGCTTTGGCGTGGATTCCGATACCTGTACGGGCGATCACTCGTGCATCCGGCTTTCGGGTTGTCCTTCGCTGTCGATCAAGCCGAACCCCGATCCGCTGCGCACCGATCCGGTGGCGAGCGTGCTCGACAGTTGCGTGGGCTGCGGCTTGTGCGGCGAGGTTTCGCATGCGGCGGTGCTGTGCCCGTCGTTCTACCGCGCGCAGATCATCAGTAATCCTACGAAATGGGACAAGCTGAAGCAACGCGTGCGCGACGCCGTGATCGGCTCGCTGCAACGCCGCGACGCGGCAAAGCGCGCACGCTACGCGTTCTGAACGAAGGACTGACGATGACGAAGACACAACCCATCAAGATCGCGATTCTCGCCATGGGCGGCGAGGGCGGCGGCGTGCTTGCCGACTGGATTGTCGATCTCGGCGAGCACAACGGTTATTTCGCGCAAACCACGTCCGTGCCTGGCGTCGCGCAACGCACCGGCGCGACGATCTATTACGTCGAGCTGTTTCCGCGCGAAGAAGGGGAAGCGCGCCCGCCCATTCTCGCGCTCATGCCGCTGCCTGGCGACGTGGACGTGGTGCTTGCCTCCGAGTTGATGGAAGCGGGGCGCGCCGTGCAGCGCGGGCTCGTGAGCGCGGATCGCACGACGCTCGTGGCATCGACGCATCGTGTGTTCTCGATCGCCGAAAAAACCGCGATGGGCGACGGCCGCGTGGACAGCGACGCGCTCGTCGCGCACGCAACCCAAGCCGCGAAGCGCTTCGTGCGCTTCGACATGGCGCAGGCCGCGCAGGATACGGGCAGCGTCATCAGCGCGGTGCTGTTCGGCGCGCTGGCTGGCACCGGCGTGTTGCCGTTCAGCCGCAAGCAGTTCGAGGAAACCATCGAGCGCGGCGGCGTGGGCGTGAAGCCGAGCTTGCGCGCGTTCGATCTCGCGTATGGTCGCGCCGGCGATGCGGGCGAGCCAACCAGCGACTACGCCGCGAAAATGCAACCCGGCGCGCAAGCGGCCGTTGCCGCGCCGCGCGACCCGCAAGTCGCGAAGCTGCTCGAACGGGTGCGCGCGGAATTGCCCGCTGGCGTGCATCATTTTGCCGTCGAAGGCGTGCGCCGACTGATCGACTATCAAGACCCGGCGTATGCCGCGTTCTATCTCGATCGTCTCTGCGCGTTGCGCCGGGCGATTCCCGATGCCGACGACGCGCTGCTGCGCGAAACGGCGCGCCATCTCGCGCTGTGGATGTCGTATGAGGACGTGATTCGCGTGGCCGATCTCAAGACGCGCGGCACGCGTTTCGAGCGTGTGCGCGGCGAAGTGAATGCGCAGGAAAACCAGTTGCTCGCCATCAACGAGTTCATGCACCCGCGTCTCGAAGAAATTTGCGAGACCTTGCCCGCTTCACTCGGGCGCTGGCTCGCGCGGCCGCATTGGGTCAACCGCTTCGTGGGCAGCCGCACGCAAGCGGGCCGCGTGGTGCAGACGAGTTCGCTGCGCGGCTATCTCATGCTTTACGTGATCTCGCGTTTGCGCGGCATGCGCCGCCGCACGCTGCGCTACGAGCTGGAAAACCGGCGCATCGAAGCCTGGCTCGCGCAAATCGTCGATGCGGCGAAACACAATCCCGCGCTCGCCACGGAAGTCGCTCAATGTCAGCGCATGGTGAAGGGCTACAGCGACACGCACGCGCGCGGGCTCAAGAACTACGAGACGGTGATGGCGGCCGTGGTCAAGGCGGGCGCGCAACTCGCGCCGGCCACGTTGCGCGACTTGCGCGACGCCGCGCTTGCCGACGAGCACGGTCACAAGCTGCGCGCGGCGCTCGCGCGGCACGCGTTGGCGTAATCGACGCCGCGCGAACCCTGACAGGAGACAGTTGAATGGCAATGCCGACGTTCCGGCGCAAGCACAAGATCCACTTTTCGGAGTGCGATCCGGCCGGCATCGTGTTTTATCCGCAGTATTTCGTGTTGTTCAACGATTTGATCGAGTCTTGGTTCGATGAAATGCTGCCCGAGGGTTATCACGGCGTGATCGGCGCGCGGCGTATCGGCATGCCGACCGTGCGGCTCGAAGTGGATTTCACGGCCGTGAGCAAGATGGGCGACGAAGTAGGGTTGTCGCTGAACGTCGAGCGCATCGGCGAAAAGTCGCTCACGCTCGCGTGGGCCTGCACGGGCGAGGACGGCGTGCTGCGCATGGCCGCGCGTCAAACCCTCGTGACGACTTCGCTGGACACGCACAAATCCGTTGGGATACCTGACGATATTCGCAGTGCGATTGAAGCGGCCGTGACGGCCGCGGCCAGGCACGGTTGAGCGCGTGCGTGCGTTGAATTACGCGGGCGGCCGATGCAGTTCGATGAGCAGGCGCAGCGTGGCCTTGAGTTCTTCGGCCTTTTCCTGGCCGAGCGGCGCGAGCACCTGCTCCTCGTGCGCTTTTGCCTGCTCCATCAGCGCGGAAACGAGTTTTTGGCCGCGCGGCGTGATGCGCACAAGCGTGACGCGCCGGTCCGCGTCGTGCGGAATGCGCTTGACGTAGCCCTGCGCTTCCATGCGGTCGAGCAGACGCGTGACGGTGGGTTGTTTGGTGACGGAGACTTGCGCGAGACGGCCGATGCTGATGGCCTTGCCGTCGGAGAGTGTGGAAAGCACGCGCCAGTCGGAAATTTCGAAGCCGCTGGCTTGAACGATGACGTGGAATTCGCCGGAAATCAACTGGCTGACCTGGGCGAGCAGCGCGGGTGTGTAGCTATCGACAAAGCTGGAAGTGGCTTGGCTCATACGTGGATATCGCGGGAAGCCGGCGTGAGGCGCGAACTGCGCCCGCCGACCCGCCAACATACCACGGCGCCCGATTTATCGAGAGCTGGCCGTAAGCAAAAAAGGGGTTAACCATGATTATGGATTAATTTATGCCTCAAGATAATCGGATCGAAGACAACCCCACGTGCTGGCGCCCGCGCCACACACCACGATGACGCGCGAACGAAAACGAGGAGTGCAAGATGACGAGCAGTCTCGAACAACTGACTAGCGGGCTGGCCGGCGGCCAGATTCGCGTGGTGGATTTGACGCAAACGCTCTCGCCGGATTTTCCGGCGCTGCAACTCCCGCCGCAGTTCGGGCAGGTGTGGGCGTTCAAGATGGAAAAGATCAGCCAGTACGACGAACAGGGTCCGGGCTGGTACTGGAATAATTTTTCCTGTGGCGAACACACCGGCACGCACTTCGATGCACCTGTACACTGGATTTCCGGGAAGGATCATGCACAAAACTCCGTCGATACGATCGACGTGAAGAACTTTATTGCACCGGCTGTCGTGATAGACGCCAGCGCGGAAATTGCCGCGAACGACGACTGGCTGCTGACGGTGGGCTTTCTGGAAGCATGGGAAGCGAAGCACGGGCGCATCCCGAGCGGCGCGTGGGTGCTGCTGCGCTCCGACTGGTCGAAGCGCACGGACCCGGCGAAGTTCCTTAATTTGCGCGACGACGGCGCGCACACGCCGGGGCCGACGCAGGAAGCGGTGGAATGGCTGATCGGCGAGCGCAACGTGCATGGCTTCGGCGTGGAAACCATCAATACGGACGCGGGGCAGGCGTATGGCTGGCCGATTCCCTACCCATGCCACACGCTGATGCACGGCTCGAACCGTTATGGTCTGCAATGCCTGAAGAATCTCGATCAACTGCCGCCGACGGGCGCGGTGATCGTTTCCGCGCCGCTGAAGATTCAGGCCGGTTCGGGCAGCCCGCTGCGCGTGCTGGCACTCGTGCAGGACTAAGCGCGGCGCACGATCCAGACGTTTTTCGTCTGGATCGGTTTTGCTTCAACCGTTTCAAGGCCGCCTGCCTCGGGCGGCTCGGGGAGCTCAGGCAGCCGCGCCCAGCGCTGCCTGCAAAGTCGCATAAGTTCTTTCGTCGGTGCGCTCGAAGTGCAGCGGCGTCACCGAAACGCGGCCGGAGTTCACCACGGCCGTTTCGCTGTCGGGCCCGTTCTCGCGCGGCCCGCGATTGAAGCGCAGCCAGTGATAGTCGAGGCCGCGCGGGTCGATCTGCGGCACCACGTCGATGCCTTGCACGAGGCCCACGCCCTGGCGCGTGACCGTGAGCGGGCCGGCCGCGCTCGCATCGACATCGGGGAAATTCACGTTCAGGCAGACCGGCGCCTCGTGCGCGACCGAGGCGAGGCGGCGAATCACCTCGGGCGCGAGCGCTCGCGCCGTGTCCCAGCGCACGCGTTCGCGGTCCCGGAAGGTCTGGCTCAACGCGATGGACGGCAGGCCCAGCAGCAGCCCGGTCATGGCCGCGCCCACCGTGCCCGAGAACATCGTTTCGACGCCGAGATTGCCGCCGCGATTGATACCCGAGAGCACGAGCGAAGGCCGCACGTCGCCCATCAGCTGACGCACCGCCATCACCACGCAATCGCCCGGCGTGCCGAGCACGCCGAAACGCCGCTCGCCGCGCCGGCTCACGCGCAACGGCGTGTGCAGGCTGATCGAGTGCGAAGTGCCGCTTTGATCGTGCTCGGGCGCGACGACCCAGACTTCATGCGCGATTTCGGCGGCGACGGCTTCGAGCGTCGCGAGGCCGGGCGCGTCGATGCCGTCGTCGTTGGTGAGAAGCACGCAGGGGAGTTTGTTGCCGGTAGCGGACATGGCGGGCTCTTTCGTCGATGCAAGGTCGGGAAAGCGCCATTATTCCAGAGCGTTGCGCCGGCTGCATCGACGACGGGTATCGTTGCGCATCGCGAGTCGCGAGCGCCGCGCGCGTCGTGCGTGCCCGGTCGTTAAGAATGCGAACGAAATTGGCGTGCCGCGCGCCGCGAGTATGGGGCGATCCCGTGGCTGCGAGGCCACTTCGCGCTGCATCGCGACTTATCCGATATAGACTAGCGTGCCATGGCGCCCGTTACGAGAAACGCACATGAAACCACAAGTTACGCCCGATATTGCCCGCATCCTGTTTATCGTCGCGATTCTTTGCGCGCTGACGACCGGCTCGCTCTATGTGATGCGTCCGTTCATTCCGGGGCTCATCTGGGCCACGACCATCGTCGTCGCGACCTGGCCGGCCATGCTCGCCGTTCAGCGGCGGTGCGGCAACCGGCGCTGGTTCGCCACGCTCGTGATGATCCTCATTCTGCTCGTGGTGATCGTGCTGCCGTTATACGAAGCTATCTCCACGCTGGCCGCGCACGGCGGCGAAATCATGGATGTGATTCGCAAGCTGCCCGACTACGCGCTCACGCCGCCGCCTCAATGGGTGCATGAAATCCCTGTCGTGGGCACGCGCGTTGCCGCCAAATGGCAGGAGTTTTCGGATGCCGGCCCTGGCGGCTTGCTCGCGCAACTCGAACCTTATGTGTCCATCGCGGCGCACTGGCTCATCGGTCACGCGGCTTCGGTGGGCGTGTTCGTCATTCATATGTTCATCACCGTAATCATCACGGGCATTCTCTACGTGAAAGGCGAGCAGGCGGCGAGCTACGTCGTGAGTTTCGCGAGCCGCATCGCGCCCGTGTACGGCGAAGAAGCGGTGCAACTCGCGGGCGCTTCGATTCGCGCGGTGGCGCTGGGCATCGTGGTGACGGCGATACTGCAATCGGCGCTCGGCGGCATCGGGCTTGCCGTGGCGGGCGTGCCTGGCGCGGGCGTGCTCACGGCGTTGATGCTCATGCTGTGCCTCGCGCAGATCGGCCCGGCACTGCCGTTGCTCGGCGGCGTGGTGTTCCTCTTCATGCACGACGCGCGCGTGGCCGGCATTCTGCTCGCGGTGTGGTCGCTGATGGTCATCATGCTCGATAACTTCGTGCGGCCCGTGCTGATCCGCCGTGGCGTCAATCTCTCGATGCTGCTGATTCTTTCGGGCGTGCTGGGCGGCATGTTTGCGTTCGGCATCGTTGGCTTGTTCATCGGCCCGGTGATACTCGCTGTTTCCTCCACGCTGCTTTCCGCATGGATCAGAAGTCCGGCGGGACAATCGGGCGTGCCGCAGGAACCCCACCCGCCGCTCGTCGATCCAGACGTTTGAGATATTGATCGAAACGCGGCGGTTCCGTCGCGGCTTCATAACGCAGCTTGCCTTGGCGTCTCCTTGACGACGCGCTCCGCGAATCGACGTTACGATGATGGCTGGACTTCGTAACGGCATTCGTTAGAGCATTCAGGCGGCTTTCGCGAGCGCCCGGCGCGGACCGGGCTCGCGGGCCGCGCTTCGCTTTCAGGGAGACTCAATGGCTCAGTTCAACTGCGATATTTGCGGCGTGCGGCCCGCTACCGTGCGGGTTGCCGTGTTACAGGACGGCAGACGGCGTTTTCTCGATGTCTGCGATTATCACTACGCGCAACTCACCCGCCATCAACGGACCTTGAGCCCGCTCGAAGCGCTGTTCCGCGCGTCGCAGCAAGCCGACGGCACGGCCGAACCCGCGCCGCAGCAAGCGATGGAAGCCGGCGACGGCGCGATCGTCGAGCGCTATTTCAGCGACGTGGCGCGCGAATTGCTCCAGCGCGCGGCGGAACGCGCGGTGCAGTTCGGCCGGCGCGAAGTGGACACGGAGCATCTGCTTTACGAAATCGCCGGCAACGACGCGGGCGCGGCCATTCTCAAGCGGCTCGGCATTCAACCCGACGACGTGCGCGCCTTCATCGACGCCAACGCGCAAAAGCATGATGTCTCGAACGCGCCCGAGAACGGACGCATCGGCGTGTCGCCGCGTTTGAAGGGCGCACTCGATCGCGCGTTTCTCGTGTCGCGCGAACTCGGGCACAGTTACGTCGCGCCCGAACATCTGCTGTTCGGCCTGACGCAAGTGCCGGAGAGTTTCGCGGGACACTTGCTCGGGCGTTATGGCGTTACGCCGCAAAAAGTGCTGCAAGGTCTCGTGGAAGCGCAAGGCGACAAGCGCGAGCGGCCTGCCGCGAAAGGCCCGAGCGCGACGCCGCAACTCGATCAATACAGCCGCGATCTCACCGCGCTCGCGAGCGAAGGCAAGCTCGATCCCGTGATCGGGCGTTCGAGCGAAATCGAAACCGTGGTGGAAGTGCTGGCGCGCCGCCGCAAGAACAATCCCGTGTTGATCGGCGAGCCGGGCGTGGGCAAAACCGCCATCGCCGAAGGGCTCGCGCAACGCATGCTCAACGGCGACGTGCCCGAGTCGCTGCGCGGGCGGCGGCTCGTCGAATTGAACGTCAACGGCCTCGTGGCGGGCGCGAAATATCGCGGCGAATTCGAGGAGCGCGTGAAAGGCGTGATGGAAGAGATCACGGCGCAGCGCGACAACCTCGTGCTCTTTATCGACGAAGTCCACACGATCGTCGGCGCGGGCACCGGCGGCGGCGAGGGCGGCCTCGATATCGCCAACGTGTTCAAACCCGCAATGGCGCGCGGCGAACTGAATCTGATCGGTGCGACGACGCTTTCCGAGTATCAAAAGTACATCGAGAAAGATGCCGCGCTGGAGCGGCGTTTTCAGCCTGTGTTCGTGGCCGAACCGAGCGTCGATCAAACCATCAACATCTTGCGCGGCCTGCGCGACAAGCTGGAAGTTCATCATCACGTCACCATACGCGACGACGCGCTGGTTGCCGCCGCCGAGCTTTCGGACCGCTACGTGACGGGCCGTTTCCTGCCCGATAAAGCCATCGACCTGATCGATCAGGCGGCGGCGCGCGTGCATCTTTCCGCCACGTCGCGCCCGGCGGCGATTCTCGAACTCGAAGCGGAACTCGCGCAGTTGCGTCGCGAGCAGGATTACGCGGCGACGCGCAAGAATTTCGAGCGCGCGCATACGCTCGACGAACCCATCGCCGACAAGGAAAAGGCGCTCACGCAGGCCACGAGCGAATGGAAAGGCCGGCTCGGTTCCGTGACGTCCGACGTGACCACGGAAGAAGTGGCCGAGATCGTTTCGAAGCTCACGGGCGTGCCGGTGACGCAGTTGACCGCGGAGGAGCGCACGCGCCTGCTCGAAATGGAAAAGCGCTTGCACGAGCGCGTGATCGGTCAGGAGCAGGCGATTGTTGCGGTGAGCGACGCGGTGCGCCGTTCGCGCGCGGGGCTGCGGCGCGGGCGCCGGCCCACGGCCGTGTTTTTATTCCTCGGGCCGACCGGCGTGGGCAAAACCGAACTGGCCAAGGCGCTGGCCGAAGTCGTGTTCGGCGACGAAGACGCGATCGTGCGCATCGACATGAGCGAGTACATGGAGCGCCATGCGGTGTCGCGCTTGATCGGCTCGCCGCCCGGCTATGTGGGCTACGACGAAGGCGGCCAGTTGACCGAGCGCGTGCGCCGCCGCCCCTATTGCGTGATTCTGCTCGACGAGATCGAAAAGGCGCACTCCGACGTTTACAACGTGCTGCTGCAAGTGTTCGACGATGGGCGGCTGACCGACGGCAAGGGACGTGTCGTCGATTTCAGCAATACGATCGTGATCGCGACAAGCAATCTGGGCTCCGATGTGGTGTCGGGGCAGAAGCGCTCGGGACCGGGCTTTCTATCGAGCGCCGATGCGTCGATGCAAAACGCCGTAATGGGCGAGTTGCGTCAGCATTTCCGGCCCGAGTTCCTGAACCGCATCGACGAAATCATCGTATTCCAAGGGCTCAATAGCGAGGAGTTGCGTCTTATCGTTCGATTGCAACTCGAGCAGGTGCAGAGGATGGCGCGTAGTCAGGATATCGAACTAAGTTTCGACGACAGCGTGGTCGATCATCTTGCCGCCGAAGGTTACCGGCCCGAATTCGGCGCCCGCGAGTTGAAGCGTCAGATCCAGCAGACCGTGGAGAACGAACTGGCGAAGGAAATGCTCAAGGGCGACGTGAAGGAGGGCGCGAAAGTCGTGTGCCGTTACGACACGGTGGGCCGGCGCATGACGTTCGCGGTGCAGGAGTCGGGCAAAATCTGACGATTTTCGCGCGCGCCCGGAGGTCTTGCGTTCAACGTACGACTTTCGGGCGCGTGACCGGTTTCACGCCGGGTCTTTCGACGGCATGCCGGATCTTTTCGAGCAGATCGTCTTTCTGGAAGCGAGGGTCGTGAGAAAGACGCGCGCTGACCGTCTCGTAGGCGCGTTGCAGGCGCGTCAGGATTGCTTCGGTATCCGAAGCACTGAGTTCCAGCCGGCGAGCAAACGCAAGCAGCTCCGCCGGCAGCGGAAACGTCTTGCTGCGATTGAGGCTGAGCGCCATGCGTCCGTCGAGATCCGGATAAATATCCGTACACACCACGTCGAATACCGGTGCGAGCCGGCGCGGACCGGTGGGATCGTTATAAAGGATTCCCAGGTTTTTCATATGCGCATCGCCGTCGCGCAGCAGACATGAGAGCGCGATGCGTTCGAACAATTTGCGCTTTTCCGCGGGGTCCGAGCGCGTGTAGATGTCCACCGCTTTCGCGATCATCTCGTAGCTGCCTTGGTATTTGGCCTTGCCCGTCAGCACGCTCATGTCCTCGAAACCGAGCGGCGCGCCGTCTGCCGTGCGGTCGAAGCGCGACATCACGAATAGTTGGCCGTCCTCGGAAAGCCAGAATTCGGGCACTTCGAGCGCCGCCTCCCTGGCCACCGACATGCAGAAGAATTCGTTGCGCGCGAGGCCGGGAAAGTCGTCGCCTTCGGCTTTGACGATGACCGTGCGCAGCGGCAGCGCCGTATGTTCGGCGGGGCGGCCGACCGCTTCGCCCGCGAGCGGCACCACGGCCTTCGGTTGCACACCCGAAATGCCGGAGCCGAGCGCATAGCGGTCGATCAGTCGTTCAAACAGGCGGCCCGACGGCGACGAAAGCAGTTCGTCGAGCCGCTCGCCATCGCCTTCGGGCACGCGCTCGCCGGGCACGGAGTAGGTGAGGCGGCCAATCTGATTGCGGCCCGCGAGAAAGAGCAGGAACAGGTCGCTCGGCGCGCCGTAGCGCGCGAGCCGCTCCTCGATCACGAAGCGCAGATAACCCTCGGGCCGGTTCATCGCGAAGATGCCCATGAGGTCGCCGCTCGCGTAGCTTTGCCGGCGCACCGGCATCGTGAGCGAGACGGCGGCGGAATCGGCCGCGTCGCCGTAATTAAAGACGAAGCGGCTCTCACGCGTGAGCAGACCGCTCGGGCCTTGCGGCGTGTGCACTTCCAACGTGCGAATTTCGCGCAGAAGGCGTTCGAGATCGAGCGGGGCGTCGGCCGTCATTCTTCGTCCCGGAAGATGTCCTTCAGGTCCTCGAAAACCACGGTGTCCATCGGCCTTAGAACGATTTCATAGCCAAGCGCGTTGGCGAGGCGGCACAGTTCGCGAATGCCGACGTTTTCCGCATGCTCGGCGTTTGTCACGGTGCGGCGCGCGACGCCGGCGCGATCCGCGATAGTTTGCTGCGTGAGGTTGCGGTCGCGACGTGTCAAACGCAGGCTCGTGGCAAGACGTTCGACGTTGGAAAGCGGTTCGGGCGAAGGTGATTTGCGCATCATAGTGCGCATTATAGGTCTAAATCCTCAATTTTGCGCAGAATCGTGCGCAAATTTAAGGACGATGTCTCTTTCTCGCGAAGTGAAATGCGCAGAGTAGCGCGCAAACCTGTCTTGTTTGAGCCATTTTGCGCACGATGGTGCGCAATGCCAGCGGTTGGCCCGGTCGAATCAGCTAAAAATAGCGATTGAGGAGACATTATGAAATAACGTCTAATTAAAACGATAGCTCAGTAGGAAGTGAGCGTTTTACGTAAAATTATTTACGAGATACGCAAAAAGGGAAGCGGTTCAGGCACGCTCTTTCCTTCACATCTCGCGCAAAGCGGCCCGCTTCAGCTTTCCCGTTTCCGTGCGCGGCAACGCGTCGATAAACGTAATCAGCCGCGGATATTTATACGCAGCCACTGCGTTCTTAACGAAGTCCTGCAATGCCGTCGCCATCGCTTCGTCGCCATTGAAGCCGGGGCGTAGCACCACGAACGCCTTCACCACCTGGCCGCGCAGTTCGTCGGGCACGCCCGTCACGCCGCACTCGGCCACGGCGGGGTGTTGCATCAGCACGGTCTCGACTTCGGGGCCCGCGATGTTGTACCCCGACGACACGATCATGTCGTCGGCGCGCGCGCAGTAGAAAACGTAGCCGTCCGCGTCGATGGAAACGGCGTCGCCGGGCAGGTTCCAGCCGCCGCGCACGAATTTCGTCTGGCGTTCGTCGGCGAGATAGCGGCAGCCGGTCGGCCCGCGCACCGCGAGGTTGCCCGTCATGCCGGGCGGCACCGGTTGCAGGTCGTCGTCGAGCGCCTGCACGATGTAGCCGGGCACGGCGCGGCCGATCGATCCCGCGCGCACTTCGGCGCCCGCCGACGACACGAAAATATGGATCATCTCCGTGCCGCCGATGCCGTCGATCATCTCGATGCCCGTTGCCTCGCGCCAAAGGTCGCGCGTGGTTGGCGGCAGCGCCTCGCCGGCGGAAACCGTTTGCTTCAGGCTGGATATATCGGAATCCTTAACAAGCGGCGCCATCTGCCGGTAGAAGGTGGGCGCCGTGAACGCGATGGTCGCGCGAAAACGCTCGATGGTTTGCAGCAGCAGCGCGGGCGTGAGCTTTTCGATCAGCACCGTCGATGCGCCCACGCGCAACGGGAAGCAGAGCATGCCGCCCAGCCCGAACGTGAACGCGAGTGGCGGCGTGCCGCAGAACACGTCGTCGGCAACGGGTTTGAGAACGTGGCGCGGAAACAGGTCGCACATGGCGATCACGTCGCGGTGGAAATGCATGCAGCCCTTTGGCGTGCCCGTGGTGCCGCTCGTGAAGGCGATGAGGCACACGTCGTCGCTGGCCGTATCGCATGCGGTGAATTCGGCGGCTTTGTTCGCGGCTAGTGCTTCGAGCGAGCCGGGCGCATCGTCGTGGAAATGGCACGCTTGCTTGAGCGACGCGCAAAAGTATTCGTCGGCGGGGTCCGTGCAGCGCGCGAGTTCGCCGGCAAGGCGCGCGTCGCACAGCGCCGCCGCAATCTGTGCCTTGTCGACGATCTGCTTGAGTTCCTTCGCGCGCAGCAGCGGCATGGTCGGAACCACGACCAGGCCGGCCTTGAGCGCCGCGAGAAATGCCACCGCCATTTGCAGCGTATTCGGCCCGCGCAGCAGCACGCGATTGCCGGGCTGCAAACCGAGGTCCTCGACGAGCGCATGCGCGCTGCGATTGACGAGCGCGAGCAGCTCCGCATACGTGGTTGCGTGCGCGTGCCCGTCGACATCGGACCAGATCGCCGGACGATTGCCGCGACCGTTTGCAATCGCGCCGTCGAGCAACTCGGCTGCGCAATTCATGCGAGCCGGATAGGCGACATCGGGGTTGTCGAGCAGCATCACTGGCCATTGCGCTTCGGGCGGCAGATGATCGCGTGCGAAAGTGTCGACGTGTGCGGTGGGTTGCATGATGTCTCCGGCAGTCCGTTCAAGCAGATCGTTTTAATGCGCTCGTTGCATTGGCAACGGTTTCGACCGATAGTCGAACACGAGTCGATCGCGGCTCAGGTACGGCTCAAGTAGGGATCAAGCGCGGCTCAGGCGCGGATCGTCGGGAATCACGGCCGTGGCCTCGATCTCCACTTTCGCGTCGTCTTCCACGAGCGCGACGACCTGCACGGCGCTCATGGCGATGTCGTAATTGCCGATCAATTCGCGAAATGCGCCGCCGATTTCCTTCAGCGATGCCAGGTACTCCTTTTTATCGGTCACGTACCATGTCATGCGCACGATGTGCTCGGGTTTGCCGCCCGCCGCGCCGAGCACGGCGACGATATTGCGCAGCGCCTGCACGGCCTGCGGGCCGAATTCGCGGCTCGTGAACTGCGCGTTTTCGTCCCAGCCGATCTGGCCGGCGATATACACCTGCGTGCCCGTGGCGGCGACGCCGTTGGCATAGCCGCGCGGCTTGACCCAGCCTGTGGGAAGAAGGGCTTTTTTCATAGTCGTTGGCAGTCCGTATGAGTTGTTCGAGCGCCCGCGCTTACGCGGCGTTGTGGTGTTCCTTGAGCAGATCGCGTCCGACGATCAACTGTTGCACTTCGGTCGCGCCTTCGTAAATGCGCAGCGAGCGGATCTCGCGATACAGCGACTCGACGATATGGCCGCTTTGCACGCCCATGCCGCCCCAAAGCTGCACCGCCGCATCAATCACCTGTTGCGCGCCTTCGCTCGCGTGCCACTTCGCCATGGCCGCTTCGCGCGTCACGCTTTCGCCCTGATCGCGCAGCCACGCCGCGCGATAGACGAGCAGCGCGCTGCTGTCGATGGTGAGCGCCATTTGCGCGAGCTTGGCCTGCGTGAGCTGAAAGTCGCCGAGCGTCTGGCCGAACATGTTGCGCGAAGCGGCGCGCGCGAGTCCTTCCGCGAGCGCGCGCCGTGCGAAACCGAGCGACGCCGCCGCCACCGACGTGCGGAAGATATCGAGCGTGCGCATTGCAATCTTGAAGCCTTCGCCGGGCACGCCCAGCATCTGGCTGCGCTTCACGCGCGCGCCGCTAAAGCGCAGGCGCGCGAGCGGATGCGGTGCGATCACGTCGATACGCTCGGCGATTTCGAGCCCGGGCGTGTCGGCGTCCACGATGAATGCGCTGATGCCGCGCGCGCCCGGCGCCTCGCCGGTGCGCGCGAACACAACGTAGAAGTCGGCGATGCCGCCGTTCGAGATCCACGTTTTTTCGCCGTCGAGAATGTAGTCGTCGCCTTCGGGGTGCGCGGCGAGCGCCATGGCGGCAACGTCGGAACCGGCTTGCGGCTCCGATAGCGCGAAGGCCGCGAGCGCTTCGCCGCTCGCTACGCGCGGCAAATAGCGCGACTTCTGCGCATCCGTTCCCGCGAGCGAGATCGCGCCCGAGCCCAGCCCTTGCATCGCCAGCGCGAAGTCGGCGAGGCCCGAATGTTTCGCGAGCGTTTCGCGCAGCAGGCAAACGGCGCGCGTGTCGATGGTGTCGCCATGGCCGCCGTAAGCGGTGCCGCCCACGCCGTAGCGCAGCCAGCCCGCGTCGCCCAGTTTGCGCACGAGCGCGCGGCAGGTGGCGTCGACGTCATCGTGCGACACGTGCGCGAGATGTTCGCGCGCCCAGGTTTCGATGCCCGCACCCAGCGTGCGATGACGGTCTTCGAAAAACGGCCACGCAAGTGCATCGTGAAGATTGATGCTGGCCTCAGCATTCACGTTCAATTCAGTCTCCCTGAAAAACCGGACGCGACCTGGCCGCGAAGGCTTCATACGCGCGGCCGAAATCGCGCGTTGCCATGCAGATCGCTTGCGCCTGCGCTTCGGATTCGATCGCCTCGTCGATGCTCATGGTCCATTCCTGGTGCAGCATCGTTTTCGTGATGCCGTGCGCGAAGGTCGGCCCGGAAGCGAGATCGGCGGCAAGCTTTTGGGCTTCGGCGAGCAGCGTTTCCGGCTCGCAGATGCGGTTGTAGAAGCCCCATGCATGGCCTTCCTCGCCGCTTGCCGAACGGCCCGTGTAGAGCAGTTCGGCGGCGCGCCCTTGACCGATGACGCGCGGCAGGATCGCGCACGCGCCCATGTCGCAGCCCGCGAGGCCCACGCGCGTGAACAGAAACGCCAGCTTGCTGCGCGCCGTGGCGTAGCGCATGTCGGAGGCCATCGCGAGAATCGCGCCCGCGCCCGCGCACACGCCGTCGACAGCGGCGATGATCGGCTGCGGACAATGGCGCATTGCTTTCACGAGGTCGCCGGTCATGCGCGTGAACATCAGCAGCTCGGGCATCGGCAGGTCGATGAGCGGCGCGATGATGTCGTGTACGTCGCCGCCCGAGCAGAAGTTTTCGCCCGCGCCGTGCAGCACGATGGTTTTGATGTCGGTGGCGTAAGCGAGCTGGCGAAACAGATCGCGTAGTTCTGCATACGATTCGAACGTGAGCGGATTCTTGCGTTCGGGGCGATTGAGCGTGATGGTCGCGACGCGGCCGTCGACGGACCAGCCGAAGTGCTGCGCCTGATAACCGGCGAGCGTCGTGCGGTTGCCTGCGAAAAGCGCCTCGGCGCCGGGTCGTGTCGTCAAGGTGTGTCTCCCAATCAATGCGTGTTCGTGAACGGCTATCGGCCTTCCAGCCCGTGATTCGGCCGTTATTCGAGGCCGCTGCGCAAATGCTGCTTGAGCTTGCCGAGCCGCTCGTGCATCTTCGACTTTTCGTCGAGCGACAAGCCGCCCAGCATTTCCACTACCCATTGCTCGTGCGCGACGGCCATGCGGTCGAAGAGGGCGCGGCCCTCGGGCGTGAGCTTGACGGCGATCGAACGGCGGTCGTCGGGATCGGCGTCGCGCACGACGAGGCCTTCTTTTTCGAGCTGATCGGTAATGCCCGTGACGTTGCCGCCCGTCACCATCAAACGGCGCGAAAGCTCGGTCATGCGCAAGCCTTCGGGGTGGCGCTCGAGCTGCGCCATCAAGTCGAAACGCGGCAGCGTGGTGTCGAATTCGCTGCGCAAACGGCGGCGCAATTCGGCTTGCACGAGGTTGGTGGTCGTGAGCAGACGCAGCCACAAACGCAAGCCCATGTGGCTGTCGGCGCCCGTGCTCATCTCCATGTCGACCACGTTTTCGGCCGGCTTCTCCACGCCCTTGCGCGGCGCTTTGGCCTCCCTGGGCGCTTTGGGCGCGCCGCTTTTGCGCGTGGATGCAGGCGATGTCATGTGATTTCTCCACCGGAAACGGAAATGGACTGCCCCGTGATCGCGGACGATCCCGGCGCGCAGAGCCACAGCACCGCATTGGCGACTTCGCCAGGCGTGACGAAGCGTTGCTGCGGATTGTGGCGCACGAGAATGCTACGCGCCTCGGCTTCGCTGCGCGAGGTCTTGCGCGTGATTTGATCGAGCGACGCCTGGAGCAATTCCGTTTCGGTGTAACCGGGGCATACCGCGTTCACGGTGACGCCTTGCGTAGCCACTTCGAGCGCGAGCGCGCGCGTCATGCCGATCACGCCGTGCTTCGACGCGCAATACGCGGCCACATACGGATAACCCACTTGACCCGCCGTGCTCGCCACGTTGACGATGCGCCCCGCCTTGCGCTTCAACATGGCGGGGAGCACGGCGCGCGTGCAAAGGAACGCGCCCGTGAGATTCACGTCGAGCAGGCGTTTCCACAACGCGAGATCGGTTTGCGCGAACGGCGCGGCCTGCGCCTGGCCCGCGTTGTTCACGAGAATGCCGATTTCCCCGAGCTTTTGCGCCGCTTGCGTGAATGCGAGGTCCACGGCTTCTTCGTTCGTGATGTCCACGCTCACGCAGGCCACGCTCACGCAGGCCACGTTTCCGCCGTTCAGCGCGCTTTTTTGCGCTTCGAGACGTGCGGCGTCGCGGCCCATCAGCGTGACGCGCGCACCGGCTTCGAGCAGCGCGGCCGCCGTCGCCGCGCCGATGCCGCTGCCGCCGCCGGTCACGACGGCGTGGCAATCGTTCAGGATTCCCAGGTTCACGCTCATACCGTGCCTTCGGCGCGTTGCGCGCGTTCGAGCGGAGACAGCCCCGCGGCGGCGGCGGCGGCCGCTCGCTCGCGTTCGATATTGCGTTCGAGCTGCGTTTTCGCGGAGCTGTACTGCACCGGCCATTTCACGTCGAGCCAGCCGATGCGCGCCGCTTCGGTGAGCGTCCACGACGGATTCGCGAGATGCGGCCGCGCCACCGCGCAAAGATCGGCGCGACCCGCCGCGATGATGCCGTTCACGTGATCGGCCTCGGAAATCGCACCCACGGCAATGGTGGCGATGCCCGCTTCGTTACGGATGCGATCCGCGAACGGCGTCTGGAACATGCGGCCGTACACCGGTCGCTCCTCCTTGCTGACCTGGCCCGACGAGACGTCGATCATGTCGGCGCCGGCTTCCTTGAAGGCGCGCGCGATTTCGATGGCGTCGTCGGGCGTGTTGCCGCCTTCGACCCAGTCGTGCGCCGAAATACGCACGGAAATGGGCTTGTCCGCAGGCCAGATCGCACGAATCGTCTTGAAGATTTGCAGCGGATAACGCAGGCGATTTTCCAGCGATCCGCCGTATTCGTCGGTGCGCCGATTGGTGAGCGGCGAGAGGAAACTCGAAAGCAGATAACCGTGCGCGCAATGCAGTTCGAGCCAGTCGAAGCCGGCTTCGACCGCCATGTGCGTGGAGCGCACGAATTGCGCTTCGATCTCGTGCAGTTCGTCGTGACTGGCTTCGTGCGACCACTGGCTCACGCCCGGCAAATACTGTTGCGGCGAAGCGGAAACGAGCGGCCAGTTGCCGTCGTCGAGCGGTTTGTCGATGCCTTGCCATGCCACGCGTGTCGAACCTTTCGCGCCCGAGTGGCCGATCTGGATGCCTATTTTCGCGTCCGACTGCGCATGCACGAAATCGACGATGCGCTTCCATGCCGTCAGATGCTCGGGCGCATACAAGCCGGGGCAGCCCGGCGTGATGCGGCCTTCGGGCGAGACGCAGGTCATCTCGGTCATGACCATCGCCGCGCCGCCCATCGCGCGCGCGCCGAGATGCATGAGGTGATAATCGCCGGCAATGCCGTCATGCGCCGAATATTGCGCCATCGGCGAGACGATCACGCGATTCTTGAGCGTGACGCCGCGCACCGTGTACGGCGTGAACATCGGCGGCACCGCGCGCGCGCCCGCGCCGGCGCGTTCGGCGAGCCATGTTTCGAAGTCCGAAAGATATCGGGAATCGCGGGCGCGCAGGTTTTCGTGCGAGATGCGCTGCGAGCGCGTGAGCAGCGAATACGCGAACTGCTCGGGCTCGAATTGCGTGTAGCGGTCGACGTGCTCGAACCATTCCGTCGAATTGCGCGCGGCGTTCTGAATGCGCAGCACGTCCACGCTGCGCACGCTCGTGTAATGCTGGAGCGCGGCGCGCAGATCGTCCGGATGCGCGTCCATGCTGTTGGCGAGTTCGATGGCGTCCTCGAGCGCGAGCTTGGTGCCGGAGCCGATCGAGAAGTGCGCGGTATGCGCGGCGTCGCCCATCAGCACGACCGGAGTCTGCTTGCCGTCGGCGGCCGTTTTCCAATGCACCCACTCGCGGTTGACGACGCGCGGGAAGCGAATCCATTGTGCCGATCCGCGCAGATGATCCGCATTCGAGCGCAGCGCGTGGCCGTCGAGATAGCGTGCGAAGAGTTTTTCGCAGAACGCGATGCTGTCTTCCTTGCTCATCGTGTCGAGGCCGGCGGCGCGCCACACGTGATCGGGCGTTTCGACAATGAACGTGGACGTGTTGTCGTCGAAGCGATAGGCGTGCGCCTGGAACCAGCCCCATTCGGTCTTTTCGAACGCGAACGTGAAGGCGTCGAACAGCTTCGAAGTGCCGAGCCACACGAAGCGGCAATCGCGCAGATCAATGTCCGGCTGATACGTGGCCGCGTATTTCTGCCGCGTGGCGCTATTGAGGCCGTCGCTCGCGATGATGAGGTCGGCGTTCTGGATGTCGTCGTCGGTGATCTGCGATTCGAACACCAGCTTCACACCAAGCTGCTCGCAGCGCGCCTGAAGAATGTTGAGCAGGCGCTTGCGGCCGATGCCGCAAAAGCCATGACCCGACGAGCGGACCGAGCGCTCGCGAAAATGGATTTCGATGTCGTCCCAATGATTGAACGCGTCGAGAATTTCGTCGGCGCTTTCGGGGTCCGCCGCGCGCAGATTGCCGAGCGTTTGATCCGAGAACACCACGCCCCAGCCGAACGTGTCGTAAGGACGGTTTCTTTCGATGACCGTGACCTCGTAGTCCGGGTGACGGCGCTTCATCAACAGGCCAAAGTACAGGCCGGCCGGCCCACCACCCATGCAAACAATGCGCATGCTCGCTCCCTTGATCGATCCGTGGGCTCAATGTATGCCGATTTACTTTAGGTGTCAAGTAAATGACCGGCGGGGCGGGAACACCCTGGTGCGGCGTGTCGATAGCGGGCACCGCTTACCGTGTATTACGCCGCCGCCCTCGCATGCGCGCACGCGATAAACTGTTCGCACAAAACGACAGCTTCTCGCTGCTTTTACCGATGCCTTTCACGCGGCAAACAGGCGGCCGCAGGCGCGCAATTGATCAGTGATCCTACGATTCGTTTCGCGTCGCACTGCCTTTCCCTTCAATCGTAAGGTTCGAAACGAGCGGGAGTCGTCATAGATGAACGAAGCGGCAAAGCGGTCGATCGAAATCGACTTTTTCCGGGGTTTTGCGCTCATTGCCATCGCACTCGATCACATTCCGTCGAGCGTGCTTTCGCATGCGATGCTGCATACGTTTGCTTACTGCGATTCGGCGGAAGTGTTCGTGTTCGTGAGCGGCTACGTGTGCGCCGCGAGCTGGCTCGCGCTGGCCGCGCGCAAAGGCGAGGGCGCGGCGAACCGCCGTTTCTGGCGGCGCGGGCGTGAAATCTACGCGGCTTATCTCTTCACGGCCGCGCTCATGTTGCTTTCCGGCGCGGCGGCCGTGTTGTTGCGCGTCGATTCGCCATTGGTGGGCGAGTCGGGTTTTTTGCGCTTTTCCGCGCACCCGTTCACGACGCTCGCGAACATCGCGGTGTTTCGCGAACAGCCGTATCTTGCCGGCGTTTTGCCGATGTACATCGTGCTGGTGCTGGCATTGCCCACGGCGATGCCGTTTGCGCGCCGCTCGCCCGATGTCGTGCTGTTCGGCAGTTTCGGACTGTGGTTGGGAGGATGCTGGCTCGCTAGCTGGCTGCCTGTCGCGCCGGGTTCCGTCTGGCCGTTCAATCCCTTCGCGTGGCAGGCGATGTTCGTGCTCGGCTTGCTCTGCCGGCTCTATCCCGTCACGCGCGCGTTTCAGGTTTCACTGCAAGGCCGCGCGCTGACGCTGCTGGCCTTTGCGATTGTCGTGACCTTCGCCGCCGTGCGTTTGTTTTTCGATCTGGAGCCGCAGCCCGGCTACATGAAACAGAATCTTGCGAGCGTGCGCATCGTGAGCTTCGCGGCCGTGGCGTGGCTTGCCGCGCAAGCCGTGCGAAAGGGCTGGATCGCGCAGCTTGCGCAGCGGCTTCCGGCCATTGTCAACGTGGGACAGCAAGGGCTGGCGTGTTTCGTGGGCGGCGCGGTGGTTTCGAATCTGATCGACACGCTGCTGCGCGCCTTGCACGCGAACAACTGGCTGCCCGCGCGGCTTGCCGGCGATGCGCTCGCGATTGCCGCATTGCTCACGCTCGCAGGCAGCCTGCGCTGGTGGAAATCCGTCCGGCCGCGCGTGGCGCTCACGTGATTTCCAAAGGTGAGCGTTTGCGGGAGGTCCGGCATCGAAGGCAAACCAAAGCCGCCAAAAACGCCGGGAAATGACGTCGTTACCGAATTCGCGAAGCGTTCGCCGAAGTTCGCCGAATCGTCGAAGGTGAGACTTTGCGGGATCAACCCAGTTCGCGCACGTCGGACGTGGGTGCGGAGCCGAACGCTTCGCTCAGCGCGTAATCGACCACTTGCCGCGCCGCGGCTTCCGGCGACGACAATTGGCCGTCTTCCTTGAGCTTTTCGAAGCGCTCGCGCAACGGGAAATGATTCGCCTGGGTCGAGCGGATCGTCGCTTGCATGCCGGTGTCGATCACGCCGGGCGCGAGACTGCAAATGCGCACGTTCGTGGGCGCATCGAGCGCGACGGCGCGTGCGTGATGATCGAGCGCGGCCTTCGTCGCGCAGTAGACGCTCCAGCCCGCGTAGGCATTGCGCGCGGCGCCGCTCGAAATATGCACGATGCGGCGCGATGCGTTCGCGCTCAGCGCGGGCGTGGCGGCGAGTGCGTTCGCGAGCATCAGCGGCGTCGCGACGTTGAGCGTGACCGCGCGCGCGATGGCGCTCGCGTCTTGCGCGCCGAGCGGGGCGATCGGCTCGACCGTGCCTGCATTGTTGACGAGCACCACACAGTCAGCGCCTTCGATGAAGGCTTCGAATGCGCCGCTCGCGAGCCATTGTTCCAGCGCGAGAGGATCGGCAAGATCGACGACGGCTTCGGAAAAATGTGCCGCATGCGCCGAGGCAAGCGCCGCGTTCGTGCCGCGCCCGAGACCCAGCACGTCGATGTCACGTTGCAGCAGCAGTTCGGCGATCGCCGCGCCGAGTCCGCGCGTATGACCGGTGACGAGGGCGCGAATGGCGGTGCGCGAGGCGGAAGAGGAGGTCGTCATGATGGGATGGGAGCCTGGGTCGCGCGCTCGTGCGCGCACGGTTTGTCGCGGAAGATAGGGGAATATGCCATGCGAAGTGTGTTTTATACACATCAACGCAGCATGAAACTGCCCAAAAACGGCCGTGAGACCGGAGTTTGCCGGTTGGATCGGCCGCGATTCGGTATCATAGCGTCCCATCCCATATGGAAGAGAGCTGGACGTGAAAGCCGCATCGCAACAACGCCGTACCCTGAGCTTCAAGGAAGGTCTTCTTGAGATCAAGAAGAGCATGGGCGGAAGCTCGGCTCCGCAGTCCGAAGAACAAGCGCAAAAGACGCAGGGCAAGCCTGCGCAAAAGGGCGGGAGTAGCGCGAAGAACCACAGCGGTGCAAAGGGTCACAGCGGCTCGCAGGCGCCCAGGGGGCCGCGTGCGCCGCGAGAAGGCGCATCGGCGGGCGGCGAAGGCCGCGGTTCGCGTCAGGGCCGTCCGCAGGGCAATCGCGGCGAGAATAATCGTGGCGAACGCGGTGGTGAACGCGGCGGCGAGCGCGGTGGTGAACGTGGTGCCGACCGCGCGCAGCAGCCGGGCGAACAGCGCGCGCGTGCTCAGCGCGACGCACGCGGCCAGAAGCCGGGCGAGCAGCGCCAGGGGCAGGAACGCCGCCGTCCGCAGCGTCAGCAGCCGTCCATGGCGAATTTGAGCGAAGCGGAAAAGGCGCGCATCGAACGCAATCGCCAGCTCAACACGGTGTGGAACGTATTTGCGAAGCACTATCCGGCGTTTCGCGACCGTTTGCCGCTCAAGATCGGTGTGGCCGAGGATCTCGTGGCGAAGCATCCGGAATACGAGCGCACGCTGATCGTCGCGGTGCTCAAGCGTCACGTGAATCATCCGCGCTATCACGAGCACGTCGCCGCGGGCGGTGCGCGTTTCGAACTCGACGGCAATGCGTCGGAAGGTCCGGGCATCGAACCGTCGCACATCGGGCGCGCGAATGCCGCGCTGGCGCGCCAGAAGGCGAAGGTCGATGCGCAAGCGAAGGCCCGCGAGGAAGGCAAGACGCCGGCGGAAACCAAGGCGCAAACCGAAGCCGCCGCGCCCGCGCAAACCGGGCAGCCCGCCGCGCCCGCGCAGGCGGAAGCGCAAACCGAAGCGCAAACCGAAGCGCAAACCGAAGCGCAAACCGAAGCGCAAACCGAAGCGCAAACCGAAGCGCAAACCGAAGCGCAAACCGAAGCGCCGGCCGGGAACGCGGCAGCCGCCGAAGCCGTGTCCGCATCGGCTTCCGAAACCGGCGAAGCGCCCGCCACGGGCGAATAATCGGTCGATCACGAATCGAACGCGGCGCAGCGCAGTCACGCTGCGCCGCGTTTTTCTTTTGCGTTTTCGTTTCTACACAGTTTGTTGCCTACGCGTGCATGCAGGCGCGCGGTGCGCCGGCGCATGAGCCCGCGCCTTCGAGAGCTCGCTATCGCTCGCCGGCCGAAGCCGCGTTCTGCGCGCGTGCCGCCGATGCCGCCGCCGCGCCGAACGCCGCCGCAGCCGACGACGACGCAGCCTGACTCGTGGCGGCATTGCTTGCGAGCGTTTCGTCGTCGGCGTTGCGCGAGCGGGCGCCCGGCGCGTCGAGCACGCGGCTGAATTCCACGGCGCGCAGGCGGATTTTTTCTGCGTAGGCGGTCGATCCGCCGTAGTTCTTCATCGCCGCGTCGAGATTGCCGCCCGCCGCGCGTTGGTAGCCGTACAGAATCGACGAACCGACTTCGATATTGAACTCGGGGTCGGTGAGATCCTTGCCGTGGCGAAGCAGATTGCGATGCGCCGAAGGCACGACCTGCATGAGCCCGGTTGCGCCGTTCGCGCCGCGCGCCTTCTCGCGAAACCGCGATTCGATCGAGATGATCGCGAGCAAAACCGCAGGCGGCAGCGAGTATTTTTCGGCGGCGTTCGTCACGGCCAGGGAAATGCGCGTGGCTTTTTCCTTCGCCACGCCGAACTTCTTGACGAGCAAGGCGTTGACGATGGCGCTGTTCGGGCCGCTCGCGGGAGTGACGGGAATCGTGGAAATCGTGGAAATCGCGGGAACCACGGAAATCGGCGCAATCGCGGCCGGCTCGGCGGCGGACGCGCTGACGGAATCGCTCGCGGCTGTCTGCAACGCCCCGGCGGACGCGAGGCACGGCAGCAGGGCGAGCAGGCAAAGGAGCTGCCGCATGGCCGGTCTAACGGGGAACAAGTGGAAGGCGCAAGTATAACCGGCCTCAAAAATACCGAGGCCGGTTTTGGCCCATGCACTTTTTACCCACTTTTTACCCGTTTCCGCCCGGCTAAACGGCGCAACCGGCAGTACGCCCGCGGCAAACTAACCCGGAGTTGAGGCGATCAGCTCTTTTGCACCGACGCCTTCCAGATTTCGTCGATGCTCGCGGCCAGCGCGTCGTTGAACTGCGCGTCGGTCATGGACTTCGTGAGGTCGTTGATCAGCGCGCGAGAAAAGCTCGCGATCATGCCGTGATTCTTCGCGAGCCGCGCGCATGCGTCGCTGCGCGAATAACCGCCCGAAAGCGCCACCACGCGCACCACGCGCGGGTGGTCGATGAGCGGCTTGTAGAAGTCGGGCGTGTCGGGAATCGTGAGCTTGATCATCACGTCATGCGAGGCGGGCAGGGCGTCGAGGCCCCTCATCAGCTCGTCGCGCAGGATCGATTCGGCCTTCGCCTTGTCCGGCGCCTTGATCGACACTTCGGGCTCCAGAATGGGCACGAGGCCGGCCGCCGAGATCTGCTCGCCGATGGCGAACTGCTGCGCCGCGATCGACGCAATGCCCGACGACGAAGCGCGCTCGATCGTCGAACGCATTTTGGTGCCGAAAATGCCCGCATTGCGCGCACGTTCGAGCAGCGCGTCGAGCGCGGGAATCGGCTTCATGAGGCGCACGCCGTCGGCTTCGGCTTCGAGGCCCTTGTCGACCTTGAGGAACGGCACCACGCCGCGGTCTTCCCACAGGAACGCGGGCACGGGCTTGCCTTGCGCCTGGCCGTCCATGGTCGCTTCGAACAGGATCGCGCCGATCACTTTCTCGCCCGTGAATGCCGGCGCGCTGATGATGCGCACGCGCATTTCGTGGATCAGGCGGAACATTTCGGCGTCGCCGTCGTACTCGCTTTCGGCAATGCCGTACTGGCGCAGCGCGCCGGGCGTCGATCCTCCGCTCTGGTCGAGCGCCGCGATGAAGCCCGGTTTATCGCGCATCTGCGCAAGCATCTTGTCGTTTGCCATGGTCATATCTCCGCATTGGAAGCGCCCGTTCCCGCGTTTTTCGCACGTCGGGGCGCGGTTACTCGAATCCGGTGTCGGCTATCCGACGAGTGTACTGGCCGCGCGGGCGCGCTTGTGTGGGAGCGGCCGCGCTGCGCGCTGAAGAAGCGGAACCTGTTTGCGTAGCAAGCGCGATGCCAGCCCCGGCGGTTCGAGCGACGCGTTACACGATAAACGCGGCTTGTGACGAGCGATCGCTGGCGAGCAAGGTGGAAAGCCGGCGCAGCGCGGCCTGCAATTGCGCCCGATCGCCGGTTGCGCCGAGCGAGATGCGAATGGCGTCGGCGGTCGGGTCGCCGTGCTCGAACGCCGTGGATGGTGCGACGGCGAGCCCTTCCGTGCTGGCCGCCGCCGCGAGATCGCGCGCATGCCAATAGCGCGGCAGCGCGTACCAGAGATGAATGCCCGCGCCCGCGGACACGCCGAGCGTTTGCGCCGCGATGCGCTGGCGTTCGCGCGCTTCGGTTTTCACGCCCGCGAAAATCTGTTCGGCGACGCCGTCCTCGATCCAGTGCGTCGCGAGCGCGTTGGTGAGCGGCGCGGCCATCAGCGAGAACGCGCGCAATGCGGCGAGCAGGCGCGCGTGCGCGGCGGTGTCGGGCAGCGCGAGATAGGCGGTGCGCAGGCCGGGCGAGAGCGTTTTGGAGAGCGTCGCGAGGTAGCAGACCTGCTGCGGCGCGAGGCGCGCGAGCGGCGCGGGCGCACCCGGCGCGGCGAAGCGCCAGTACGGATCGTCCTCGACGATGCGAGCGCCGCAACGTTCGGCCACGCGCAGGATTTGCAGCCGGCGCGACTCGGGCATGGTCGCGGTGGTGGGGTTTTGCAGCGTGGGATTCAGATAGACGAGGCGCGCGCCGTGTTTGCGGCAGGCGGCTTCGAGCGCGTCCGGGCGCATGCCGTCGGCGTCGGTGGCGACGGCTTGCACGCTGCGGCCCAGTTGCGCGGCGGCGTGCGGCAAGCCGGGGTAGAGCAGCGGCTCGGCGAGGATGGTTTCGCCGGGTTGCGTGAACGCGAGAATCAGTGCCGCGAGCGCCGCCTGCGCGCCGGGGCACACCGCCACCCGGTCCGGCGCCACGTTGCCCAGCATCGGCTGAAGCCATTTCGCGCCCGCCGCGCAGTCGGCGCGGCCTCCGCCGCCCACGTGATACGTCATCAGCAAATCGGCGTCGCTGCGCATCAGCACGTGCGACGTGCCTTCGCGCAGCAGCGCATCCATCGCCAGCCCCACGGGCGGCGGCGGAATGTTCATGCTCAGGTCCACGCGTTGAAGCAGTTCCGCGCGCGGCGCGGCGATGAAGGTGCCGAGCGGTCCGCGCGCCTCGATCAGCCCGCGCCGCCGCGCTTCGTTGAAGCCGCGCGTGACGGTGGTGAGATCGACATCGAGCAGCGTGGCGAGCGCGCGCTGCGCGGGCACGCGCTCGCCCGGCGCAAGCGTGCCCTGCGCGACGGCGGATTCGATGAAGTCGACCAGCCGCAAGTATCGCGGGCCGTTGCCCGCCGCCATCGCCAAGGCCCAGACGGCGGCTTCGGCGGCCGTGCCGGGAGAGGAGTCGTGTGTCATCGTGTCGCAGATGTATGCATTATGTCTTACTCTAGCATGCGTGCATGAAGCGCGTAAATCCATACATATAGGCGATGTATGGCTCAGATCAAAAGCACGTAGGGATGGATTTGCGCGACGGTCAACCTCGGAACCCGACATGCGCTATCCCGATCCTTCAACCCTACCCACCCCACGGTCCGCCGAAGGCGATCCCCCGTTCTCACTCGCCGGCCGCTTCGCGCGCCGCGCTTCGCAAGGCGCGGTCGCCGTCGCCTCGGCCGCGCTGCTCGGCGGCTGTGATCTCACGCACATGGCGCTGCTCGCGCCGAAAGGCGACATCGGCGCACAGGAAAAGCAGCTCATCCTGATCGCGCTCGGTCTCATGCTGCTCGTCGTGATTCCGGTGATCGTGCTCACGCTGTTCTTCGCGTGGCGCTACCGCGAGTCGAACACGAGCGCGACCTACGCGCCGCGCTGGTCCCATTCCACGGCGATCGAAGTGGTGGTGTGGTCGATCCCCTGCGTGATCGTCGTCACGCTCGCCGTGCTGATCTGGAACACCACGCACGCGCTCGACCCGTACCGCCCGCTCGAATCGCAAACGAAGCCGGTGCGCGTGGACGTGGTCGCGCTCAACTGGAAGTGGCTGTTCATCTACCCGGATTACGGCGTGGCTTCGGTGAACCAGCTCGCGATTCCCGTGGGCACGCCCGTGGAATTCAACCTCACCGCCGAGTCGCTGATGAACTCGTTTTTCATCCCGCAACTGGGCACGCAGGTCTACGCGATGTCGGGCATGCAGACGAAGCTCCATCTGATCGCGGACGAGCCCGGCGTATACGCGGGCCGTTCGGCGGCGTTCAGCGGCCCCGGTTTCTCGGACATGCGCTTCGACACGCTCGCCACGAGCCGCGCCGACTTCGACGCGTGGATCGCGCGCGCCAAGGCGTCGCCCGCGATGCTGAGCCGCGCGGCGTACGAACGGCTTGCGCAGCCTGGCGAAAAAGCGCCGGTGGCGCTCTATTCGAACGTCGCGCCGGGCCTCTTCGAAGGCGTCGTCGACAAATACATGCGCGACGTTCACGGCAACCCGATTTGCGGCACAGGCGCGCCCATGACGTCGATGACGGCCATCGGCGCGCCGGCTCTCACACACGATCGTAGCGGCGCGCGCGCGTCCGCCATCCTGGCAGCGGAGTAAATCACATCATGTTCGGAAAACTCACGCTCGACGCCGTACCCTGGCACGAGCCGATCATCATGGGCACCGGCGCCGTCGTGGCGCTCGGCGGCCTCGCCTTGCTCGCCGCGATCACGTTCGCGGGGAAGTGGGGTTATCTGTGGCGCGAGTGGATCACCTCGGTGGATCACAAGCGCATCGGCGTCATGTACATCGTGCTCGCCATCGTCATGCTGCTGCGCGGTTTCGCCGACGCGATCATGATGCGCGCGCAGCAAGCCATCGCTTACGGCGACTCGGCCGGCTATCTGCCGCCGCACCACTACGACCAGATCTTCACGGCGCATGGCGTCATCATGATCTTCTTCGTGGCGACGCCGCTCATTCTCGGCCTGATGAACGTGGTGGTGCCGCTGCAACTGGGCGCGCGCGACGTGGCCTATCCGTTCGTCAACTCGCTGAGCTTCTGGCTTTCCGTGGTGGGCGCGGTGCTGGTGATGGTGTCGATGTTCGTGGGCGATTTCGCGGCGACGGGCTGGGTGGCGTATCCGCCGCTTTCCGAGCTGGGCTATAGCCCGACGGTGGGCATGGACTACTACATATGGTCCTTGCAGTTGTCGGGTCTCGGCACCACGCTCTCGGGCATCAACTTCATCGTGACGATCCTGCGCATGCGCGCGCCGGGCATGGACATGATGAAGATGCCCGTGTTCGTATGGACGGCCTTCATCACCAACATCCTGATCGTCGCGGTGTTTCCGGTGCTGACGGGCACGCTCGCGCTGCTCACGATGGACCGCTATCTCGGCATGCATTTCTTCACGAACGAGCTGGGCGGCAACGCGATGATGTATATCAATCTCATCTGGGTGTGGGGCCACCCCGAGGTGTACATCCTGATTCTTCCCGCGTTCGGCGCGTTCTCGGAGATCATCGCCACGTTTTCCGGCAAGCCGCTGTTCGGCTACAAGTCGATGGTGTACGCCACGTCCTCGATCGGCATTCTGTCGTTCTTCGTGTGGCTCCATCACTTCTTCACGATGGGCTCGGGCGCGAACGTCAACGCGTTCTTCGGCATCATGACCACGGTCATTTCGATTCCGACCGGCGTGAAGCTGTTCAACTGGCTGTTCACGATGTATCGGGGCCGCATTCGCTACCACAGCGCGACGCTCTGGACCATCGGCTTCATGGTGACGTTTGCCGTGGGCGGCATGACGGGCGTGCTGCTCGCGGTGCCGGGCGCCGACTTCGTGCTGCACAACTCGCTGTTCCTCGTCGCGCACTTCCATAACGTGATTATCGGCGGCGTGGTGTTCGGCTGTCTCGCGGGCATCAGCTTCTGGTTTCCCAAGGCGTTCGGCTTCACGCTCAACGAGTTCTGGGGCAAGGTTTCATTCTGGTGCTGGCTGATCGGCTACTGGCTCGCGTTCACGCCGCTCTACATCCTCGGCTTCGAAGGCATGACGCGCCGCATGAATCACTACGAGGTCGCCGCGTGGCATCCGTGGCTCGTGGTGGCGCTCGTGGGCGCCGTGTTCGTCGGCCTCGGCATTCTCGCGCTGATCGTGCAGATCGTCGTGAGCATTCGCGACCGCGAAGCGAACCGCGACCTCACCGGCGACCCGTGGGGCGCGCGCAGCCTCGAATGGTCGACGTCCTCGCCCGCGCCGTTCTACAACTTCGCCCACTTGCCCGTCATCACCTCGATGGAGCAGCACTGGGACGACAAGGAAGCGGGCCGCGCCTACGTGCAGCCGCGCGCCTACGAGGACATCCACATGCCGCGCAACACGGGCGCGGGCTTCGTCATCGCGGCGTTCAGCCTCGTTTTCGGTTTCGCGATCGTGTGGCACATGTGGTTGTTCGCGGCGCTGGGCTTGATCGGCATGATCGGCACGTTCATCGCGCGCAGCTACGACCAGGACACCGACTACTGGGTGCCGGCCGCCGAAGTCGAGCGCATCGAAAACGCGCGTTTCAAACAGCTTGGCCTGCATCGTTCGGAGCGGCCCGCACGACCCGAGCAAATCGAGGAGATGGCTTAACCATGGCTCACGCTATTACTCACGGTCATGACGGCGCTCACGCGCATGGCCACGACGATTCCACGAAGACCACGCTCGGCTTCTGGATCTACCTGATGAGCGACTGCCTGATCTTCGCCACGCTGTTCGCCACGTTCGGCGTGCTCGCGAACGCGACGGCGGGCGGTCCGGGCGCGAAGGAACTGTTCGAGCTGCCCTACGTGCTCGGCGAAACGCTGCTGCTGCTCGCGAGCAGCGTGACCTTCGGCATGGCGATGCTGAACCTGCACGCGGGCCGGCGCGCGCAGGTCGTCACGTGGCTGGCGATCACGTTCCTGTTCGGCGCGGGCTTCGTGGCGATGGAAGTCAACGAGTTCGCCAAGCTCGTCGCGGACGGCGCGGGCCCCGGCACGAGCGCGTATCTCTCGGCGTATTTCACGCTGGTCGGCACGCACGGCTTGCACGTCACCGCGGGCCTGCTGTGGATCGCGATCATGATGCACCAGACCTCGAAGTTCGGCCTGACTGGCACGGTGCGCCGCCGCCTCGCGTGTCTCAGCCTTTTCTGGCACTTTCTCGATCTCGTGTGGATCTGTGTGTTTACGTTCGTTTATCTGCGAGGTGTGCTGTGAGCCATTCCCACGTTTCTCATGCGCCAGGTCACGACGCCTCGCACGGCAGCTTCAAGGGCTACATGATCGGCACGGTGCTTTCGCTCGTGTTGACGCTCGCCTCGTTCGGCGTGGCGATGGCGCATCTCGTCGCGCCCGGCGCGGCGCTCGCGCTCATCGTCGTGTTGTGTATCGCGCAGCTCGTCGTGCAATTGTTTTATTTCCTGCACCTGGGCGCGGCGCGCGACCAGCGCTCGAACACGGCGATCTTCGTCTGCACGGCGTTCCTGATCGCGGTGATCGTCGGGCTTTCGCTGTGGGTGATCCATAACGCGAACGTCAACATGATGCCCACGCATCTCTCCGCCGATCGCGCGATGGCGCACGATTGAACCCTGAATTACGGGCCAAAAGCGCGCCGGTGTCCGGGTCAGGCACAGCGCATGCGGTAGGGAAAGCGTCGCGACACACCGTCGCTTTTTACCTGGAGTGTGACCATGAATAAGGACCAAGTGAAGGGTACGGCCGAGAAGGTGAAGGGCAAGGTCAACGAGGCCGTGGGCCGCGCAACCGACAACCCCGCGCGTGAACTGAAGGGCGATTTGCAGCAGGACGCCGGCCAGGCACGCAAGAACGTCGGCGACATGAAGGAAGCCGCCAAGGACTCCGTCAAGCGCCACTAAGCCTGATGGATCGTTGATGGCACGCGGCGCCGCCGTCTCGCAAGGGGCGGCGGCGCCGTGCTGCCTGCAAGGCCCGTTGGCGGCAAAACGGGTATGCTGCCCGCATCCCGCGATCCCCGCGCGGCAATCTTCATGCGGAGTTCATCCATGTCTTCTTCCCGGGCACCTGCCGCCGTGCGCGAAATCTGGTTGATCCGTCACGGCGAAACCGCCTGGAGTCTTTCCGGTCAACATACGGGCCGCACCGACATCGCGCTCACCGACAACGGCCGCGAACAGGCGCGTGCGCTCGCGCCCGTGCTCGCGGGCCAGCATTTCGACGTGGTGTTGAGCAGCCCGATGTCGCGCGCGACCGAAACGTGCCGGCTTGCCGGTCTCGGCGACCGCATGACGATCACGGCCGACCTGCACGAATGGGATTACGGCATTTACGAAGGCCGCACCACCGCCGATATTCAAAAGACCGATCCCGCGTGGAGCGTCTGGCAATCGCCGATTCCGCAAGGCGAGGATCTCGCGCGCATCGAACGGCGCGCGGGCAGCGTGGTGGAGGCGCTGCTCGCGTTGCACGGACGCGTCGCGCTGTTCTCGCATGCGCATTTTTTACGCGCGTTGGGCGGTTATTGGGCTTCGGGAGCGGCGGCGCTCGGCGAGCATCTTTACCTGGAAACCGCTTCGGTGAGCGTGCTCGGTTTCGATCATGAAGCGCGCGCGATCCGCCGCTGGAATTCGATTTCGCGATCACGCTGAGCATCGCTTCGGTTAAGCACGCTTCACAAGCGGAAGGCGCGCCGCCGCGCAACGCGGACCAGCGCGTTTTTACATGCGGGAATTGCTTCGGATGACTTAGCATTGCCGCGCGCTCGCGCGCGCATTCCGTGCATCCGTGCCTTCGAGCAAACCCGCGCTCATCGTCGCTTCGGCGCGCGATCCCACCAAACCGGGCTACTCGCCACTCTCACGTTCTCCCCAAATCGCGAGCCGCGCGCGCCGCCGCTGCTGCGCCGCACCATCGCGTCTCCACGTTTTCCCTGACAGAAATCGCCGTTGACAAGCCGGGTCCAGACTCCTATCTTTGGCATCACAAATGTGATTCGAAAGCACATTTGTGATTTGAAAGCCGGACAAGACGACACTCAGCGAAATAACGAAAACCAGGAGACAACGCATGTTCAAAGGAAAAGCGGGGCTGCGGCGGGCCGTGACGGTCGTGGCCGTGGCGGTGGCGGCATTCGGCGCGATGTCGGCGGCGCAGGCGAAGGGGCTCAAGATCGGCTTCAGCCAGGTGACGCTGCAATCGCCGTTCTACGTGCAGTTGAAGGAAGGCGCGCAGGCCGCGGCGGCGGCCGACGGCGACGAGCTGATCTTTCTCGACGCCAACGGCGACGTGAACAAGCAGAACAACGACATCCAGGATTTGCTCACGCGCAAGGTCAACGTGCTGATCGTCGATCCCGTGAATCCCGACGCCATCGCGCCTTCGCTCGACGCCGCGAAGCGCGCGAAGGTGCCCGTCATCACCGTCGATCGCGCGGTACACGGCCAGGTCGCCGCGTATATCGGCCGCGACAACGTGAAGATGGGCGAGCTGTCCGGCAAGGCGCTCGTGGCGGCGCTCAAGGCGAAGGGCGTGACGAGCGGCAAGATCGTCGAAATTCAGGGCGACGCGGGCGGCACGGTCATGATGGATCGCCGCAAGGGCTTCCATCAGGCGCTCGCGGGCACCGGCTTCAAGGTGGTCGAAGGCCCGTACAGCGAGTACATCCGCGCCAATGCCGTGACGGCGATGCAGGACTTGCTGCAAGCGAATCCCGACATGAAAGCCGTGTTCGCGCACAACGACGACATGGCGCTCGGCGCGATGCAGGTGCTCCAGGAAGCCAATCGCAAGGACGTGCTGGTGGCGGGCGTGGACGGGCTTTCCGAGGCGCTCAACGCGATCGAGAGCGGCAACCAGTACGTGTCGACTTCGCTCAACGACCCGCGTTATCTGGGCGACATCACGATCCAGACGGCGCGCCAGGTCGTGGCGGGCAAGAAAGTCCCGGCATTCGTCGACGCCGGCACGCAGGTGGTGACGAAGGCGAACGTGAAGCAGGTCAATCACAGCGGCCTGTTCGGCGAATACCGCCCGAAGGTCTACTGAAAATCGCGTCGGCCGCGCCTCTCGCGCGGCGCGTTCCCCCGCGAGCCGGAGCGCTTCGAATCCGGCTTCGCGGGCTCCTTTTCCAGTCAAAGCGCAAGGAAACTATCGTGCGAGCAGCAGTCATGCATCGACCCGGCGATATCCGGATTGAAGAAGTGGAAAAGCCCGTCGCGCGTGAAGGTCACGCCCTGGTGCGGGTGGCCGCGTGCGGCGTTTGCGGGTCGGATATCCCGCGCATGTTGAGCAAGGGCGCGCACGTCATGCCGCTCATCTGCGGCCACGAATTCTCGGGCTTCGTCGAGGCGCTGGGCGCGGGCGTGAGCGGGCTGGCCGTGGGCGATCTGGTCACGGTGCCGCCGCTGATTCCGTGTCTGAAATGCGATCAGTGCCTGCGCGGGCACCCGTCGCGTTGTCTCGACTACGACTATTTCGGCAGCCGCCGTGACGGCGCTTACGCCGAGTTCGTGAGCGTGCCGCTCACCAATCTCGTGAAAGTGCCGCAGGGCATGGACCCGACCGCCGCGTCGCTCGTCGATCCGGCCGCCATTGCGATCCATGCGATCTGGCAAGCCGATTTCCGCGCGGGGCAAACGGGCGCCGTGGTCGGTTGCGGCCCGATCGGCCTGTTCGCGATTCAGTGGATGAAGCTGATGGGCGCGAAAGACATCGTCGCCATCGACATCTCCGAGGACAAGCTCGAGATGGCGCGCACGGCGGGCGCGACGCACACGCTGCTTTCCGGCCAGCCCGACGACGCGCTGCCGCGCTGTCACCTCATCATCGAGGCGGCCGGCCATCCTTCGTCGATCAACCAGTCGGTGCAGCTCGCGGCCGCGGGCGGCCACGTGGTGTTCATCGGCATTCCCACTTCCGACGTGCCCGTGACCATGAAGACGTTCTCGCATTTCCTGCGTCAGGAAGTGTCGCTGCACGGCGCGTGGAATTCGTTCTCGGCGCCGTTCCCCGGCGACGAATGGCGCGCCGCCATCGACAAGCTCAACGACGGCTCGCTGCGCTGGGACTTCATGATTACCCACGACTTGCCGCTCGAATCGCTGCCCGAGATGTTCCAGCATTTCGCCGAAAAGAAGGGCGCGGCGAAAGTCGTGTTCCGTCCGTCCCGCACACCTGCGTAATATGCCAATGACAAGCCGCGCATAAGCGGCGCCAACGGTGTGGCCGGCTCGGCCGGAAAACAGGAGGAGACAGGATGTCGTTATTGCTTGGGCTGGATTTCGGCACCGGCGGGGTGCGCGCGGGCCTCTACGACGCCCGCGCGCACAAGCTGCTGCGCGTGACCGAGGCGCGCTACGCCACGACGTATCCGCGCCTCGGCTGGGCGGAGCAGTCGCCGCTCGCGTGGTGGCAGGCGGCGGGCGAGGCGTGCCGCGAGCTGATGGCGCTCGCGGGCCATCCGGCCATTGCGGGCGTGTGCGTGGCGACCACGTCGTCGACGGTGGTGGCCGCGCAGGAGGACGGCACGCCGCTGCGCCCCGCGCTGCTGTGGATGGATTGCCGCGCGGGCGAGGAGGCCAACGGCACGCGCGCCGTGCGTCACCCGATGATGAGCGAAGGCGGCGACGCCGTGGAATGGCTCGTGCCGAAGGCCATCTGGCTGGCGCGCCACGAACCCGAGGTGTACGCGCGCGCGGCGCGCATTTGCGAAGCCGTCGATCTCGTGAATTACTGGCTCACGGGCCGCTGGGTCGCGTCGCAGCTCAACGCGACCTGCAAGTGGAATTACGATTCGGTGAATCAAACCTTTCCGGTCGATCTCTACGAGCGGCTGGGCGTGCCCGATCTCGCGCGGAAGCTGCCGCCCGAAGTGGTGCGCGTGGGCGGCCGCGTGGGCGCCCTCACGGCGGCGGCCGCCGCGCATCTTGGCGTGAGCGGCGCGCCCGTGGTGGCGCAAGGCGGCATCGACGCGCACATGGCCATGCTGAGCGCCGGCGCGACGCAGCCCGGCGACATGCTGTTCATCGGCGGCACGTCCATCGTGCAGCTCATGCACATTCCCGAGCGCGTGGACGTGCCGGGCATGTGGGGGCCGTATCCGAACGCGCTGATCGACGGGCCGTGGCTGCTCGAAGGCGGGCAGGTGTCGGCGGGCTCGATCCTGCACTGGCTCGCGCACCAGATGTTCGGTCTCGACGACGCCGGTCATCAGGCGCTGATCCGCGAAGCCTCGCAGATGGAGCCGGGCGCCACCGGCCTGCTCGTGCTCGATTACTGGATGGGCAACCGCACGCCGTATCGCTCGTCGGAATTGCGCGGCGCGATTCTCGGCCTCTCGCTCAACCACGACCGCAAGGACGTGTACCGCGCGTCGCTCGAAGCCATCGCGCTCGGTTCGGCGAACGTGCTGCATACGCTGTGCCAGTCGGGCATCGGCGTGCGGCGCGTGATCGCGGCGGGCGGCTTCCAGAAAAATCCGCTCTGGCTGCGCGCCACCATCGACGCGACCGGGGTTCCGTTCGACGTCGTGGCGCACGACAATCTCACGCTGATCGGCGCGGCGGCTTCGGCCGCGTGCGCCGCGGGCGAATGCGCGCAACTGCGCGAAGCGGTGGAAAGCTTCGCGGCGCACGGCGAGCGCATGAACCCCGACATGGAAGCGTTCGAGCAATATCAGCGGCTGCTCGAACGTTATCGCGAGGCGACCGATGCCGTCGGTCCGATCGTCTCGCGCCGGCCGCTGGAATTCGATCGCATCAGGACGGCTGCATGAACCAGGCTTCCAGCAACGACGCCTTGCCCGCGCGCCTCGGCACCGACGCCCAGCGCGAGGAATTGATGGCGCAAGTCGCCAAGCTCTATTACGACCTCGAAAAAACCCAGAACGACATCGCGAAGGAAACCGGGCTCACGCGCTGGCAAGTCGCGCGTCTTTTGCGCGAGGCGCGCGAAGTGGGCATCGTGCGCATCGAGATCATTCCGCGCACGCCGCGCCTGCCGCATCTCGAAGCGCAGGTGCAGCGCCGCTTCAATCTGCGCGAAGCCATCGTGCTCGCCACCAGCGGCGACGAGGACGTGCAGCTCAACGTCGTCACGCAGGCGGCGGGGCGTTATCTCGCGGCGTTGCAGCCGCCGCTCGTGGGCGTGTCCTGGGGCCGCACGATGATGAAGATGGCGCAATGGCTGCCGCCGCGCTGGAACGACGGCGTGCATGTGGTGCTGCTCAACGGCGCCATCAATATCCGCAACGTGGCCGAGCAGACCAACAACGTGGCCGAGCGCTTCGCGCATGCGGGCAACGGTCACGCCACCTTGCTGCCGGTGCCCGCGATGCTCGGCAGCGAACGCACGCGCGAAGCCATCGAGCAGGATCACATCATCGCCGACGTGCTGCGCCTCGCCGAGGAAACGCCCGTGGCGTGCTTCAGTCTGGGCGAGCTTTCCGAGCGCTCGGTGCTGGTCGAATCGGGTTACGTGGATGCCGCGATCATGCGCGATCTCGCGAAACGCGGGGCCGTGGGCGATATCCTGGGCCGCTTCATCGACGAACGCGGCGAGATCGTCGCGCCCGAAATCGACAATCGCACCATCGGCCTGCGCCCCGAGAAACTGCGCGACAAGCGCTATTCGATCGGCGTATGCGTGGGCGAGGGCAAGCATCGCGTGGCGCGCGCGGCGGTGCGCGCGGGCTACGTGAACGTGCTCGCCACCGACGAAGCCACGGCGAACTTTCTCATGGAGCACGGCGATGAGTGATTACGTACTCGACGTCAGCCACGTCGCGAAGCGCTTTCCGCCCAACGTGGTCGCGCTCGTCGACGCCTCGCTGCAAGTGCGCCCCGGCGAAGTGCATTGCCTGCTGGGCGCGAACGGCGCGGGCAAGAGCACGCTGCTCAAGATCGTCGCGGGCGTGCATCGTCCCGATACGGGCGCGATGGAGATCGACGGCAGGCGCGTCGATCTGCGCAGCCCGCACGAGGCGAGCGCGAACGGCATCGCCATGATCTACCAGGAACTCGACCTGATTGCGCAGATGACGGTCGAAGAAAACCTGCTGCTCGGGCACACGCCGCGCCGCTTCGGCATCGTTGCGCGCAAGCAGCGGCGCGCGCTCGCGGCCGCGGCGCTCGCCCGCGTGGGCGCCATGTTCCCGCTCACGGCGCGCGTGGAAACGCTGTCCATCGCCAATCAGCAGCTCGCGGCGATCGCGCGCGCGCTCACGGCTTCGGCGCGCATCGTCGTGATGGACGAGCCTTCCGCCGCGCTCAACGAAACGGAACTCGAAAAGGTCTTTCAGGTGATTCGCGAAATCACGGCCGACGGCGTGGCCGTGCTTTACGTGAGCCATCGCCTGAACGAGATTCGCGAGATCGGCGACCGCGTGACGGTGCTGCGTTCGGGCCGCACGGTGGACACCTTCGACGTGGCCGCTGTCGACGAAGCCGCGCTCGTGAGCGCCGTGGTCGGCGACAGTCATGCGCTGCTCGAACGCGGCGAATTCGCGCCGCCCGAAGAGGCGTTGGCGCTGCGCGTGAAGCGGCTCGACGGCCCCGCCGGCTTGTCGATCCGCGATCTGGAAGTCAGGCGCGGCGAAGTGGTCGGGCTTGCGGGCCTGAACGGCGCGGGGCGCACCACGCTGCTCAAGGCGCTGTTCGGCGTGACGCGCGCCAGCGGCGACGTGGAGCTGTTCGGCGCGCCGTATCGCCCTCGTCACGCGAAGGATGCGATCCGGCGCGGCGTGGGCCTCGTGCCCGAAAACCGCAAGACCGAAGGGCTGGTGCTCGACGCTCCGATCTATCGCAACGCGACGCTCGCACGCATCCGGCGGCAACGCTGGCTTTCGCACCGGCGCATGAAGGCGCAAGCGCAGCCCGTGCTGAAGCAGTTGCAAACGCGCTTTGGGTCGGTGGCGCAGCCTGTGCGGCAGCTTTCGGGCGGCAATCAGCAGAAGGTCGTGGTGGCCAAGTGGATTCTCGACGGCGCGCAGTTGCTGCTGCTCGACGAACCGAGCCGCGGCCTCGACATCGGCGCGAAAGCGGACCTGTACCGGCTCGCGCGCGGTCTCGCGCAGGAGGGCGCGGCCATTCTCGTGGCCAGCAGCGAACTGGAGGAACTCTACGCGAACTGCAACCGCATATGGGTGATTCACGAAGGCAGGAACACCGTCTGTTTCGATCCGGCCGTGGCAACGAGCCGCGAGATCCAGCAGGCGACCATCACCGGAAGAAGGACCTGAACATGGATACGACTTCGAAGGACATCATGCCGCCGGGCGGCGAGTCGCAGCGCCGCATCGGCACGCGCACGCTGATCGACTGGGCGTTGCGCTACAACTTCATTCTGATTTTTCTGCTCGCGGTCGGTATCGCCACGTCGCTGTCGAGCGACTTTCTCACCTTCGGCAACATCGCCAATCTGTTCCAGCAGGCGGCCGTGGTGGGCATCGTCGCCGTGGGCATGACGTTCGTGATTCTCACCGCGAACATCGACCTTTCGGTGGGCAGCCTTTCGGCGTTCGCGGGCATCGTCGTGGCCGTGCTGCTGCAAGGCGGCATGTCGCCGTGGCTCGCGGTGCCCATCTCGCTCGGCCTCGGTCTCGCGGCGGGCGCGTTGATGGGCGGCATCGCCGTGTATGGCAAGGTGCCGAGCTTCATCATCACGCTCGCGGGTCTGGTCTCGTTTCGCGGCGCGACGTTCCTGCTTTCCGACGGCTCGCCGATCGGCGGCCTGCCCGAAGGCTTTAGCGCGATCGGCTCGGCCATGGTGCCGCTCGTTCCCGGCACGACGCTCATGTTTCCGGTGATGGGCCTGCTGTTCATCGGCGTGGCGATCGTCGCCGGACTCGTGCTGCGCTACACCGTGTTCGGCGAATACGTGCTGGCGACGGGCGGCAACGTGGAGGCCGCGCGGCTCTCCGGCGTGCCGGTGCGCGCCGTGTCGATCGCCGTGTTCGCCATTTCGGGCCTGCTCGCGGCGTTCGGCGGCATTCTGCTCACCTCGCGCCTGCACATTGGCCAGCCCACGTCGGCGCAAGGCATGGAACTCGACGCCATCGCCGCCGTGGTGCTGGGCGGCACGAGCCTCTTCGGCGGGCGCGGCGGCATGCTCGGCACCGCCGTGGCCGTGATGCTGCTGCAAGTGCTGCGCAACATCTTCAATCTGGTGGGACTCGGCTCGTTCTATCAGATGACCATCACCGGCGTGATCATCGTGCTCGCCATTTTGCTCAACCGACTCATCGACCATTACGCGGGGCGCACATGACCGCCAGAGATCGCATGGATCGCCGACGCGCCACGGCGCCGACGCCTTCCGCTTCCATCGAGATTGTTTCGGACCACGAATCACATCGCGAACTACATCCGCCGCGCAACGCGGGCATGCCGCTCGCGCTCGACGCGGTGCTGCTGCCGCAAGTGAACGCGCCCGCCGCGCAGCGGCGCAGCGACTCGCTCGGCGCGCGCCGCTCGGTCAAGAAAGTGTGGCAGGCCGCGTGGCAGGTGAGGGCGATTCAATGCATCGATCTCACGACGCTTGCCGGCGACGACACGCCGGGCCGCGTGCGCCGCTTGTGCGCGAAAGCGCGCCGCCCGTTGCGCGACGACATCGTGAGCGCGCTCGGCCTCGAAGACGCGCCGCCGACCACCGGGGCGGTTTGCGTTTATCCGACGATGGTGCGCACGGCCGTGCAGGCGCTCGAAGGCTCGGGCATTCCGGTCGCTTCGGTGGCGACGGGTTTTCCGGCGGGGCTCACGCCGCTCAAGCAGCGCCTGGAGGAGATTCGCTATGCCGTGAGCGAAGGCGCCCGCGAGATCGACATCGTCATCACGCGCGAATACGTGCTGTTGCAAAACTGGAACGCGCTTTACGACGAAGTGCGCCAGATGCGCGAAGCATGCGGCGAGGCGCATCTGAAGGCGATTCTCGCCACCGGCGACCTCAAGACGCTGCGCAACGTGTACCGCGCGAGCATGGTCGCGATGATGGCGGGCGCCGACTTCATCAAGACTTCCACGGGCAAGGAAGAGGTGAACGCCACGCTGCCCGTGAGCCTCGTGATGTGCCGCGCGATACGCGACTACGAAGCGCTTGCCGGTTTCAAGGTGGGATTCAAACCGGCGGGCGGCTTGCGCACCGCGAAGGAAGCCGTGAACTGGCTCGTGCTCATGAAGGAAGAACTGGGCCATGCCTGGCTCGACCCGGCGTTGTTCCGCATCGGCGCAAGCTCGCTGCTCGCCGATCTCGAACGCCAGCTCGAACATTTCGTGACCGGGCATTATTCGGCGCTGCATCGTCACAGCATGGCCTGACGCGTCCCCCACGCGCATTGCTTAAGTATTGACAGGACACTTGCATGAACCATTCATCAGCAATCCTAAAGGATATCTTGGCCACCATGGATTACGGTCCAGCGCCGGAAAGCGCCGATATCGTCCTCGCCTGGCTCGACCGGCATGAGCGGCGCTTCCCGCACTTCATCGACGGCGAGTTCGCCGCGCCCGCGCAGGACGCGTGGTTCGAAGTGCGCAATCCCGCCGACGAAACGCTGCTCGCGCACGTGGCGCAAGGCAGCGCCGCCGACGTGGACGCCGCCGTGAGCGCCGCGCGCCGCGCGTTCGCCGGCTGGTCGGCCACGCCGGGCCACGAACGCGCGCGCCTGCTTTACGCGATCGCGCGCCACGTGCAGAAGCACGCGCGCTTTCTCGCCGTGCTCGAAACGCTCGACAACGGCAAGCCGATTCGCGAATCGCGCGATATCGACGTGCCGCTCGTCGCGCGCCACTTCTATCATCACGCTGGCTGGGCGGAATTGCTCGCGAGCGAATTTCCGCGCCACGAAGCGCTGGGCGTGTGCGGGCAAATCATCCCGTGGAATTTCCCCCTGCTGATGCTCGCGTGGAAGATCGCGCCCGCGCTCGCGGCGGGCAACACCGTGGTGCTCAAGCCCGCCGAGTTCACGCCGCTCACGGCGCTCGCGTTCGCGGAAATCTGCCGCGAAGTGGGCGTGCCGGCGGGCGTGGTCAACGTGGTGACGGGCGACGGCGAAACGGGCGCCGCGCTCGTGCAGCACGCCGACGTCGACAAGATCGCGTTCACGGGCTCCACGGAAGTGGGTCGCGCGATTCGCCGCGCGACGGCGGGCACGCGCAAGAAGCTCTCGCTCGAACTGGGCGGCAAGTCGCCGTTCGTGGTGTTCGAGGACGCCGATCTGGACGCGGCCGTGGAAGGCGTGGTGGATTCGGTGTGGTTCAACCAGGGCCAGGTGTGCTGCGCGGGCTCGCGCATTCTCGTGCAGGAAGGCGTGGCGCAGGCGTTCCACCACAAGCTCAGGACGCGCATGAGCAGCCTGCGCGTGGGCGATCCGCTCGACAAGTCCACCGATGTGGGCGCGATTGTCGCGCGCGTGCAGCTCGAACGCATCGGCGCGCTCGTGGAGCGCGGCATCGCAGAGGGCGCAAGCTGCTATCAGGCGCCATACGCGGCGCGCGAAACGGGCTTCTTCTATCCGCCGACGCTCGTCACCGAGGTGGAAACGTCGTCGGTGCTCGTGCGCGAGGAAATCTTCGGGCCGGTGGTGACGTCGAGTACGTTTCGGACTCCCGACGAAGCCGTGGCGCTCGCCAACGACACGCGCTACGGGCTCGCCGCTTCGGTATGGTCCGAGAACATGACGCGCGCGCTGGCCGTGGCCGCCGCCGCCAAGGCGGGCGTGGTATGGGTCAACAGCGCGAATCAGTTCGACGCGGCGGCGGGCTTCGGCGGCTATCGCGAGAGCGGTTACGGCCGCGAGGGCGGGCGCGAAGGCATGCTCGAATATCTCGTGGAAACGGCTGCGCGCGGCGCGCAGATTCATGCCGCTTCCACGCCCGCGCCGATTCCCTCGCCCGCGCCCGAGGCGCCGTTCGCGAGCGACGGCGTCGATCGCACGGCCAAGCTGTATATCGGCGGCAAGCAGACGCGGCCGGATTCGGGTTACAGCTACGCCGTGCGCGACGCGCAAGGCAAGACGCTCGGCTTCGCGCCGCTCGGCGGCCGCAAGGACGTGCGCAACGCCGTGGAGGCGGCGCGCAAGGCCGCAGCGTGGTCGTCGATGACGGGCCATGCGCGCGCCCAGGTCGTCTACTATCTGGCCGAAAATCTCGCGGCGCGCAAGGACGCGTTCACGTCGCTGCTGGCCGCGCACACGTCGTGCAGCGCCGCCGATGCGGCCGCCGAAGTCGAGCGCAGCGTGCGCGCGCTGTTTCGCTACGCCGCGCTCGCCGATAAGGTCGACGGCCGCGTGCATTCCACCGTCACGCGCAACGTCACGCTCGCGATGAACGAGCCGTGGGGCGTGATCGGCATCGTCTGCCCGGACGCCGCGCCGCTCGCCGGATTGATCGCGTTGATGGCGCCCGCCATCGCGCTCGGCAATCGCGTGGTGGCGGTGACCTCGCGCGCGCATCCGCTCGTGGCCGCCGACGTGTATGCGCTGCTCGAAACGAGCGACGTGCCGGGCGGCGTCGTCAATCTGGTCGGCGGGCCGGCGGCCGAACTCACGCGCGCGCTCGCGGGCCATCAAGACGTGGACGCGCTCTGGTATGCGGGCGAGGCGGCCGGCCTCGCGGCGGCGCAAGCGGAATCGGCGGGCAATCTCAAGCCGGTGTGGGCAAGCGCCTTCGACGCCGCGCACGACGTGCCGGCGGGCAGCGAAGAGTTCGCGCGGCGCGCGTTGCAGGTGAAAAACATCTGGGTGCCGTATGGCGATTGAGAACGCGCGCGGCGCCGTGCGCGCGGTCATCTTCGACATGGACGGCTTGCTGCTCGACACCGAAGGCATTTACACGGACGTCACGCAAGCCATCGCGGGCCGCTTCGACAAAGTGTTCGGCTGGGACGTGAAGCAGAACACGATCGGGCGCGGCGCGCGCGAACTTGCCGAATACGTGGTGGACGCGCTCGCGCTGCCGATCACGGCCGACGAATTTCTCGCCGAGCGCGAGCCGCTGTTGCGCGCGCAATTCGCGGCCGCGCCCGCGAAGCCGCATGCGGCGGCGCTCGTGCGTCATCTCGCGGCGCACGGCGTGCCCATTGCGGTGGGCACGAGTTCGACGCGCGCGTACTTCGACCTGAAAACGTCGCGGCATCGCGAGTGGTTTGCGCTGTTCGACGCGATCGTGACCGCCGACGATCCCGAGGTTCACGCGGCCAAGCCCGCGCCCGACATCTTTCTCGTCGCGGCGCGGCGGTTGGGCGTGGCGCCGCACGAAGCGCTCGTGCTCGAAGATTCGCCGTTCGGCGTGATGGCCGCGCGCGCGGCGGGCATGCGCGTGATCGCCGTGCCCGACCCCGCGATGGACCGCGAGCGTTACGCGAGCGCGGACGCCGTTCTCGATGCGCTCGACCGTTTCGATCCGGCCGCGTGGGGCTTGCCCGCGCGCTGAGGCGAGACCGCCGTTTGCGCGTGCCGCGCGAGCGTGAAGAGATCGACCGTGGCGAGCAGCGTGCCGGCTTGCGCCTGCAACGAAGCCACTGCCGAGCCCGATTGCTCCACGAGCGCGACGTTCTGCTGCGTCGCGCGTTCGAGGTGGTCGATCATGTCGCGCACTTCGCCGATCTGCTGCGTCTGCGCGCGGCAGGCATCGTTGATCTCGCCCATGATCGACATCACGTCGCCGGAAGAGGTCACGACCTTCGCGATGGTCGCGCCCGCCGCATCCACTTCGCGCGTGCCTTCGTTCACGCGCGAAACGCTGTCTTCCACCAGCGACTTCACTTCGCTGGCCGCTTCGGCGCTGTGCTGCGCGAGCTTGCGCACCTCGCTCGCGACCACGGCGAAGCCGCGTCCGTGCGAGCCCGCGCGAGCCGCTTCCACGGCGGCGTTGAGCGCGAGAATATTGGTCTGGAACGCGATGGAATTGATCACCGCGATGATCTCGCCGATGCGCGCCGACGAGGTGCGAATGCCGTGCATCGACTCGGTCACGCGGCCCACCGCCAGACCGCCGTCGCTCGCCGTGGTGGACGCCTGTTTCGAAAGCGCGTCGGCGTGTTTCGCGTTGCCCGCGTTGGCGGCCACGCTCGCGTCGAACTCGCTGAGCGCGCTGTTGGCCTGCTCGAGCGCGCTGGCCTGGCGCCCCGTGCGCTCGCCGAGATCGGCATTGCCCTGCGCGATCTCGTGGCTCGCTTCGCTCACGCCTTCGGCGGCGCCGCGCACCTGCGCGACGATTTCCGCGAGCGTGTCGCGCATGCGGGCGACGGTTGCCATGACGCTGGCCGTGTCGTTCTCCTGCAACGCCACGTCGCGCGCGAGGTCGCCGCCGCGAATGGCTTCGGCGAAAGCGATCAGATCGCGCGGATCGGCGCCCAGCGTGCGGCCGATGTTTCGGACGACGAACCATGCGGTGCCCGTGCCCAGCGCGCAGGCGATGGCCGCGAGCAGCCCCATGAAGAGGTTGAAGTCGGCGCTGATTCGCCGCGCTTCGGCGCCTTGCTTTTCGCTGCGCGCCTCTTCGAAGTCGATCAGCGCGTTGATGCCGGCGAGCCATTCGATGAACGCGGGGCGCGCTTCGTCGAGCAGGACGCGGCGCGCGCCTTCGGTGTCGCCGCTGCGCTGACGCGCAATGATGTCGCCGACGAGCGGCATGGTGCGTTCGCGCGCCGCGTTGATGCGCGCGTAAATCGCGCGCTCGGCGGGCACGATGCCCGCGTTGGCCGCGAACAGCCGGTCGAGCGGTTGTGCCGAGCGTTCGTAGTCGCCGGCGAGTTGCTGGATATGATCGACCACGCCGGGCAGGTCGGCGGGACTCACGAGCAGCACGTCGCGCACGGCGATCGAGCGGTCGTGTACGCTGCCGCGGAAATTGATGGCGTAGCGTTCTTTCACGCCATTGACGTCGATGATGTCGTCGAGGCGCATGCGGATGTTGCGCACCTGATAAAGCGAAACGGCCGCGAGAGCGACGAGCGCGAGCAGCAGCACGCCGAATCCGCCGATGAGTTGTCCACGCACTGAAAAACGACGCATCGAAATCATGACTACCCCGACTTGAATTTTGTTGTTCGCGCATGCCTGCCGTCATAGGGCCGCATGCGAATGACTGGCTGACACCGACTAACGCGCTTCAGCGCCGATTTATTCCCGATTTTCAAGGCGGCTTTTAAAAGACCGGCTATTGCGCGATGAATGCAGCATTGCCTGGCGGCGCGCGTCTGGCTATTTGAACTTGCCAATCCCGCCGATAGCCGCGCTTTAAGACGCTTTAAACGAATAACAGCCGTTTAGCAGGTAGAATTTATCGTCAAGCCCTTGCCCGGAATTCCCCCGCATGGATGAAACAATCGAACGGCTCTCGCAGGGCCTCGCCGACGCGGACAGCCTCGAATCGCTCGTTCGCCCCATTCTGGAAATGCTCGAAGTGCTCACCGGGCTCGAATCGACTTATCTCACGTCCGTCGATTTCAGCCGCGAAGTGCAGACGGTCGTCTATGCGCTCAATACGGGCGCGAACGGCGTGCCCGAAGGCTTGCAGGTGCCGTGGTTCGACACCTTGTGCAAGCGCTGCCTCGAAAGCGGGCGGCAAGTCGTGAACAACGTTCGCGAAATCTGGGGCGATTCGCGCGCGGCGGCCGAACTCGGCATTCAGACTTATACGAGCGTGCCGGTTTGCGCCGGCAACGGCGCGGTGATCGGCACGTTATGCGGAATCAGCCGCGACAGCCGCGAAGTCAGCTCGCGCGCCCGCAGTGCGCTCAACGTGTTCGCCAAGCTGATCTCCGAACATCTCGAACGCGAGCAACTGCTCGAGCAATTGCGCCTCACGAACGAACATCTGCAACGCCAGGCGCGTGTCGACGAAGCGAGCGGGCTGCCCAACCGCAAGGCGCTGATCGAGGAGCTGGGCCGGCGGCTCGCGGAGGCGTCGCGCGACGGCGCCTATGTGACGGTCTGCATGCTCGATCTCGACGGCATCAAGGAGATCAAGGTTCGGCTCGGTTACGAGGCCGCCGACCAGTTTCTGCGCGCCTGCGCGAGCCGGCTCGCGCAAGCGGGCGGCACGCACGGCTTGCTCGCGCGTATGGATTGGGACCAGTTCGCGGTCGTGGCGCGCGGTCCCGCCGATTTCGACGCGGCCACGCAGCAGGCGGCCGCGCTGGCCGAGCGCATGCGCGGCGCGGTCAACGGCGAATACGCGTTTCGCGAAGGCGCGGCGCGCTACCAGGGCGCTTGCGCGGGCAGCGTGGCGGTGCGGTTTCTCGGCGTCCAGCAGGCCATGGAGGTCGCCGAGCAGGAAATGCAGAAGGTGCGGCGCGAACGGCGCGGGGCGGTCGAATTGCGCGGGCTCTGGCAGTTCGCGTGACGGCCGGAACAGCGCTTCGCGCCGCGCTTGCCACCGTGCTTGCCACCTTGCTCGCCGCCGTGCCTGCCACCGCGCTCGCCGCCGCGCTTGCCACCTCGCTCGCCGCCGTGCCTGCCGCCTCGCTCGCCGCCGCGCTGCGTTCTTCGCCGCCTCAACGCCTCGCCATCGCGCGCCGATGCAGCGCCGGAAGCCGCGTCGAAAGCAGCATGCAGCCCCACAGCACGATCACGAGCGCGAACATCGCCGTTCTGAACGCCGCCGGGTAATCGGCCGGCGCCGGATGCGCGCCGAGCCGCGCGAAGAACACGCCGCCGAAGGTGGCCGCGCCCACGGCCGCGCCGATCTGCAACATCGCCGTGACCATGCCCGACGCCACGCCCGCGCGCGCCGGCTCCACTTCCGCGAGCACGATGCGCACGACCGAGGGCAGCACCAGCCCCTGGCCGATGCCCATCGCTGCAAGCCCCAGATAGAAGCCCGCACCGGGCGCGCTCGTGCGCGCGAGCGCGGCGGCCGTGCTCAGGCCGATGGCGATCATCGCGAAGCCGAGCGTGAGCACGCGATAGCTGCCGAAACGCGCGACGAGGCGCGGCATCAGCAGCGGACTGCCGAGAAAGCCCAGCCCGAACGGCAGGATCGCGAGGCCGCACACGAGCGGCGACCATTGCAGCGCGCCTTGCAGAAAGATGCCGTAGCTGAGAAAGAACGCGCTCAGCATATAGAACAGGAACGCGAGCGTGAGCCCGAGCGCGACCACGGGATTGCGAAACAGCCGCACGTCGAGCAGCGGGTCGCGGCCCGCTTCGAGCGTGCGCCGCTCCACGCGCAGCAGCAGCGCGAGCACGGGCAGCGAGAGCGCGAGGCACGCGAGCATCCATGCGGGCCAGCCGGTTTCGCGGCCTTGCGTGAGCGGATACACGAGCATCAGCAGAAATAGCGAGAGCAGTGCGGAGCCGGGCAAGTCGATGCGCGCGCGATGCTGCGGGCGGCTTTCGGGAATGAAGCGCCAGCTTCCGAGCAGCGCGAGCGCGCCGATCGGCAGATTCACGAGAAAAATCGCGCGCCAGCCCAGCCCGAACGGATGCAGGCTGATGAGCGCGCCGCCGCCCAACTGGCCGATCACGGCGGCCACGCCGAACACGAAGCCGTAGAAGCTCATCACCCGAATCTGCTCGTGCGGCGTGAACACGCTGCGGATCGTCGCGAGCACTTGCGGCGCGAGCACGGCGGCGAACAAGCCCTGGAGGATGCGTCCCCCGACCAGCACGCCGCCGCTCGGCGCAAGACCGCAGACGGCGGAGGCGATCACGAATCCCGCCATGCCGATCATGAACATGCGCCTGCGGCCGTAGAGGTCGCCGAGCCGTCCGCCCGTGATTTGCGCGACGGCGTTCGCGCACGCATACGCCGACACCACGAGCTGCAATTGCGCGCTGCTCGCGCCGAGGCCGCCGTGAATCGCCGGGAGCGCGAGGTTGACGATGAAATAGTCGAGCGGCGGGAGGATCGCGCCCACGAGCAGGACCACGAGCGCCCAGCCGTGGTGGCTGCTCGTGTCGGAAGGCGCGGCGGCGTGTTGCGCGGGCGCGGCGGGCGCGGCCGCCGGTACGGTGTTGTCGGTCATGCGGAAACCTTGCGTCGAAGCCCGGGGGAGCCGGGCCGAGATTGCATTGTCCACGGCATGCCGTCAGCGGAAAAGCGGGAAATGCTGGTAACATCCATCGACTTAACCGATGGATAGAGGGGCGGCATCATGCGCGGTTTCGAACTCGACCAGTTGCGAACCTTCACCGTGGTCGCGGAGGTGGGCAGTCTCACCGCGGCGGCGCCCGCGCTGCACCTCTCGCAATCGACGGTGAGCGAGCAGATGCGCAAGCTCGAAGCGCGCGCGGGCGTGCCGCTGTTCGTGCGCAGCAAGCGCGGCGTGGCGGCCACGCCGGCCGGCTTGCGGCTGCTCGACCAGGCGCGGCGCATCGTGGCGCTCAACGAAGCCGCGTTCGACGAGGCGCGCGGGCAGTCGATCCGGGGCGAATTGCGCGTCGGCATCAGCGAGTATTTCCGCACTCACGAAGTGGCGGGCATGCTCGCGCGGCTGCGCGAATGCTATCCGCAATTGAGCCTGCACGTGAGTTCGGCGAAAAGCGGCGAGATCGAGCTGGCGCTCGCGCGCGGGCAAATTGATATCGGCGTGGTGATGCATATCGAAGGCGCACGCGTGCGTCCCGCGCCCAGCGACACGCGTTGGGTGCTGCGGCGCGAATCGCTGCATTGGGTTGCGTCGCCGGCGCTCGCGGAGTCGCTGCCGCAGCCGCTGCCGCTCGTGCTGCTGCCCGACGACTGCGTGGCGCACCAGGTGGCCGTGAGCGCGCTCGAGGATCAGCGCATTCCCTATGTGATGGTACACAGCGCCTCGGGCGTGGCGGGGCTGCAATCGTTGCTGGCCGCGGGGCTGGGCGTGGGTTGCCTGTGCGCGTCGGCGATTGGCGAAGGGCTCGTGAAGCTGGGCGCGCGCCATCAACTGCCCGCGCTCACTCAGGCCGTGTTTTCGCTCACGCCGCCTGCTTCCGGCGAAAGCGAAACCGTCGCGCAGGCGCGCGAGATTCTTGCGCGGCAATTGCTGGTTTGATTCGCGGGTTTAACTCGCTGGTCTAATCGCGGGTTTAACTCGCGGATTTAACTCGCCGATTTAACTCGCCGATTTAACTCGCGCTGCTGCGGTTCGATAACGCCGCTCGCACTTCAACTTCACGAACGTCGCGCCACGCGGGCTCGTGAAAATCGCCTTCGATGTCCCGCCGCGCGCCGCCTAGCGCCGGCCCAGGCTCACGAGATACGCGCTGAACATGTCCGTCATGGCGTTCGCGTAGGCTTCGATTTCCTCGGCCGTGCGCGGCTTGCCCGAAAAGTGCTTGCCCACGCTGCTGAACGTGGCCGCGATCAGGTCGCCCGCCAGCGCGCGTTGGGGCGCCGCCGCCTCGGGAAGCATTTCCAGCATGAACGTATCGACGATAGGGTCGATGGCCGAGCGCGCCTCGCGTGCCTCGGGCGTGTCGCGATAGAGCGGCGCGGCGTCGTTGAGCGCCACGCGCATTTTCGCTTCCTCGCACTCCGATTTGATGAACGCGTGAATGAAGATGCGCATCCGTTCGAGCGGCGGCCTGCTCGTATCGGACAGCACGCCGCCCAGCATTTCGCCGGTTTGCCGCCATTCGTCGCTTTGCAACTGAAACAGAATGGCCGCCTTGTTGGGAAAGTATTGATAAACCGACCCAACGCTCACACCGGCTTTTTCCGCCACGCGCGCCGTCGTGAAGCGTTGCGCGCCTTCTTTCTTCAAGACCTGGGCGGCCGCTTGCAAAATGGCGGCCACGAGTTCGGTGGAGCGCGCCTGCTGCGGCGCTTTGCGCGAGGCGATCTGAGGGCTTCGGCGTGTAGCCATGGTCGTGAAGTGTCGTTAACGAAGGGCGAAAAAAAGGGAAAAGCGAAGGGCGAAAAGCGAAGGGCGAAAAACGACTGGTAGTGTAGTGGCGTTCGCACTCGCGCTCAAGCAATTGGCGCCGGTCTTGCCGCAAACGTGAATAGCGGCGCGCGAGAGCATGCGTGAGCCGCGCCTTTTCGCCCGCAAATGCAGGCCCGACGGCGCCCGGCGCGCATTTCGGATCGCGCCCGCGAATGCGAATAGAAAACGCGATGCATTCATCGTATTCTTCAATGCAACGCAACGTGCTTGCCTCAGCCTGAATTCCCGAGTTGCGCGATGCGATGTCGAGCCCGCACCGGCATCGCTCCATTTAAAACGGATTCCTAACGATTATGTCGACCTCAACGCAACGCGATTCGTCGCGGGCGCGGCTACGTCTGCTCGCCGCGGCTCTATCGCGGCGGCGCATTGCCGCAAGCGCCGTACACGTACTTTCAAAGCGCGTCTAAAGCGAATTTAAAGCGAATTCAAAGCGCGCCTTCGTTTGATTCATTCGATCTGGAAAACTTCATCATGAGCACACTCATCACATCGCCGGTCGGTCCGCTGCTGCAACGCCTGTTCGACGAAGCCGACGCCGCCACCAGCCCCGAACTCGCGAAGATGCCGCGTGAAGAACGCGCGCGCCTGCTGCGCAGCAAGACCGGGTATCGGGAGTTTTACGGCAAGCTGAAAGACCTCTGGCTGCCCGTTTCCAGGGAAACGGGCGTGTTGCTGTACACGCTGGCGCGCAGCACGCGCGCGCGAACGGTGATCGAATTCGGCACCTCGTTCGGCATTTCCACGCTGCATCTCGCTGCGGCGTTGCGCGACAACGGCGGCGGCCGCATCATCACGACGGAGTTCGAGGCGGGCAAGGTGGCGCGGGCGCGCGCGCACTTTGCCGAAGGCGGTGTCGGCGATCTCGTGGAAATTCGCGAAGGCGACGCACTCGAGACGCTGAGCGCCGACTTGCCGGAAACAATCGACTTGCTGCTGCTGGACGGCGCGAAAGCGCTCTACGACGACGTGCTGAATCTTGTCGAAAGCCGCTTGCGGCCGGGCGCGTTGATCGTCGCCGACAATGCCGATTTCAGCCCCGAATATCTCGCGCGCATGCGCTCGCACGATTCCGGCTATCTCTCGACCGCCGTGGGCGACGACGTCGAATTGTCGATCCGCATTCGTTGACTTGAGGCTTCTTTCGATCGAGGGCGCCGCTCGGCGCTTACGGCAGGCCGCGTGCATCGGCTCCCAACGGCGATTTGTCGGCGAAAGCGCGAGGCGGGTGCCTCGCGCCGTTTTACGCGCAACCGATCGGCCTTTGCAAGGCGGCGAATCGAACCTGACGCACGGTGCCATGCGCAAGTTCACCGAGGCGCAAGCGTTCTTGATGACGCACGCGATTACCGCGTGTCGCGCGCTGCCGGTCGATAAGGGATCCTGACTGAATTGAAGCATCAGTATTGAAACATCAGTAGGCTTCAACCCAATGCCCCGGCACCCACGCCCAGTGGTTGCCTTCCCAGCGATAGTGGCCCTTGACCCAGTGATAGCCCGGCGCGGGCGGCGGCGGGGCCACTTCCACGCGCGGCGCGGGCTGCGGCGGCCGCGCGGGTTCGACCACGCACGCCGAAAGCAGCGCCGAGCCGGTCAGCAGGGTGGCGAGAAGTATCGGCTTCATTTTCACGGTGTTATTCCTCCTTGATTGTGGATTTGTGATTGGCGTGTCGTTGTTTCGCCGGGTCTCTTCGCGCCGCATCCGTTTCGCGTGTTTGTCACGTCTTGATCAAACCCGTCATGGGCTGCGATGCGCCCGCTTGCGCGAATAGCGCCGCGTGCGTGCGTTGCGGATCGAGCCTGAGCGTTTCGGCCGCCGCGCCCGCGATCAGCGCATCGAGCGAAGCGGTGGGCTTGAGGTCGCGGCCTTCGTAAAGGTCGGCGTTGCGCAGGCCCGGCCAGTCGGCGATCATGCGTCCGCCGGCCACCGCGCCGCCCGCCAGCATCGCCACGGAGCCCTGTCCGTGGTCGGTGCCGCCCGTGCCGTTGGCCGCCGCCGTGCGCCCGAACTCGGTTGCGACCAGCACCGTGGTGCTGCCCCACGCGGGGCCAAGGCCGTCGCGCAGCGCCGCGAGCAGGGTGTCGAGCGCTTTCAGTTGATTCGAAAGCCGCGCGTTCTGCGCGCTGTGCGTGTCCCAGCCGCCGGTTTCGATCATGGCGATGCGCGGGCCGTCCGGGCGCGCGAGAAATTGCGCGGCGAGCTTGCCCACACCGGCCGGGTCCTGCTTTGCGTGCGCGTCGCCGGCAAGCCCGCGCGCATTCATCGCCGAAGCCCACAGTCCGCGCAACTGCGCGTCGCCGTCGTAGAGCGCGGAAACGCGCGTAAGCAGATCGTCGGAGGCGGCGGGCAGCGCGGAGGGCGCGTAGGAGGTGGCGCGCGCGGCGCCGCGCAGCGCGAGCGGCATGGTCGGCGCGAACGCGATGGCGTTTTCCTGCGTCGATCCGACTTGCGCCACGAGCCGGTTGAGCCAGCCGTCCTTGACCTGATACGGCGCGCGTCCGCCCGTTTCGAGCACGTTCTGGCCGTCGAAATGCGAGCGGTCGCGATACGGCGAGGCAATCGCGTGTACGAACAGCGCCTCGCCCGAGCGATACATCTGCGCCGTTTGCGCAAGCGCCGGATGCAGCGCGAACGTGCCGTCGAGCTTTGCGGCGCGGCTCGTGTCGATGGCGAGCGCGCCGCGCAATCCCGCGTAGGCGGGATCGGCGTAGGGCACGACGATGTTGAGACCGTCGGCGGCGCCACGCTGGATCACGAACACGAAGCGGCGGTCGGTGGCCGCGTTCGCGAACACGATGTGCGGCGCGACGAGCATCGCGCCCGCGCCGGCGGCGGCGACGCGCAGAAAGTGACGACGGGAGAGCATCGGTTATCTCCTCAGAAAATCGGGCGAAACGAGCAGCAGCGCGACCGCGGTCTGCGCGCTTTCGGCATGCGTGACGGCGGCGGCCGTGGGCGCACTCAGCACGCCCGGCAAGACGCTCTCGCCGAGCGTGCGCGGGTCGAGCCGGTCGCCCACGCGCGCGGCGAAGCGCTGCGCGACCTCCACGCGGCGCACGAGCGCATCGGGCGCGGCCCAGCTTGCGGCGATGTCGTCGTAACCGGCGGGCGAGCCGGGGCGCCACACGGGCTGGCCCAGTTGCGCGAGCAGCGGCGCCGCGTTCAGGTCGCCGCGCTCGCGCCAGCCGAGCGCGCGCATCGACGAAACGCTCCAGTCCCACGGCGTCTTGAACTTCGCGCCGGTGGTGCCGCGCCACGCTTGCGGCGCGGCCACGAGCGCGCGATACACCGTGGGCAGGTCGCCGCCGCTTTGCTCGAAGGCTTGCGCGAGCTGCGCGGTGAGCACGGGCGGCGGATCGTCGGCGACGAAGTGCCGCGCGAGCTGAAACGCAATGTGCCGGCTCGTGGCGTTCGCGTGCGCGAGGTCGTGCAGCACGGCCAGCGCTTGTGCTTCGTTATCCTGACTATAGGTTTTGCCCATGACCGTGCGCGCGCCGGGCTCGTGCAGCGCGGGGCGAAACACGAAGGCGCCGGGCGCCGCGTTGCCGGGCTGCGGCCCGCGCACGCCCGCCACGCTCCAGCCTGTGAGCGCGCGCGCGAATTCGGTCACGTCGTCCTGCGTGTAGCCCGTGCGCACGCCGAGCGTGTGCAGTTCCATGATCTCGCGCGCGAGGTTTTCGTTGAGCCCGCGCTTGTGCTCGGGGTCGCGCGCGTCGGCGCGCAGCGCGGCACGGCTGTTCGGCCCCACCGAGCGCACCTGATCGAGAAAGACCTGCATGGCGGCGTGCTGTTCGACGGCCACGAGCAGGTCGTCGAATTTGCCGAGCACGTGCGGGCGAATCGCTTCCATTTCGAACGAACCCGCGAGACCCGCGAGCGCCGGTTTATCGACGGATACGGCGAAGTGGTTGGACCAGAAATGCACGAGGCGCTCGACGAACGGCGTGTCCGTTTGCAGCGCGCTGGCGAGGCGCGCATTCACGGCGCTGCGATACACCTGCGCGCCTTCGCGGCGAATCGCGCGGTTAACGGCCTGGCGTTGCGCCTGTTTTGCCGATGCAGGCGATGCAGGCGATGCAGGCGATGCGGACAATGCGGACGATGTCGACGATACGGCAGGCGGCGCGCTCGCGGCCGTATCGGCGGCATTATCGGCACCGTTCAACCCCTGCATGCGCTCCTCGCCGAAGCGCGTCGTGAGCGCCACCGCGCCGGGTTGGTCGCGCCACGCGGCGGGCAGCGGCTCGTAGCGGTCGAACTGATCGAGCAGCCATTGCTGCGGATCTCGCGGCGGCGTTTCGTCGGGGCGCGCGCCCAGGCCGAAGCGATTCATCGCGATCGCGGCGGCGCGTGCGGTCGGCTGGCTTTCCATGCGCGTTCCTCGTGGCGTTGCGTAGGTGTCGGTGTGTGCCTCTCTGTTCCTTAAACGCCGCTCGCGCCACTATCCGTCGCACGATTTTTGATTTTTTTCGCGCCGCGCCTTCGCTGCCGCCTTTATCGTTTCAAGCGCCGTTCTAGTCGGCTTCGCTGGCCTTGTTGCGTGGCGGCGCGGCGGGTTGCCGCCACTGGCCGCTGCGCTTCAGCCCTTCGGCGAACTTCTGGCGTTCGTCGGGCGTGAGCGTGGCTGCGTAGTCGGCCACGCCGCCTTCGATTTTCGCGCGCAGGGCGCTGTCGGCGGCGCGCGTGCGCGCGAGCGCGTCGTCGAGCGCGGCGCGGTCGAGCGTGGGCGCGGCGAGCAGATCGAGCACGGCGCGGCGGTCTTCGCGTGCCTCGATCGCGTCGGCGCGGCCCGCGCGGCGCGCGGCGCGCAGCGCTTCGACGAACTGCTCGCGGCGCGCCGGCGAAAGGTCGTCGGTGGCGAAACGCAGCGCGGTGCGTGGGCCGGGATGCGCCGCCGTCTGCTTCTGCATCAGCGACTGCATCGTGCCCTGCGCCGCGACCCAGCGCCACGCGCCGCCCGCGATCGCGCCCAGCAAAAACACGTTGAGCAGCACCGATCCCACGATCAGCGCCTTCCAGGAACGGCGGTTCATTCGTCGCTCCCTTCGTCGAGCGAGCCGAGGAAACTGCTTTCGTGCGCGCCGTCGTAACTGCCGTAGCTGCTGTCGGCGATCGGGTGTGCCGTGTTCGGCGCGCCCGCGAGCAACGAAAACGACATCGCGAACGACACGGCGAACGCGCCGGCCAGCGCGCCCGCGAGTCCCACGCCGGCGAGTCCCACGCCCGACCACCAGAAGCGCCGCCGCGTGGCGGGCGGGCGCGCGGGCGGCGCCGCCGAAGGCGCGCCCGTCGCGATCCGCTCGATCAGCGCGCGTGAGGGCGGCTCGATGAAGTCGCGTGAAAGCCACGCGTCGAGTTCGAGCGCGCGCGCGAGCGCCGCGTCGGCTTCGTCGCGATGCGCGCGCGCCCACGCCAGCGCTTCGGCGCGCTCGTGCTCGGGCCAGCGGCGCGGGTCGCCGCCCCACGCATCGACGAGCGTGTGGAATCGTTCGGGTGTCATGCTGAGTCCTTGCCGGCGCTTTCGCCGGCCAGTTGTGCGCGCAGGGTGCGCCGGGCGCGCGCCAGCAGGCTTTCGAGCGCGTCGACCGAAATGTCCATCAGGCCGGCGGCTTCCAGATTCGAAAGCTCTTGATAATAAGTGAGCACGAGCGCTTCGCGCTGCCGCACGGGCAACGCGGCCAGCGCCGCGCGCACGCGTTCGTCGCGCGAGCGCGTTTCCATATGCAGATCCGGCGCGGCGGCGGGATCGGCTTCCTCGGGCATGGTGTCGGCGGGCTGCTCGCGGCGGCCACGCAGGCGGTCGTAGCAGAGATTGAGCGCCACGCGATGCAGCCACGTATCGAATTTCGCCTCGCCGCCGCGCCAGTGGGGCGCCTGTTTCCAGATGCGCACGAAGGTCTCCTGCGCGATGTCCTCGGCCTCCATGCGGTCGCCGAGCAGGCGCGTGGCGAGCGCGAGCAGGCGCGGCAGCTTGCGCGCGACGAGCGTGCGCACCGCGCCCGCGTCGTGTTCGCCCACGCGTGCGACGAGGTCGGCGTCGGGATCGCGCTCGCTCAAGGCGCGGCACCGTTCCGGCGAGGCGCGGCACCGTTCCGGCGAGGCGCGCGCGGCGATCGGGCGGGAATGCGCGTCGGCGCGCGTGTCATCGTCGTGTTCTCCGTGGAGGGCGGGCGCCGGCCGGGCGGCCCGCGCGGCTTTGGCCGGTTCGCGAACGTTCAATATACGACGACCGCCGGCCGGTAGTACGCCGGGCGCGCCGGCACCACGATGCAGCCGCTCAGGGTGGCCGCAACGAGCGCGAGCAGGGTGAGGGCGGCGAGCGTTTTCATGGCCGCGCACCGCGTCGGCCGACAGGGCTCATGCCGCCGTCTCACGCCCAGTGGCCCGGCACCCAGCGCCAGTTCGGGCCGCGCGCGACCCAATGCCCCGGCACCCAGCGATAGCCCGCGCGCACCGGCCGCCAGTGGCCCGGCGCCCAGACGTAGCCGCCGTGCGCCCAGCGCCAGTGGCCGGGGTCCCACGCATAGCCCGCGCGCGGCGGCGGCACGGTTTCCACGCGCGGCGGCGGCGGCGCATTGGGCGCGACGATCACGGTCTGGGCGAAGGCGGAAGCGCTGGCGAGCGCGAGCACGGCGGCGCCGAACAGCGTGCGCAGCGGGCGGGCGGATTGTGTCGGCATGAAGGGCCTCCCGGAGTTCCTGGGTTCGCAAGGGCGGGCCGGCGCGTGCGGCTGCGCGCGGCCTCTATCGCTTGAACGGAGGGAGGCGGGGAAATCCGTCGCGCCAATCGAGAATTTTTTCGCGCGACGGGTTGCGCCGGCATCGACGGGGAAATGCCGGGAAGCGCCTGCGTTCGCTCAGAAGCGATGGCGCAGATTGAGCCGGATCGCCACCTGATTGGGCGTGCTCGATGCGCTCAGGCTCGCGATATCGGCCACGGCGGCTTTGCCGGTCGAGTCCGTGCCCGTGGCGTGTTGCCAGACGCCGATCAGGCCGATGTCGGTGCGGCGCGACAGCGAGTAATCGGCTCCCAGGTTGATCTGCGTGTATTTAGCGGTTTCGCCTTTCGTGTAGATGAATGCCGCGCCCGTCAGCAGTTGCGGCGCGAAGCGGTAGCTGCCGTTGACTTCGACCGTGTTGAACTGCGCGGTGCCGCCGCGAAACGGCGTGGTTGCCGTGGGTTGCACGTTTTGATAGCGCGTGTTCGTGTAGATCGCGTCCAGCCGCAGGCCCGCGAGCGTCACGTTCGCGCCCGCGCCCACGATCTGCAACGTGTCCGCCGAGGCGTAGCCGCTGTAGATCGGGCTCGCCACCGGACTCGCATAGCCCGTTTGCCCCGGCAGCACGGTGCCGCCATACGCCGACACCGAAGGATCGTTCAGGTTCAGATACGCCGCGCTCACCCCGCCGAACGCGCCTTGCCAGCCCGCGCCGAAGCTCATCGCCCGCTGGCGCGCGAACGAGCCGGCCACGCCGCCCGGCGCGAACATCGCCTTGAACGAGAAGCCGTTCCATGCCGGGCTTGCGTATTCGAGCGAGTTGTTGAAACGGATGGTGGACTGCATGTTGTCGACGTCGCCCGGATGCGCGCCGGTCCAACCCGCCCATTGCAGCGCGCTGCTCAGCGAGCCGAGGTATTCGCTCACCGGTTCGTACTGGCGGCCCGCCGTGACCGTGCCGTAAGGCGAGGCGATGCCGACGCTCGCGGTGCGGCCAAACAGCAGACCGCCCTGGCCGAGCTTGCCCGTGGAGGCGTCGAAGCCGTTTTCCAGCGTGAATACCGCGCGATAACCGCCGCCCAGGTCCTCGGCGCCGCGCAAGCCGACGCGACTCGTGTTGGTCGCGCCCGTGGTCGCCTGGAGCGTGGCGCCGCCTTTCTGGTTGTTCGTATAGACGAGGCCGTCCTCCACGATGCCGTAGAGCGTGACGCTGCTTTGAGCGTGCGCATCGGCGGCGAGAACGAACAAGGCGGCGCTGGCCGCGGTGGCGGCGCAATGCAGCGGGCGCCGGCGCGAGAAGTGAGTTGTCATTGTGGGAATCCGGACGTAAGCGTGAGTGAGTGAAACGATGCTGGCGCGGCAGATCAATCTGCAATCCTTATTAATTCGACGCCAGGTAAGAGGCGGATCGTCGAATCCGCCTGCATGGGTGGTGCGGGTTACGGCAAGGCCGAACGCGATGCGTTTATTCGAGCGCTTGCATGATGGCGCGATGCACGTCGAACAACGCGGGATCGTCGGGGTTGCGCGGGCGCGGCACGTCCACGTCGATGGTTGCCGCAATGCCGCCCGAATGCTTGCCGATCACGTAGATGCGGTCGCACAGAAATGCCGCCTCCAGCATGTTGTGCGTGACGAGCACGCCGGTCGGGCGGCGCTCCTCCTCGCCCACCCACATCGCTTGCAGCAATTCGCGCAGCTTTCGCGCGGTGAGTTCGTCGAGCGCGCTGAACGGTTCGTCGAGCAGCAGCACGTCGGGATGCACGGCGAACGCGCGCGCAATCGCCACGCGCTGTTTCTGTCCGCCCGAAAGAAACTGCGGATACGCGCGCCGGTGGCCGAGCAAACCCACTTTCGCGAGCAGGTCGTGCGTGGCGGCCTCGCGCGCGGCCGCGTCGGGCGCATCGCGCGAGCCGTCGCGCACGCGGTCGAACGCAATGGCAATGTTCTCGTCCACGTGCAGCCAGTCGATCAGGCGCGGCTGCTGAAACACCACGCTCAATTCGGGCGCGGCGCGCGAGCGGCCGTCGCCGAAACGGATCGCGCCCGCCGTGGGCGCGTCGAGGCCCGCGATCATGTTGAGCAGCGTGGATTTTCCGCAGCCCGAAGGCCCGACGAGCGCCACGAGCTGCCCGGCGGGAATATGGATGTCGATGCCGTCGAACACCGTCAATGCGTTGCCGTGCGCCGAGCGCGGAAACGTCTTGCGCACGCTTTCGATCGTGATGCTGCTGCTCATGCGGCGGTCCTTTTCTTCCAGCGATTGGCGTGGTGCTCGATGGGCGCGAAGATCAGATGCTCGACCACGAGCATGGTGGCCCAAAACGCGACCGTCCACGCGATCACGCCTTCGACGTTCTGCGTGCTGAACTGCGCGTTGAGCTGATAACCCACGCCATCGGACATGCCGAAGATTTCCACGAGCACGATCACTTTCCATGCGATCGAAAAGCCCACGCGCGTGCCCGGCACGATGAAAGCGTAAAGCAGCGGCAACCAGATCTTGCGCAGTATCGTGAGCCGTTTGAGACGAAACACATGCGCCATTTCCACGAGTTCGCCGCTCAGCGACTGAATGCCTTCCTTCACCGAAATGACGAGCGAAGGCAGCACGCCGAGCGCCACCGAAATCACCGGCGAAAGCAGGCTCGTGCCGAACCAGATCACGCACAGCAGCGCCCACACGAGACCCGGCACCGTGAGGCCGAGCGTGATGCCGGGCTCGACGAAGCGCGCGAGCAACTTCGAGCGCGCCGTGGCGATGCCCACCGGCAGCGCGACCGCGAGCGCGAGCAGAAAGCCGAGCGCCATGCGCGCGAACGTGAGCCAGATTTGCACGAAGGCGCTGCCGTTCGCGACGATCTCCACGATCTGCGCGTAAATGGCGCGCACGTCGGGCACGAGCGGCGAATGCAGCGCGCGCGCCATCGCTTCCCACGCGGCCAGCAGCACGACGAAGTACAGCAGCGAAGGCAGCACGCGCGCCGCGAGCGGGCGCAGGAGCGCGGCGAGCCGCGGCGGCGCGGCGGGGCGCATCAGGCGGGTCTTGACGGCATCGCTCATGATAGTTGCGTGTAGATTTGGCGATTCGGCTTCTTCGCGAGAATGCCGAGCGAAACCGCCGTGTCGATCTGCTTGTCGATGGTGGCGAATGTTTCGGTGTCCCAGGCGGTTGCATAGGCGTCGGTCAACCGTTGCGGCAGCAGCGCGGCGGCGGCCGTTTCGTCGGGCCTGAAGCCGATTTGCGTCGCGATCTGCGTGAGCGATTGCGGACGCCGATGCACGAAGCCGTTGACCTCGACGAACATCTTCACGATGCGTTGCGCGGTGTCGCGATTCGCGTCGAGCCAGCGGCGGCTTGCCGCCAGACCGACGAGGAACGGCGAGTTGCGCTCGCCCGTGGCGTGCTTCCAGATGTCGGCGACGCGCGCGATTTCTCGCGCGCCTTGCGCGACGAGGCGGCTCGCCGTGGGTTCCAGCGTGACGATGGCTTCCACGTCGCCGCGCTGGAACAGCGCGAGATTCGCCGTGGGCGAACCGTGGATCACCTTGAAGTCCTTGCGCAGATCGAGGCCGTCGAGATGCGCGGCGATCAGCGCCTGCTGCCAGGTTTCGCTGGTTTCCGCGGTGGAGGCAATCGGCTTGCCGATCAAATCGCGCGGCGTGCGATACGGGCTGTCCGCCTTCACGAGCCAGCGGCCGTGATTGTTGAGCGCCGGGCCGAACAGCACGATGTCGCTGCCCTTGTTGACGAGCGTGGCGAGGCCCACCGCGCCGAACACGCCCACGTCGAGCGACCCGGCCGTGAGCTGCACCTGCATGCTGCCGGGGTCGGCGGTGACCCAATGCAAATCGAGACCCTGGTCGAAATGATTCTGGTCGATCAGCGGACGCCAAACCGAGCCGGCGCTGCCCGTGGAAGGCAGCGTGATGCGCACCGGCCCGCTGGACGAAGCGCCGCCGGCCGCGAGCGCGCGGCCGGCGGTGGCGCTCCATCCCATTGCGCCGAGCGTGCCGAGCGCGGTCAGGCTTTTGAGTGCTTCACGGCGATTCATCGTTATTTTCCGTAGCGTATGAGGAATGGTTGTGGCGCGCCGTCACTCGACCACGGCGCGCAGCAGCACGCGATGCCCCGAGCCGTAATCGCCCACGCCGCGATGCTGCACGACGCGGTTGTCCCAGATAAGGACCGAGCCTTCTTCCCACTGGAAGCGCGTGAGCACTTCGGGCGACTTCACCAGGTCGAACAGAATGCCGAGAATGTTCTGGCTGGCGATGCGCGAGAGCCCGAGAATGCGCTGCGTATACAGCTCGTTGACGTAAATCTGCTTCTTGCCCGTTTCGGGATGCACGCGAACGAGCGGCGTGCGAATCCACGGAAAACGCGCTTTCTGGCGTGCGAGTTCTTCTTCGTCGCGATAGGCGAGCGTGAGAAAGCCCATCGTTTCCACGTCCTGCGCCACGTAAAGTGTTTCGAGGTACTGAGCAAATAGCGGATCGAGAAGTTCATAGGCGGCTTGTGCGTTGCTGAACACCGTGTCGCCGCCGAACGGGGGCACCTTCTTGCCGAACAGCACCGTGAAGCGCGGAGGCTCGGCGCGAAACGCCTGGTCGATGTGCCAGATGAAATTCATGCGCGTTTTCTTGACCTCGGAGTCGATCGTGTTGACGTTCGAACTTTCCTCGGCAACGGGCGTGTACGGTGTGCCCGTGTACTCGGAACGGCCGAACAGTTGCACGAGATGCGCGAAATCGGCCGCCGACACCGTGCCGGGCTCGAACGCGAGAAAGCCGTGCCGGCTCAGGCTGTCGAGCAGGAACTGGCGCACTTCGCCGGGCACCGTGTCGGTGCTGTTGATGCGCAGGCCGCGCACTTTCGCGCCCACGACGGGCGAGTAGGGTTCGAGCGCGATGCCGAAGCGCGCTTCGCCGTGCGCGCGATAGGCGCTTTCCGGCAGCAGGCGTTGCTGTAGCAATTCGAAATCGTCGTCGAGAAGGGTTGCCATGGGAGGCTCCAGAATGGGATCGGGTGTTGTGGTTATCGGAATGCGTCAATTCGCGGACGTTTCGACGGGCAGATCGGCGCGCGCACCCCATTCGCCCCACGACGACTGGTAGACGCTCGCCCGCGTATAGCCCGCGCGCTGGAGCGCGAGCCAGGTGCGCGACGCGCGCGGGCCGCCGCCGCAATACACGACGATGGGTTCGTGCTTCGCAAGGCCGAGTGCGCCGAAGCGTTCGGCGAGGGCGTCCGGGGTGTCGAGCGTGCCTGCCGCGTTCAGCTCCTGGCGGTTGTCCCAGTGCAGCGCGCCGGGAATGTGGCCCGCGCCAGGCTTCGTGCCTGCGTTGGTGCCTGCGTTGGTGCCTGCTTTCGTGGCCGCTTTCGTGCCGCGATAGTCGTCGGCTTCGCGGGCGTCCACGATGCGCGTGCCCGCGTTGCCGAGGGTGGCGGCAATGTCGTCGGCGGTGGCGAGCAGGGCGCGTTGCGCGGAAAGCGCGAACGGTTGCGCGGCGAACACCGGCGCCTCGCGTGAGAGCGGCACGCCGTCGGCCTGCGCGAGCGGCCCGGCGAGCACGCTGACGCGTTTGACGCCCGCGAAGGCCAGCGCCCAGGCGGCGCGCGCCACGCTGCCGTCGAAGTTCTCGCCGTAGACGAGCACCGGCGCATCGGCGTTCAAACCGAGGGTGGAAAAGAGCCAGCGCAGGCGCGCTTCGTATTGCTGCACGGAGGCGGCGTCGGTTTTCGGCAGCGCGAAGAGGGCGGCGTCGACCTGCCGCGCGTTCGGCAAATGGCCTTGCCAGTAGCTGTCCGGCGAGCGCAGGTCAAGGGCGATGCCGGCGCTCGCCTGGGACAGTGCCGAAGGGTCGATCAACGAAAGCTGGGTCATGGCGGTTGCGGGATGAAGAATTGGCGCGAACGGTGACGGTCGGCCCGGAATAAGTACGTACACTAACTATTGGACTACACTATCTGCGAAACGAATCCGCTGAGAACACGGTGATGCTATGCGAAAAACATCGCGACGTTTATATCAATTGATTCAAAGCAAAGCGCAAATTCACATTTGATGCCGTTGAAATAGGCGTCAAAATCGCGTCTCGCTGCGAAAGCAGTCGTCGTGAAGCTGCGGCAACGCCATTTCATCGTGTGTAGTTAGTATGCGAACCCATATGCCGAATATGATCGACGCCAAAACAGATTTTCGTCCGCTTTCGCTGCTGGTCGGCAGCGCGTTCTTCATGGAGCAGCTCGATTCCACGATCATCGCGCCGGCCGTGCCGCAAATCGCGCATGCGCTGGGCGTGGGCGCGCTGAGCCTCGATCTGAGCATGACGGTCTATCTGCTGTGCAGCGTGATCTTCATTCCGCTGAGCGGCATGCTCGCCGGCAAGTGGGGCACGCGCTCGACGTTTCAGTTCGCGCTGCTGGTGTTCGTGCTGAGTTCGGCGGTATGCGGCGTGGCGGGGAACTTGCCCACGCTCATCGCGGCGCGCGCGGTGCAGGGTTTCAGCGGCGCGCTGATGGTGCCGGTCGGGCGCATCGCGATCGTGCGCACCACGCCGCGCGCGTCGCTCGTCGCGGCGCTCGCGTGGATGATTACGCCCGCGATGCTCGGGCCGTTGTTCGGGCCGCCGCTCGGCGGCGTGATCGCCACTTACGCGTCGTGGCGCTGGATTTTCTGGCTCAACATACCGGTCGGGCTTGCGGGTTGTCTGCTGACGAAGCGCATCGTGCCGCAGATCGTCGACGAGGACGACACGCCGTTCAATCTGCGCGAATGGGCGAGCTTGAGCGTGGCGCTCGCGGCCTTGGTGGCGATGCTGGAAATGGCGCGTCACCGCGAGATTCCGCTCGCGGTTTATCTCGCGCTGGGAGCGGCGTTCGCGCTATCGGCCGCGGCGTATGTCACGTTCGCGCGCCGCAGCGTGCGTCCTTTGCTCGACTTCACGCTGCTGCGCTTTCAGACCTTCAGTACGTCGTTTTGGGCGGGTAGCCTCGTGCGCGTGGGTTATGGCGCGGTGCCGTTCCTGCTGCCGCTCATGCTGCAAATCGGGCTGGGCTATTCGGCGGTCGAAAGCGGGGCGGTGCTGCTCGCGAGCGGCGCCATCGCGTTCGTGACCAAGACGCAGACTTCGGGGCTGCTGCGCCGTTTCGGCTTTCGCAACGTGCTGATCGTCAACGGGGTGCTGTGCTCGGGCGCGCTCGTCGCTTGCGCGGCGTTTCGCGCGGACTGGGGCATCACGTTGATCGCCGTGATCGTTTCGGCGGGCGGCTTTTCGCGCTCGGTGCAATTCAACGCGCTCGCGGCCATTGCCTACGCGGATTTGCCGGGCAGCAAGGTCTCGCCCGCGACCACCTTGAACACGGCCGCGCAGCAACTCGCGGTGATGCTCGGTATTTCGATGGCGACGGTGATCGTCGGGCTTTCCGCGCAAATCGGCCAGCGCGCGCAGCCTGGCGCGATAGACTTCGCGCACGCGTTCGCGCTGATCGGGTTCATCGCCATGACGAGCGTGCCGTTCTGCTTGCGTTTGAGCGCGAAAGCCGGGCTCGAATTGAGCGGGCAGACGGCGCGGCGTTGACGTTTCATGCCGCTTTTTCCGGGCTTTTTTATCATCGCGGGCAGCGTAGCCTGACCGCCAATCGTCGTTATCTCAATCATTACCTCATGCCCACCATCAAGGCCGCCGAACGCGCGCGCATCGCGCGCCGCGCGAACACATTGACGCTCGATCTGCCCGCGACGCTCGTGCAGGCGCTCGGTTTGCGCGAGGGCGAGCAAGTCGAGATTCGCCCGCATGGCGCGACGGGTTTCGAAGTCGTGCGCGTGGCGCCCGCCGCCGATGCGCTCGAAAATCTGCGGCGGTTTCGCGGCCGTTTGCCCGCAGATTTTTTCGCGGACGAAGGCGAGGGCGCATGGTGACGCAAGCGTTCGTGGACAGCAGCGTGCTGCTGCTTTTGCTCGACGGCGACGCCGCGACAGCCGACACGGCCGAGCGTATTCTGCGCGAGGGCGTGGTGCTCACGGCGCAAGGGCTGACCGAGACGATTCAGGTGCTGCAAGGCACGCTCGGCCTGCGCTGGAACGAGATCGACGAATGTATCGAAACGATCCGCGCGCATGCCGTGACGCACGACGTCACGAGCGCCACGCTCGATGCCGCACGCACGATCGCGCAGCAAAGCGGCCTCGATTTCGCGGCGGCCGTGCTGGTTGCGGCCGCCACGGAAGCCGGTTGCGCGACGCTGTATTCGGCGCGGCTTCGCGACGCGCAGGTCGCGAACGTGAGCGTGCGCAATCCGTTCGCCGCCGGGCGCAAAGCGGCGGCGCGCGCACGCACGACGCGAAAAACGCCCAAGGAGCGCCTTGCGCTGCTGTACGCGCGGCCCGGTTTTTTGCTGCGGCGTGCGCATCAGATTTCGGCGGCGATTTTCGAGGGCGCGTGCAGCGGCGTCGGCATTACGCCCGGGCAGCTTTCGGTGCTCACGGTGCTGCATGCGTGCCCGCGTCTCGATCAGGCGACGCTCGCGCGCGCCATTGGTCTGGACAAGGTGACGACCTCGCATCTCGCGCGTGCGCTCGAAGCGCGCGGGCTTTTGACGCGGTCGCCCGCGGACAGCCGGCGCGGCGTGTCGATGGAATTGACCGGCGAAGGCAACGCGTTGCTCGATCGCGTCGATCCGTGCCTGGATCATGCGTACGAAACGTTGATGTCGGTGTTGAACGCGGCCGAGCAGGCGCAATTGCTGACGGTGTTGCGTCGATTGAACATGCGGCTCGAGGATCGGGCGCGCACGCCGTTTCATCCGTTGTGAGGGTTTGCGGCCGGCGGCATGCGTTTGTTGCGAGTGCGGAGAATGTCGATAATTTGCATTATGTTAAATAACGCTTAAAACAAAAAGCCTGCGCATGGCAGGCCTTGCCGGATCTTGCCGAATCACGCGCGCTTCTTACCTCGCGCGCCCGATCCGAAAACCGTCAATCAAGCCTTGCGCACGAACTCGGTCTTTAAGCTCATCGCGCCGAAGCCGTCGATCTTGCAATCAATGTCGTGATCGTTGTCCACCAGCCGGATGTTCCTGACCTTGGTGCCCATTTTGATGACGCCGCCCGAGCCCTTGAGCTTCAGGTCCTTGATGACCGTGACCGTATCGCCGTCCTGGAGCACGTTGCCCGCCGAATCGCGATAGACCCGGCTTGCGGAGCCGGCCGCCTCGTCCGTTGCCGCGGCGGCCGAAGTCGACCACTCGTGCGCGCATTCCGGGCAGATAAAGACGCCGGCATCCTCATACGTGAACTCGGAATGGCATTTCGGGCAGGAAGGCAAGGCGCTCATGAGAATCCTGAAACTGGCTGGGCAAGAAAGCGCGAAAGTATAGCGCGGCGCGACGGCGTTTTTCGCGTCGCGCCGTGTGCCAGCGGCTATTCGCCGCGCGACATGATGTCTTGGCGCGAAGTTGCCAAACGCGTTTCCGGTCGCCCGCCAATGCGCCGCGCCGGAATTCTCGAAAATAAGTGCTGGCCCGCCAAAGCGAAATCCGGGTGCGGTGCGAGCGTCGCACGGGACGTGGCGCGATGTGAGATCGCTTGAATAACGGGCGATCGCGGGCAACGCGCGGGCATCGCGCATTACATCGCATTACTTTCATAAGGCTGATGAAACCCCGGCATTGCCTGTTGGCAAACCCTTCTCGTCGCTCGCAGCACGCGCTGGCCGACCTGGCGCTTCGTGCGTTTCGTTACATTCGGCAAAGGCTTGTAGGCATGGCAAACGCTAGCATGCACGCAAGTCCAACCCACATGGATACGAAACGACATGACACACGCCCTCCTCCGCCGCCGCATCGCCATGAGTTTGTCGGCCGGCGTCGTCCTGGCTTCCGCATGGTTCGCCGGCTGCGCGCCCGCCAACGCGCAGGTCATGGTGCTCGCGCCGCCCGCGCCCGTTTATGAGGCCGCGCCCGCGCCGCGCGTGGGCTATGCGTGGCAGGCCGGCTATTACCGCTGGCAATATGGCCGCTACGTTTGGGTGCCGGGCCACTGGATCGAGGTCGCGCGCGGCGCGCCGGTTCCCCCGCCCCCGCCCGAGCCCGTCGCGCAAGTGATGCGGCTTTCGGCGGACGCGCTCTTTCCGTTCGATCGCGGCGACGTTGCCGACGTGCTGCCCGGCGGCCGCGCCGACATTCGCGAGATTGCCGCGAAGCTGAACGCGAAGCGCTTCGGCCATATCGAAGTGCGCGGCTATACGGACCGGCTCGGCGCCGCTTCGTACAATCTCGCGCTTTCGCAACGCCGCGCGGAAGCCGTCAAGGCGCTGCTGGTCGAGCAAGGCATTCCGGCCGATCGCATCGACGCGCGCGGCTTCGGCATGCAGGACCCCGTTTCTCATTGCGCCGACAATCAGCCGCGCGAGAGCCTCGTCGCTTGTCTGCAACCGGATCGCCGGGTGGAGATCGTGACTTATGCGCGTAACGACCGGCGCTATGCGCCGCCACCGCCGCTATGCGCCGCCACCGCCGCCACCTGTGCAATGACCTGGATGCGGACCCATGACATTGCGTCATTCGTCTTGGGCCTTTCATGCCATGTTGTTTTCGCGCGATTGGCCGGAATGCCGGTCGAGGACGACGTCATGGAATACAGCGCACTCGGCAGAACCGGGCCGCGCATTTCGCGCATGAGTATTCTCGATGACGTTCGGTGCAGGAACGGGCATCCGCCTAAAACTGAGCCGTTAGCTGAAACCCGACTGTCACGCGGGCAGTCGGGAATCCTGATGGTTTGTAGATCGGCGTTCCTGCGAACAGGTCGTAGGACACGCCGACATATTTCGACGGCACGCCGCCGCGAATGCCAATCACCGCGCCCGCCAGTTGTGTCCCCGCCAGAGCCGCCGTGTTCGGTCCGAACACGCGCCCGTAGTCGATCCCCGCATACAGCGTCTGGCCCGTCCGGAACACCGGCCATTGCAGTTCGTTGCGCCAGTAGAAGCCGCGTTCGGCCGCGAGCATCGTTTCGCCGTCGAAGCCGCGCACCGTGTAGCGGCTGCCGATGGTCAGGTCGTCGATATAGAACAGCGTGTCGTTCGTGAACTGGCCGTGTACCGTGCCGACATACTGCAAACTCTGGCCGCCGATTGCGAACGGCACCGAGAGATTCGCGTCGAGTACGGCCATATGGAAGCGGTACGTCGGGCCTTCCGCGTAGGGATCGTCGGTTGCGCCCAATCCGCCGATGCCCTGACGGTAGGCGAGCGTGCCGTCGAACTGTGCCGCACCGAAGTAATGGCGGTCGTTCGCGCCGAGCTCCAGGAAGGTGTTGTTGCGCGCTTGTGTCGGGACGGTCGCGTCGTTTAGGAAGCTGTCGCCGAAGCGCTTCGATAGCTGCACATAGCCGCCGAGCACGTCGTTCTGGCTGCGCGAGAGCACGCGTGCGATGCGTAGTGCTGCGCTCTGCGAGTTGCCGCTGGAGACCAACGTCTGGTTCACGCCCGCGATGTTCTGGTAGTACGTGTTGGTGTTGCCCGAAAGCGTTGCGGTCCAGTAGCCCCACGGGATTGAATACGAGCCGTTGAAGCCGTGCGAGCCGAGTGCCTTGTTGCCGAACGATAAGTCCTGATTTGCGCCGAGAGAAAGGATGTCGTTCAGGCCGAGCGGGTTATCAACACCGAGGCTGACGTTGCCTTGCCATTTGCCCGTCGATTCGGTTCCCGAATTATCGACCGATGCGACGAACGTCCAGGGCTTCGCGCGCTTGATCGCGAGCACGACATCGCTTTCGCCCGGTACGTCGGTCGGCCGGATTTCCATGCTCACGTCCTGGCTGCTGACGCGCTTCATCTGCTCCAGACCTTGTTCAAGATCGCGCAGGTTCAGCACGTCGCCGCTGCTGGTCGGATAGGCCGTTTTCCATGTGCCCCACATCGACGGATCGGCGAAGGCGATGCTGCGCACGATACCCGGCACAAGTGCGAGTTTCAGGGTTCCGCTTGACAGGTCTTGCGGCTGCACGAGTACGCGCGTGGTCACGTAGCCACGGCTCAAGATTGCCTGCTGCAATCCCTTGGTGAGCACGTCGATACCTTCCTTGCCGACACACTGACCTTGATAGTGGGCGAGCCATTCGCGTGCGAATGCGAACGGGTCTTGCGGTAATGCTGACGCGCCTTTCGTGCGCGCGCTCTCCGGCAGAGCGTCAGGCACGTCGAGCGCGAAACGGTCGATGCGGAAACACGGCGATTCGTGCGGGAGTGCGGGATACGCTTCGATCTTCGGCAGTTCAGAGCGCACAACCGGCGCAGATACTGCGGCTTCACGTTGTTGCGCGTCGCGCCGTTGCTGTTGGTTCTGTTCGGTTTCGATGCCGCCAAGGCTTTGCGCCGGGACATTGGGCGCGAGCGTGACCAGGACTGTAAGCGGCAGCGCCGCCAGCCTCTTTCGAAATTTCATGATGTTCCAGGGTTACAGCTCGTATGTATTGCCGTCTTCGTCCGAGGGCGCGGCCACAGAAAATAGCGGACTCACGATCACAGCGACGCCGTCGAGCTCGGCCGGATCGCTTTCGGAACCGCGTGTGAATTCGTCAACGTGCGCGGGATGCAGGATGAGCGCGACGGGCTTACGCCCATGCTCGCGCTCGTACTGCTCAATTCCGTGCTGAATCAACGACCAGATGCCACAAGCCAATTGATTCATACTAGAACGGCTCTATGTCGAGAATTCGTATCTCGTTGCCGAAACGCCCCCTCTGGAGAGCAACATCGACATCGTCGCCTTCGTGAACTCGGTCATATTTCCAAGGAATCGGGGAGAATTGCAAAGAGTGATTCTCGACAGCTATTTCGAGTGTGTCCTTTGCTGGCATCGTGACATATGCTTTCCCTTGCCATTCGCGGTGTTCGGGGATCACCCATTTCCGCATGACGCGCCCCTTGCTCCTGTGCTGCTTTGCTCCGGCGAAAAGGGAGAGGCGCCGTAAAGACGCAACGCCTAGAAGTAGCAGGCAGACCGTTATTGCTAGTAGTGCGCCGCTCACTTCTTGTCCTCGTCGTCCTTCGTTTCGTAACTTTTGCGCGCTTTTTTGTAGCTGTTGTCGAAGGGCTTCAGTCCGAGTGCGCCCGCGCGTGAGGCATACCCGCCAATCCCGGCGATGGGCAAGCCCAAGATCGCGAATGCGAGGGCTATTGGCCGCGGCAAAAAGTCAAGCCCAATACCACAGCCAAACATTCCGATCCCCAAGATGATTAGACCGATTCGGCCCCACTCTGAGATGTTTCCGTCCACAATGAACTTAATCTTGCTCACTGGAAATGTCCTATTAGCTTCGACCAATTGTTGTTCACCCATTCCTGCGCATTCTGAGCTTGCCCGCTGTTGCTCGTTATGTTGCCAAATTCATTGATTACCGGTGCAGCTACTGGATAACGATTGCTAAGTGCTCCGGTCATTTGGCCGATTGCCGTTGAAACTGCGTAGTTTCCTGTGTTTGGGGTAGCCGCCTGTTGGACGCCATTCAAGAGCCATGAACCGAAAGTGGCACCGACTGCAATGGTTCCGGCCGACACAGAGACGTAGGGAATTGGTGAGCCCGCAGCCTCAAACGCCGTCGCAAATGCAGCGGTGCGGTCTAGTTGAGTAGCACCGAAGCCCGCGACGGCTCCAGCCGTGCTTCGTACGAACTGCGCATCTGACTGGTCGAATTTTGTAAACGGCCCGGTGACATTCATCGAGCCGCTGCCCGTCTGTTGATACGTGAACTGACTCGGCACTTGTCCTGACGATGCGCTGTTGTAGTTCGAGAGAATATAGGACTGCAACGCTGGATCGGCCTGCGCGGTCACTTGCGTCAGGATTGGTTGACCATTCGCCGTCGTGCCGCCCGATATCCACTTCGCGCCGGAATCCGTGGGTGCCTGACCAATCAGCGTCGTCGGCGCGCCAGATTCGCTCGTGCCGTTGTCGCTGACGCCCATGATACGCATCTGGTCCTGGATTTGCGCTTGCGTATATTTGCCGCCGCTCTTGTCGGCGAGTTGCTTCGCGAGCGTCTTTTCTTCTGGATGCAATTGCCGGTTGTAGCGGTCCACGTCCGAACTGGAGAATGCACCCGCACCGCCCGCAGCCGCACCCGCGCCGGTCGCGATGACGTTCGCGACGATGTTCCCGAGCGCCTGATTCACGTTCGCATCGCCGGTCGGATTCGACGCCGCAATCGAGTCGCTGACTTTGTTGAGTTCGCGGCCCATCTTGGAACCGATGGCCGCACCCGCTGCACCTTCGACAGCGCTCGCCACGCCGCCACCAAGGCCCGCCACGACTGCCGCTCCTGCGGCCTGCATCGCTGCGCGCTTGTTTCCGCCTTCCGCCCACTCAGGATCGCCGGTTGCCTTTTCCTGTGCATTCGCGTAATCGCCGATACGCTGCGCAACCGCCTGGCCCGCTGCCTGTGCCGCGTTCATCCGGTCTGCCTGCTGGTTCAGTAGTGCATTCACATCCGGCGTGTTTGCGACCTTGCCGTTCGTGTCCGTGGTATCGCGGCTCAGGCCCGCAACGTTCTGCGTCTGGTGCGCGGTATCCGTAACCGTAATGGTGCCCGCGCTTACTGCGCTGCGCGTTGTCCCGCTTTGGTCGCCGCTTGCGTTCTGCGGAAGCATCGGCGAAATGCCGCCGCCGTTGCTGACCGAACCAGGGCCGACTGACTTGCCCGTATTGCCTACGCCCGCGCCCGCGCTGATGCCGTTGCTGTTGGCACTGTAGTGCGACTGGTTCTCGATGTCGCTGTAGGTGAGCGTGCCGGTGGTGAGGCTGTTCTTCGAGGCGTCTGCGGTACTCGCAATGACCGCGCCGGACAGGCCAGTGTTGCCCTTGACGTTGACGTTGAATCCACCGTTCCCCGCGTAAATCCCGGCCTGCTCGTTCACGCCTGCGTAGTTCGAATCGGCGTGCCCGTTCTGCGCGCTGAAACTTGCGCTGCCGCCGCCCTGGCTGATCGTGACGCCGCCGCCCGCGCTGCTCTGGTGCGCGGCGCTGTTCGTCACGTCCTGCACACTGACGATGTTCAGGTTGCCGCCCACGTCCGCATTGATCTGCTTGCCGCTGATCTGCGAGCCGGTGATGTTCGTATCGCCACCCGAGACGACGGTAACGCTATTCGCACCCGTAACGTGTGAAGCATTCTGGATCGACGCATCGCTGTTCGCGTCGCCGTGCGCGTTCGCCATTGCCGCAGAAACACCGAAGCCGCCGAGCATCGACGCCTGAACGCCGACACTCGCACTACTGGAACTGTTCGAACTACGCATCGAATCCGTGTCCGTCGTGTTGATGACGTTCACCTGATTTTTCGCTGCGAGAACGACATCATTCGCGTTCACGTTTGACCCGGCGATGGTCAGGTCGCCGTTCGTTGCAATGAGTCCCGCGGTCCCGCCCGCCTGAATGCTGGTACCGCGTTGCGTCGTCTGGTCTTCCGACGACTGGCTTTGACTCTTGCTCGAACCGATGCTGACTTGGATGCCGATATCCGTTTTTTTGCCAGCGGCTGTGGTCATCGCGCCACCCGCTGCTGTGAGGATATCGCTCGCCGCCGCGATACCGTGCAGCGCTGCGGCGCGGTCGTTGCCGGTGCTGGTGGAACTCTTCGCCGCCTGACTTTCGGAATACGCATTGTTGATCGCATCGCCCACTGAACCTGCAAGTCCAATCGCGAGACCGCTGCTGCTCTGCTTCTGCGTCTGCGCCTGGTGCGACGAGTCAGTAGCGGCGTCGATGATGACGTTCGCCGCCGTGCCCGCGAGATTGCCGCCCGCAACAAGATCGCTGCCCGTAACATGCAGGGTGTTGCCCGCCTGGATCGACAGGTCGCCATTGATCGAGCCGACCGTACTCGCGTTGTTGGTGACGCTCGACTGCTCGCTCGTCGTCGCGAGCTTGTTCGTACCCACCGTCACCGTCAGGCCGCTCGTGCCGAGGCCGGTGCGCTTCTCCTGATACGTACTCGACGACTGCACCGTGTCCTGCGTCGTCGTGATGTTCACGTCATGCTCGGCGCTGAGCGCAACATCGTTCGTACCGGCAATCGTACTGCCCGCGACGTTGATATCCCTGCCGCCCGCAATCTGCACCGCGTCGGCCGATACCAGGCTGCCTTGCGAGAGCGTCGCCGTGGTATCGCTCGAACTCTGCACCTGCTTGCCGCTCACGACGTTGCTGTGGCTGTGCTGCTCCTGTCCGTTCTCGACGTGCGTTTCCGTCACCGCGCCGATGTTGACGTTGCCCGTCGCCGCGAGCGTGGCCGTGCCCTTGTCGAGCGTGAGCGCGCTGCCGGTGACGTCGATATCCTTGCCCGATGCCACGGTCAGCGAATTGCCCGCATTGAGCGTCGTCGCCGTGAGCGTATCGTCGGAAGTGTGTTTCGACTCCGAGTAGCTGCCGTGACTGTCGCTGCCCGCGCTGTTGCTGTCGACGGTCGAAGTCGCCTTCGCGGCCTGAAGCGTCACGTTGCCGTTCGCTGCGACCACGCCGCCGCCGCCAAGGTTGATGTTCGCGCCCGTCGCCGTCAGGTCGCCGCCCACGCCAATCTGCGAAACGCCGCCGACATTGATCGAACTGCCCGTCGTCTGGTTGATGCTCGTGTTCGACACGCCGTTCGCGCGCTCGACAACCTTGTGTTCGCCGGTCTGCACCGAGCCGATGTCGTAGTTGCCGCCGACCGCCATGCCGAGATTGCCGCCGACGTTCAGGTTCGCCGCGTTCTGCTCGAAGTTGCCGCCCGTCACGATGGCCGCGTTGCCCGCCACATTCAGGTTCGCAACCGGCCCGAGCGTGGTCGTGGTGCGCGTTGCCCCCGTCGCGCTCACCTGGTCGACCGTCTTGACCGCCGTGTTCAGCAGCACGTCGCCGCCCGCGACCAGCGCGAGGCTGCCCGCGTTCACCGTCGCCGAAGTCAGGTCGACGTTGCCCGCCGTCGTCAGCGACATGAGTCCGCCGCTTTGCAGCGTGCCGAACGCGTTGTTGATCTGGCTGCCCTGGATCGACAGTGTATTGCCGGCCTGCACCGTGCCGCTGTTGGTGAAGGTCTGCGCGTTCTGGATGTCGATGTCGGTGGCCGCGATCAGCGGGCCGTTCATGTTCTGCTGGCTCGCCTTCGCCAGATAGACGACCGGCACCAGCACGGACTGACCGTCAACGACTTCGGTCTGCATGATGATGACGTTGCCCGTCAGTTGCGCGACCTGTTCGGCGGAAAGGCTCATGCCGAGCGGCAAATTCAGCGACTGCGCGAGCGATGCGCCTGCGGCAAGCATCGACTGGTACATCGACTGGATATCGGTGTACGGGCCGAGCACGGCCTTGCCCGTGAGCGCCGTCACCTGGTTGCGCACAAGCTGCTGCTCGTACATGCCGTCGCCGAGACGCTTTTCCGTCGTCTGCGGATTGAGGCCGAGCTGTTGCAGGTAGTAATCGCTGGAGATGAATGTTTTCGCGTTCGTGAAGGCCGGGTTGCCTTCGATGAGGTAGGTCGCGCCTGGTGTCGTCGTCGGCCTGAACAGACCGCCCTGGGGCACCGTGAGGTTTTGCAGCACGTTCTGCGCGGTCGCGCTCGCGATGGCCGGATCGACCGTGCGGGAGCCTCCGTTGACCGATGCCGCGCCGGATTTCGCGCCGCTCGCGTTGCCTGTGACCGACGAGGCGCCCGATGTCGCGCCGCCCGCATTGCCGCTCAGGCCGCCGATGGTCACGCCCGACATGGCCTGACCCGGCGCGAGTCCCATCGACGGAATGCCCGCGTTGCCGGCCGTGTTGTCGATGCTGATGCCCGAGCCCGAGAGCGTGCCGCCCGCGACGAAGCTCGATTCGTAGCCCGGCAACAAGTAGTAGCGGATATCGGCCGGCGCGGCCTGCGTGTAGCCGCCGGGATGCGAACCGGTAAACGGCGCGTCGCCGAACGGCAGCGTCCAGTCCGCGATGCTGCCGTCGTAGTTGCGATAGTGGTATTCGCCCGAGTACGTCACCTGCACTTCGGGCGCGCTCTGGCCTTGCCAGCTATTCTGGTCGAGCGACACCGGCGCGGCGATGTTGCCGGCCGCCGTGACCGCGCTCCAGTAGTTCTGGAACATGCCGACATTCGACGCATCGAGATTGCCGCCCGCCACGATCTGCGCCTGCGGGCTGAGGCCGGCGATGAGGTTCGCCACCGCAACGCCCGTGTACGTCGTGTACTGCCAGCCGCTGTTCCACTGGCCGCCATGCGGCGGATCGACGGGCACGCCGCCGATGAGGCCGTCATTGCCATTGATCCAGCCGACAAACGGGTGATTCGCCGCGCACGCCGCCATGTTCGTCGAGATACAGCCCGACAGGCTGATGCCGAGGCTGTCGATCAGCACGGGATCGACGGGCTGGTTCAGGCCCGTCGTCGTCATCGTCGTGCGCGTGTTCGTGACCTGGCCCGCGCGCAGTTCCATGTCGCCCGCCGATTCGATCAGCGCCGACTGGTTGCGGATCAGGTTCGCGTTCGTGTAGTTGCCGTTCGCGTCCTTGCCGCCCGCGAGCACGACCTTGCCGAGACCGTAAATCGCCGTCGTCGCCTGGGTGTCGGTGGCCGTGGTGTCGTCGCGGTTCTCGATGTCCTGCGCGAGCAGTTCGAGCGTGCCGTTGCTGTCGGTCGCGCCGATCAGTGCGCTCGCGCCGACGTTGGCAATCGTGCTGTTCGCGTTCAGCGACACGCTGCCGCCGATCATCGCGCCGGTATTCGTGAGCGTGTTCGAATGCGTCGCGAGCGTGCCGCCCGCCATCATGACGCCGGTGTTTTCGATGTCGCCCGCATTGATGCCGAGGTTGTTCGCGGCTTCGAGCGTCGCGCCGTTGGTGAACGTGCCCGGCAGCGTAAAGGTCAGGTCGTGGCCGGCTGCGAACTGCAAGTCAGGCGTGGGCGCGAAATCGCCCTGGACGCTGACCGCGACATCGTTGGCTGCGCTGTATGCGCCGCCGCCCGTGAGCGCGGCTGCGTTGACGGAAAGATTGTGTGTCGCGCCGATCTGGCCGTTCGTGTTCGTGACCGCGCCCGTCGCGTTGACGGTGACATCGCCGTTCGAACCGGAGAAGCTGCCGATCCGGCCTGCGCTGTTATCGACCGTATCGGCCTGAATGGCGACGTTCGCGCCGCTGACCTGGCCGTTCTGCGTGTTCACGAGCGCCGAGGTATCGACGGAGACGTTGCCGTTGCCGGTCATGACGCCGCCGCTGTTGCCGATCTGGTTTGCAGCCTGGATGGTCGTATCGCCCGCGCCGAGATTGCCGACGAGACCGTTCGTGTTGCCGACTGACGCGGCCTGGATCGCGAGCGTGCTGGCGTCACCCGCCGCGCCCGTGCCGGACTGAATCTGTCCGTTCGTGTTCGTCAGCGTGCCGCCCGTCGTCAGCGACGCCGAGCCGAGCGCGCGGATAGCGCCTTGCGTGTTGTTCGCATCGCCCGCAATGTTCGCCGCGAGTTTGCCCTGTGCGGCAAGGATGCCGTTTGCGTTGTTCAGGCTGCCGGCCTGAGCGGCAAGCTGCCCCGCCGTGATGATCTGTCCGCCGGCATTCGAGAGCGCGCCCGCGCCGTTGCCCGGCGTGAGCGTCAGCGTGCCGGTTCCAGCGTGCAGAATCTTGCCGCCGTCGTTGTCGAGCGTGGCCGGCGCAATCGTCAGGTCGATGCTGTTGGCTTGCAGCGTGCCGCCGTTCGAATTGTCGAACGTGCCGCTGATGTTGAAACCCATCGTCGGCGTGCCGTACTGCGTAATCGTGCCGCCGTGATTCAGCAGGTCCGTCGCGCCCAGGGCGAGCTGGTTCGCCTCGATGTTGCCGCCGCTGTTGTCGAGCGTGCCGGTGGTCGTGACAGAGAGATTCGGCGCGACCATCGAACCGCCGCTGTTCGTCAGCGATCCCGCCCGCACGGTGGCGTTCGTGCCCGCGCCAATCTGCCCGCCGTTGTTGTTCAGCGTGCCGCTCGCAAGGCTCAGGTCCGCGTTCGACAGCAGCTTGCCGTTCGCATTGTCGAGCGCGCCCGCGACCGCCGCCGACAGACCGTTCTGCGCGTTGACCGAACCCGCTGTGTTGTTAAGCGTTCCCGCCTGGATCGTGGCCTTGCCGTTGGTCACGATCTTGCCGTTGGCGTTCGACACGGCGCCTGCGTTCACGGTCAGCGTGCCCTTGCCGGCGTGGGTGATCGTGCCGCCGTCGTTGTCTAGCGTGGCCGGCGCGAGCATGAAATCCGTGCTGTTCGTTTGCAGCGTGCCGCCCGCCGAGTTGTCGAACGTGCCGCTGACGTTGAAACCCATCGTCGGCGTGCCGTACTGCGTGATCGTGCCGCCGCGATTCAGCAGGTCCGTCGCGCCCAGGGCAAGCTGGTTCGCCTCGATGTTGCCGCCGCTGTTGTCGAGCGTGCCGGTGGTCGTGGCAGAGAGATTCGGCGCGACCATCGAACCGCCGCTGTTCGTCAGCGATCCCGCCCGCACGGTGGCGCTCGTGCCCGCGCCAAGCTGCCCGCCGTTGTTGTTCAGCGTGCCGCTGGCAAGGCTCAGGTCCGTGTTCGACAGCAGCTTGCCGTTCGCATTGTCGAGCGCGCCCGCGACCGTTGCCGCAAGACCGTTCTGCGCGTTGACCGAGCCTGCCGCATTGCTGAACGTTGCCGCCTGGATCGCGGCCTTGCCGTTGGTCACGATCTTGCCGCCGACGTTGGACACGGCGCCTGCGTTCACGGTCAGCGTGCCCTTGCCGGCGTGCGTGATCGTGCCGCCGTCGTTGTCGAGCGTGGCCGGTGCAATCGTCAGGTCGGTGCTGCCGGTTTGCAGCGTGCCGCCCGCCGAGTTGTCGAGCGTGCCAGTTACGTCGAGTGTCGTCGTGCCGGTTCCAGTCTGCGTGATGCTGCCCGCGCGATTGACGAGGTTTGCCGCGTGCAGCGTGAACTGGCTGGCGCTGGCCGTGCCGCCGCTGTTGTCGAACGTCGCCGCCGAAAGCGCGAGCGCGCCGGCCGCGCCGATCTGGCCTGCGTTCGTCAGCGTCGATCCCGCCGCGAGCGTCATGTTCGCATTGGCCGCCAACGTGCCGCTGTTGAACAGCGTCTGCGCGGCCGATGCAATCAGGCTCTGGACGGCGGTGAGGGAACCCGCGTTCGCAATCTGTCCAGCCTGCAAGGCGACGCTGCCGTTGCCGCCGATGGCGCCGCCCGCGCCGTTGTTGAGCAGGCCGGTCGTCGTCATGTTGACGCCATCGGCATTCAACGAGGCGACGTGACCGCCCGTATTGTCGAGCGAGCCCGACGTCGCCGAGAGCGCGCCGTTCGCCTGCATCGTGCCGCCCGAATTGTTCGTCGCGGCCGAAACGTTTTCAGTCAACGCGCCGCCCGAAACGATCTGGCCGCTGCGGTTCGAGAGCGCGCCCGCCGTGACCGTCTGCGCGCCGCCCGAGGACATCGCGCCGTGATCGTTGGTGAGCGTGCCGCCCGCGCGCGCATTGAGCGCGCTGCCCGCCGTCGTGGTCGCGCCCGACAGGTTCAGGTCGCCGCCGTTTGTGCCGCCGTTTGCGACACCATTCGCCGCGAGCGATATGGCGCCATTGGCCGACGTGGTGCTGCCGGCGAGGTTGAGCGCCGCGCCGCCAATCGAGGCATTGCCGCCCGCAACGTTTCGGCCCGTCGTCGTGACCGTGCCCGAGGCGTTCACGTTCAGGTCGCCCGACCGCGCCAGTGAACCGTCGCCGTTCACGCCGGCCGCGAGCGTACCGGTCGAATTCACCGCGCCCGCATTGATCGCCGTGTTCTGCTGCGCCGCGACCATGCCGCTGTTGCTGAGCGTGCCCGACGTGCTCACGCTGACGTTCTGCTGCGCGTAGGTCGTGCCGCTGTTGTCGATGCCGTCGCGCGCGCTCGCGCTGATATTGCCGCTTGCGTTCTGCGTGCCGCCCAGCACGAGCTGTCCGTTGGACTGAAGTACGAGGTCGCCCGCATTCGCCGCCGCTACGCCCTTGAGCGACACCCCGACGCCCGACTCGGTGCCGACCAGAACGATACGGTTCGCGTACATCCCGCCGAGATTGCTCACGTCGATGGAGAGACCCGGCGCGAGGCCGTCGCCAGCAACCGGCGTGGTGTTCAGCGTGTCATGGTCGATGCTGTTCGCGCCCGCGATGACGTTCAGGTTCTTCGCGTAGATGGCCGCATTCGCCTGCACGGCGCGCGCAAGCAAATCGACCTGATCGACATTCGACGCGTTCATGCCCGCGCCCGTGACCGTGATGTTGCCGCCCGTGACGCTGAAGCCGGTCAGCGAGCCGTCCGCGCCGTAGTTCGGCGTGCCGGTCGTGAGGATCGCGCGCGACGTGTTGATGAAGCCGCCGCCGTTCACCGAAATCCCCGAGGGGTTCGCAATGACGACTTCCGCGCGGTTGCCCGCCACTTCGAGATAGCCGTTCAGTTGCGACGCGCTCGCGCTGTTGACCTGGTTGACGATGATCTTCGCCGACTGGCCCGCCGCGAAGTTCGGGTTGCCGTTGATGACGCCGCCTTGCTGCGTCTGGACGATGACGGGCGAGTTGTTGAGGATCGCGCCCTTCGACGGCACGTCGAGGCGGTTATAGGTATTCACCGAAACGCCCGCGCCGGACGGTCGATTGATGTTCACCTGATCGAGCCCGTTGGGCGTCTGGATGACGTTGGGCGCGTGCGCGCCGCCCGCGACGATCTGCGCGAAGGCGAGCATCGGCACGAGCGCCAGCAACGCGGCCGGCAGGAGCCGGCGCAGCGCGACGCCTGCTGCCGCCAAACCCGGCGCGCGCCCCCTAATCCGCGTCTCGCCGGCCTTGCCGGCGCCCGTCGCGGTTTCCTCAACGGCGACGAGCATGTTGCGCGCGCGACTCAATACCAGCCTGTAACAACGATTCATCAACCCAATCCCACACTAACCCATCTGCGAGATTTTTCGGGTTCCCTCGGTAAAAATCCTTCAAATATCGTCAAAGCGTGCTTCTTTCGAACTTGTCCTATGAGTGGGCAACGCGCGAGGCATAGCCCGTGGCGTCTCGCCAACACAGAATAAAAAAGCCCGCACAAGGCGGGCAAAACGCGCATGAAGCCTTGCCGCACGGGGAGAGCGGCAAGGTTTGGTATCGAAGTTCGAACTCGATACAGTCCGAATGTGAGGACGCGCGGTGCGCGCGCCATGGAAGCATTCCGATTTATCCGCGTCGCCTCCGAACATCGTCGAGATACACGTTCACGATGATCGACAGCCGCTTGGCGACCGCAGGATCGTCACGGTCCGCCGCGACGATCTTCTCGATCATCGCGCGGGTTCCGTCCGTCGCCGGAACAAAGCGCCCGGCGGGTCGGATCGGCCCGCGAATCAGGCGCTCAAACGGATTACGCCCCGCCGCAGCACTTCGGTTGTCGTTGCGCGGTCGGCGGGACGGCCGAACAGATAGCCTTGCGCGTAACCGCAGCCGAGGCGCCGCAAATCGGCGGCCTGCGTGTCCGTTTCCACGCCTTCCGCGACGATGCGCATGCCCAGCCCGCTCGCGATATCGAGCAGCGCCTTGATGATGAGGCCGCCCGCGCCGCCCACGGCGAGCCGGTCCACGAAGCTTTTGTCGACCTTGATGATGTCGACGGGAAAGTTGAGCAGATGCGTGAGCGACGCGTAGCCGGTGCCGAAGTCGTCGAGCGCGACGAGCACGCCGTCGCGGCGCAATTCGCCGAGCGTGCGCGAAACCTTGCGCTCCCCTTCCCCCTCGTTCATGTAGACGGATTCGGTCACTTCGAGCACGACGCGGTCGAGCGGCACGCCGTAGCGCGCGAACGCTTCGCGCATGCGCTCGCGCAAATCGTGCTGCTCGAAATCCGCCATCGAGACGTTCACGCTCACCGGCGGCACCGGCACGCCATGATCGAGCCAGTAACGCAGATCGCCCGCAACGCGATCGAGCATGCGCTCCGTGACGAGATACCCCATCGAGCGGTCGTGCAGCGCCTGCGCGAGCGCACCGGCCGCAATGATCTCGCCGTCCTTCGTGCGCACGCGGCATAGCGCTTCCAGGCCGACCGGCTCGCCCGTATGCAGATTCACGATGGGTTGATAGTGCGCTTCGAGCCGGTCCTCGGCGAGCGCGTTCGCGAGCGTTTGCAGCACGCGCATGCGACGCGTGAGCGGTCCCGCGAGGCTGGCGTCGTAAAGCACGAACTGGCCGCGCGTCGTTTGCTTCGCATGATTCAGCGCCAGATTGGCGTGCTGGAGCAAAGTGCCCACCGGCTGCGGCCGCGCAAGATCGAAGATCGCGCCGCCGCAGCTCACCGAAAGCGCAATGGCGTGCGTGCCCGCGAGCGGCGAGCGCTGCGCCAGCGCTTCGAGAATGCCGCGCGCCATGGCGGGCAGCGTCGCGGCCGGATCGTCGCCTTCGAGCAGCACGGCGAATTCGTCGGCGTCCACGCGAAAGGTGGCTTCGCGCGTGGCGAGCCGGGCGATGGCGTGGCCCACTTCCTGAATGAGCTTGTCGCCGGCTTCGTGACCGAAAGCGTCGTTCACGCGGCCGAGATAGTCGATGTCGGCGAGCAGGATGCCGAGCGGCCGCCGCGCCTCGCCGACCGCGTTTTCCAGCGTCTTGATGAAGTTCGCGCGATTACCGAAGCCGGTGAGCCAGTCGAAATTGGCGAGCCGCCGGTTTTCGGCGCGCACTTCCTCGCGTTCGAGCACGAGCGAGCAAAGATCGACGCAGTCCGCGACGATCTCGCGTTCTTCCTCGGTCGGCCCGCGATGCTCGCGATAGTAGAAACCGAACGCGCCCAGCACGCGCCCGTCGCTTTGCACGATCGGGCTCGACCAGCACGCTTTCACGCCGTGGCGTTCGAGCAGCACGTTGGCGAGCGCGCGATACGGCAGCCAGCGCGCATCCGCGAAAATATCGTGTACGGCAACGGGATGGCGAAAGAACGCGGCGGTGCCGCACGAACCCACGTCGGGGCCGATCCGGATGCCTTCGAGCGCCGACGAATAATCGGGCGAGAGACTCGCGCCGGCGAACGGATGCAGCATGCCCTCGCGATCCACGACGACGATCGAGCACAGCACGCCGGCGGCGCGCTGTTCCGCATGCCGGCAGATGTATTCGCCGGTTTCCCGCACGGAATGGCCGCGCGCCAGCATGTCCAGAATCCGCTGTTGAAGCTGTCCTTTCATGGCTCGTGTCCGTCGGTTTCCACTGTGCGGAATGCGTTATGTTTATCGCCTCGCGCGTCGGCGTGCGCAATGCAGTCTAGCTCAGCTCTGCGTCATTTCAGTATTCGCCCGAATTCCCCCGCTTTTCATGCCGCCTTTCACGCCGCCTCACGCCGTCATGCGCGCGCGGCTCGAACCTGTCGATTCAATTACGGTTCGCGGCCCTTTCCTTGCGAATTTCCGCGCCCGCTTCCTTGAGGCATTCGACGAACAATTGGCCCGCGCCCTGCAACGCGTCCGCGCGCCAGTATGCGACCACTTCCGTGAGCGCTTCGAGCGGCGCCAGCGGCAGCACGCGCAAATGGCCTCGCATCGCGTGCTCGCGCGCCGTCGAAAGCGGCAGGATCGAGACGAATTCGCCATGCGTGAGCAGCGTGATGTTGAGCGAAAGCGAACTCGATTCGATATGGCTCGCGCCCGGCGCGATCTCGTGCGAAGTGAGCGTTTCGATCAGCGTGGCATAGGCGGGCGAGCCGTGCAGCGGCGTGATCCAGCGGCAATGGCGCAAGTCCGGCCAGTCCACCGGCGTGTCGAGCCGGCCGAGCGTGTGATTCGCGCTCGCCACGAACACGAACGGCTCGCTATGCAGCGTTTCCTGGCGCAATTGGGTTTGCGAAGTCGAAAGACGGTTGCGGCCGATGGCGATATCCAGCTCGCCTTCGTCGAGCATTTTCATGAGCCGGTCGAGCGTGCCTTCGATGAACGAGAGCGAAGCGGCCGGCGCGCGGCGCAAGAATAGCTGCACGGCGTTGGCCGTCATCGGCTCGGGAATCGTCACCACCGCGCCGAAGCGCACGTGGCCGCCCGTGCCTTCCGCCAGCGCGTTGACGTCGCGCCGCGCGAGTTCGAGGTTGCGCAGAATCTCGCGCCCGCACGCCACCAGCACTTCGCCGATGCTCGTGAGTTCGAGCGCATTGCCCACGCGGTTCACCACGCTCACGCCCATCGCCTGCTCGATTTCCGCGATCTGCTTGGAGATGGCGGGCTGCGTCACGTGGAACGCGGCGGCCACGCGCGTGACCTGGCCCAGATCCGCCAGCGCGACCAGAATGCGCAAATGCGGCAGCTTGAGGCCGTTGCGAAAGAACCGGTCGATGGAAACGTCGTTTTGCATAAGGGGTTTCCCGTATTCGACATAACCATATGGTTATGCGCAATACCGAAAGAGTGATTTGCGGCGGCGCGTGGCGGGCGGCTACCCTTGCGTTGCAAACCGGCCGCTGCTTTTTAAGCAGGTAAAGCATAACAAAGCCGGTCGAGACCCGGACCGCGCCCGCGAAGGCCGCCCGAAACGAAGACCGCGCCCCCGCGGCGCACAGGAGACGACATGAGTGCCCAGTCATTCGGCCCGGACGCCTTCACCGCACCCGCCGCCACGGCCGAACCCGGCGACGCCGCGCGCCTCGCGCTTTACGCGAAGCTCGCGCGGCGCATCGTGCCGTTCCTCTTTCTCGCCTTCGTGGTCGCCTACATCGACCGCGTGAACGTGAGCTTCGCGAAGCTGCAAATGCTCGGCGATCTGCATTTGAGCGAAACCGTCTACGGCGTGGGCGCAGGCATCTTCTTTCTCGGCTATTTCGTCTTCGAGGTGCCGAGCAATCTCGTCCTCAACCGCGTGGGCGCGCGCCGCTGGATCGCGCGCATCATGATTTCGTGGTCGATCGTTTCCACGCTCACGATGTTCGCGAGCGGCCCGGCTTCGTTCTACGCGCTGCGCTTCCTGCTGGGCGTGGCCGAGGCGGGCTTCTTTCCCGGCATCGTGCTGTATCTCTCGCAGTGGTTTCCGTCCACGCGGCGCTCGCAGATCATCGCTCTTTTCATGGCGGCGATTCCGGTTTCGGGCGCCGTGGGCGGCCCGCTTTCGGGCTGGGTGATGGCGCATCTGGGCGGCGCCTACGGGCTCGCGGGCTGGAAATGGCTGTTCGCGGTCGAAGGGCTCGCTTCGCTGATCGTCGGTTTCGCGGCGTTCTTCCTGCTGCACGACCGCATCGAATCGGTGCGCTGGCTGAGCGCCGAGGAAAAAGCGCTGCTCGCCGCCGATCTCGCCGACGACGCCCGCTCGCGCCCCGAGGAAACCGTGCGCGGCGCATTCGCGAGCGCGCGCGTGTGGCTGCTGGGCCTGCTTTACTTCTGCATCGCGATGGGCAATTACGGCCTCGCGTTCTGGGTGCCCACCATCATCAAGGCGAGCGGCGTGGCGAGCGTGAGCAACATCGGCTGGCTCTCGGCGGTGCCCTCGCTCATCAGCATCGTGGCGATGGTCGCCGTCGCGCGCCACGCCGACCGCTCGGGCGAGCGCCGCCGTCCCGTGGCCGCGTGCTGCGCGATCGGCGCCGCGGGTTTGCTCGCTTCCGTGCTGTTCGCCGCGACGCCCGCCGTGGCCGTGATCGCGCTGATCGTGGCCGCCATCGGCATCAATTCCATCGCGCCCCTGTTCTGGGGCATTCCCACCGCGCTGATGGGCGGCGCGGGCGCGGCGGCGGCCATTGCCGTCATCAACTGCACGGGCAATCTCGCGGGCTTCGCGAGCCCGTTCCTGGTCGGCTGGCTGTCGGACCTGAGCGGCGGCAAGCTGCTGCCCGGCATGCTCGCCATCGCCGTGGCGCTCCTCGCGGGCGCGGCGCTCGTGCTGACGCTGCGCGTGCCCGCGGCGAAGCCGGCGGCGCGCACGTCGACGTAACCGGCGGCACGCCCGCACCGACTTTTCCAACGAGGACTTTACCCATGACCTACACCGCAACGCCGGTCTGCATGATCACGGGCGCGGCAAGCGGCATCGGCGCCGCCACGGCCGTGCGTTTCGCGCGCGCGGGCTGGTCCGTCGCCATCGGCAATTTCGACGAAAGCACGCGCGCGAGCGCGCTCGCCGTGCAGGACGAATGCCGCGCGCACGGCGCGCAAACGCTCGTGTTCGACGCCGACGTGAGCCAGGACGAAGCCTGCCTGCGCGCCGTGGACGAAGTGACCGCGCGCTGGCGCCGCATCGACGCGCTCGTGAACTGCGCGGGCACCACGCGCGTGATTGCGCACGCCGCGCTCGACCAGGTCGACGCCGCCGAATTCGAGCGCGTCTATCGCGTCAACACCATCGGCCTCTTTCAGATGACGCGCGCCGCCGCGCCGTGGCTGCGCGAATCGGCAAGCGCGACGCGCAGCGCGAGCGTCGTCAACATCTCGTCGCTGGCGGGCCTGAACGGCACCGGCTCGTCGATCGCCTACGCGGCGTCGAAAGGCGCCGTCAACACGATGACGCTCTCGCTCGCGCGCTCGCTCGCGCCGCGCGTGCGCGTGAACGCCGTCGCGCCCGGCATGGTCGACGACGGCCTGTTGCTGCGCTCGCTCGAACCCGCGCAATACCGCGACGTGCTGGCGCGCATGACCGCGAACTCGCCGCTCCAGCGCGTCTCGCAGCCCGCCGAAATCGCCGATCTCGCGTTCTTCCTGACCGAGCACGCGCCCGCCATCACGGGCCAGGTGATCGCCGCCGAAAACGGCTTTCTGCTCGCGAGCGTCTGAGCGCCGCGACGTCGCCCGCCCGCGCCCGCGCCCGCCCGAAAAACCACCACACGACCCATGACCGATCTCCACAAGCACCGCTCCCGCCGCGTCACCGACGGCATCACGCGCGCGCCGCATCGCGCCTTCCTGCGCGCCACGGGCCTCGACGACGCCTCGATGCAGAAGCCCTTCGTCGCCATCGTCGACACCTTCGGCGAGAACACGCCCTGCTCCATGTCGCTGAACCAGATTTCCGACAACGTGCGCCTTGGCGTGGCGGCGGGCGGCGGCGTGCCGATTCGCGGCTCGGCGATCTCCGTTTCCGACGGCACCTCGATGAACCACGCGGGCATGCGCATGAGCCTCGTTTCGCGCGAGGTGATCGCCGACAGCGTGGAATTGTTCGTGCGCGCGCACGGCTACGACGCGCTCGTGGGCGTGGCCGGCTGCGACAAGACGCTGCCCGGCATGCTGATGGGCATGGTGCGCGTGAACGTGCCCGGCGTGTTCCTGTTCGGCGGCGCGATGCTGCCTGGCGTGGCGCCCGGCGCGATTCCCGGCGGCGCGGGCCACGGCCTGCAACGCCAGGCGACCATTCTCAACGCCATCGAAGCCGTGGGCGCGGCGCAGCGCGGCGACATCGCGCGCGCGCAGCTCGACGCCATCGAGAAAGGCTGCACGCCCACGGCCGGCTCGTGCCCCGGCCAGTTCACGGCCAACACCATGGCGATGGTCGCCGAAACGCTCGGCCTCGCGCCGCTCGGCTCGGCGATGGTGCCCGCCGTGTACAGCGAACGCATCGCCATTTCGCGGCGCGCGGGCGAAACGGTGATGCGCGCGTTGCGCTCGGGCGGCCCGCTGCCGCGCGATCTCGTCACCGTGAAAAGCCTCGAAAACGCCTGCGCCGCCGTGGCCGCGACCGGCGGCTCGACCAACGCGTGCCTGCACATTCCCGCCATCGCGCACGAGGCGGGCATCCGCTTCACGCTCGACGACGTGGAGCGCGTGTTCGCGCGCGTTCCGCTGATCGGCGACTTGCAGCCGGGCGGCCGCTATCTCGCGCAGGACCTGCATCACGCGGGCGGCGTGCCGGCCGTGCTCAACGCGCTGCTCGCGGGCGGCCACTTGCACGGCGACGCGCTCACGCTCGACGGCACGACGCTCACCGAAGCGCTCGCGCATTTCGGCGGCCCCGACGGCGAAGTGGTGCGCGCCTGCGACACGCCGATCTCGCGCAACGGCGGCCTCGTGATCCTGCGCGGCAACCTCGCGCCCGAAGGCGCCTGCCTGAAAGTGGCGGGCCTCAAGTCGCTGGCTTTCACGGGCACGGCGCGCATTTTCGAATGCGAGGAGGACTGCATGGCCGTGGTCGCCGCACGCACGTACCGCGAAGGCGACGTGCTCGTGATCCGCAACGAAGGCCCGCGCGGCGGTCCCGGCATGCGCGAGATGCTGAGCGTGACGGCCGCCATCTACGGCCAGGGCATGGGCGAAAAAGTCGCGCTGCTCACCGACGGACGCTTCTCCGGCGCGACCCGCGGCATGTGCATCGGCTACGTGGGACCGGAAGCGGCGCAAGGCGGCCCGATCGCGCTGCTGCGCGAAGGCGACCGCATTCGCATCGACGCGCGCGAAGGCGTGCTGCACGTCGATCTTTCCGACGACGAACTCGCGCAGCGCCGCGCGCAACTTGCGCCGCGCGCGCCCAGACGGCTGGCGGGCGTGCTCGAAAAATACGCGGCGCTGGTGCGGCCCGCGAATGTCGGCGCGGTCACGCATTCGGGCAATCTCGACTGGCCCTACGACGCCCCCACGCATGGAGACACGGAATGAACGCCACGGAGTCCGCCGATGAATACGTCAAGCAGCACGCTGACGAACCCGCTTTGCGCGTCGGTTTTTGCGGCCTCGGCAAGATGGGTTTGCCGATGGCGCGGCGTCTCGCCGAGGCGGGCTTTCGCACGGCGCTATGGAACCGCTCGGCGCAAAAGGCTCACGCCCTGGGTGCGTCGCTGAGCGCGCAGGCAAGCGCCGCGAACGACGCCGCGAATGTTGCCGCGAATGTTGCCGCGAACCGCGCCGCGAACCCTTCGGCGAGCGCATTCGAAACGCCCGCCGAAGTGGCCGCGTACAGCGAAGCCGTCATGCTGTGTCTCGCCGATTACGCCGCGGTCGAAGCCGTTGCGTTCGGCTCGCGGGGACTCGCGCGCGGCGCGCCGCGCGATCTGATCGTCGTCGATCATTCGACGATGGCGCCCGCGCAGGCGCAAGCGCTCGCGCGGCGCTGGCGCGAGGAAACCGGCGGCGCGTGGATCGACGCGCCGGTGTCGGGCGGCACGGCGGGCGCGGCGGCGGGCACGCTCGCGATCATGGCGGGCGGCGACGCGAACGCGATCGACGCCCTGCTCGGCGCGATGCGCGCCTACGCCGCGCGCGTCACGCGCCTCGGCGCCAGCGGCGCGGGCCAGGCCGCGAAGCTCGCGAACCAGACCATCGTGATGACGACCATCGCCGGCATCGCGGAAGCCACGCGCCTCGCGCGGCGCACCGGCATCGAGGCCGCGCGCCTGCCGGCCGCGCTCGCGGGCGGCTGGGCCGATTCGGTGCTGCTGCAAACGCTGCAACCGCGTATGATCGCGGCGCCGGCCCAGCCCAGCGGCACGATCCGCACCATGCTCAAGGATCTCGACGCGGTGGAGTCGTTCGCGCGCGAGAACGGCACGTTCTTGCCGGTCGCCGCGCTCGTGCGCCGCTGGCTCGCGCGCGCCTGCGAGCAAGGTCTCGCCGACGCCGATATTTCGCAGATCGTGACCGTCGAGCTGGATCAGGCGTGAGCGGCGGCGCGTCGGCATAGCAAAAGCGCGCCGTCGGCAAAGAAAAAACAAACACCCGGAGACAACCATGCCCACACTCGAATCGAGCCCCGCGCTCGGTGTATCCCACGCGAGGCTGACCGCCGGCCAATGGCGGCTGATCGTGCTCGCGAGCCTTGGCGGCGCGCTCGAATTCTACGATTTCGTCGTCTACGGCGTGTTCGCGCAATTTATCGGCGCGGCGTTCTTTTCGATGCTCGACCCGATGATGTCGCTCGTGATGTCGTTCGCGGTGTTCGCGATCGGCTATCTCTCGCGGCCCATCGGCGGCGCGGTGCTGAGCTGGTTCGGCGACCGCTTCGGGCGGCGGCGCGTGTTCATCGTCTCGGTGATCGTGGTGTCGCTTTCGACCATCGGCATGGGGCTCGTGCCGCCCTACGCGAGCTGGGGTCTCGCGGCCACCTTCACGATGATCGGCTTGCGGCTCGTGCAGGGTTTCTGCCTTGGCGGCGAGTTGCCCGGCTCGATCACCTATGTCGTCGAAACCGTGCCGCGCCGCGCGGGCTTCGTGTGCGGCATCGTGTTCTTCTGCGTGAATTCGGGCGTGCTGCTCGCGGCCATCATGAATCTCGTGGTGCATGCGGCGCTCACGCCCGCGCAAGTGCCCGCGTACGGCTGGCGCATTGCGTTCGTGTTCGGCGGCCTGATCGGGCTGCTCGGCTTCTGGCTGCGCCGCAAGCTCGAGGAAACGCCCGAGTTCGCGCACATGAAAGGCCTCGCCTCGAAGCATCCGTTCGCGGAACTGTGGCGCGAGCACTGGCGCGCGGTGGTGGCGGGCGTGGTAACGACGGCGGCCACGGCGGGCTACAACGGCCTGTTGTTCGCGCACATGCCCGCCTATCTCGACAAGGTGCTGCATTACGAGCCGCACACCATTGCCGTGGCGCAGAACGTGGCGCTCGCCACGGCGTCGCTCGGCATTCTGGTGGTGGGCTGGATCGGCGACAGCGTGCCGCGCCGCCTGCTGATGCGCGCGGGCGCGCTGCTGCTGATCGCGCTTTCGCTGCCGTTCTACGCGGCGCTCGTGGCGCACCGCATGGATCTGGTCGTGCTGATGCTGCTGGGCGGCCTGGGCGCGGCGCTCATCAACGGCACCTTCGCCTGCATCATCGCCGACATGTTCCCCACGCGCGTGCGCTTCAGCGGCGTGGCCATCGCCTTCAACCTGAGCTTCACGATCTTCAGCGGCACGGCGCCGCTGATCGGCACCTGGCTGATCGGCAGGACAGGTGCGGCGGTCGCGCCCGCGTACTTCATGATCGCGTGCGCGGCGCTCACGTTCATCGGCACGTTCGCGCTCAAGCGCCTGAGCGGCAAGATCGTGCATTCTTGACTCGCATTCAAGACTGTTTGCCCGCGGGAGAGGTTTTTCGCCGAAAGTGAATTCGGGATAATGCTGCATTGCACGATTCCCACGCTTTCGACGGAGCCTCCCGCATGACTTCCCCACACGCCGCATCGACCGGCGCACCGAAAACCGCCGGCGCGGCGCTGCCGCTGCTCGCCCTTGCCGTGGGCGCGTTCGGCATCGGCACCACCGAGTTCTCGCCCATGGGTTTGCTGCCCGTGATCGCCGAAGGCGTACACGTGTCGATTCCCACCGCCGGCATGCTCATCAGCGCCTATGCGATCGGCGTGATGGCGGGCGCGCCGCTCATGACGCTCGCGCTCGCGCGCTGGCCGCGCCGCAAGGCGTTGATCGCGCTGATGAGCATTTTCACGCTCGGCAACCTGCTTTCCGCGCTCGCGCCCGACTACGCGACGCTGCTGCTCGCGCGCCTCGTCACGAGCCTGAACCACGGCGCGTTCTTCGGCCTGGGCTCGGTCGCGGCGGCGAGCTTCGTGCCGCGCGAGCGCCAGGCGAGCGCGGTGGCCACCATGTTCATGGGCCTCACGATCGCCAACATCGGCGGCGTGCCCGCGGCCACCTGGCTCGGCGAGGCGATCGGCTGGCGCATGTCGTTCGTGGCGACGGCCGGGCTGGGCGTGCTCGCCATCGCCGGTTTGCGCTTCGCGCTGCCCAGGGGCGACGCGGGCGCGATGCCCGATCTGCGCGCCGAACTCGCCGTGCTCACGCGCCCCGCCGTGCTGGGCGCGCTCGCCACCACGGTGCTCGGCGCGGGCGCGATGTTCACGCTCTACACCTATGTTGCGCCCACGCTCGCCGCGCTGACGGGCGCCTCGCCCGCCTTCGTGACCGCCATGCTGGTGCTGATCGGCGTGGGCTTTTCGATCGGCAACGCGGCGGGCGGGCGTCTTGCGGACCGCTCGCTCGACGGCACGCTGGTCGGTTTTCTGCTGCTGCTGATCGCCGTGATGCTGGCGTTTCCGGCGCTCGCGCTCACGCACGTGGGCGCGGCCGTTGCGCTGCTCGTGTGGGGCGTCGCGACCTTCGCGGTCGTGCCGCCGTTGCAGATGCGCGTGATGCGCGCCGCGCACGAAGCGCCGGGCCTCGCTTCCTCGGTGAACGTGGGCGCGTTCAATCTCGGCAACGCGCTCGGCGCGGCGGCGGGCGGCGCGGCGCTTTCGGGCGGCTTCGGCTACGCGGCGGTGCCCATCGTCGGCGCGCTCATCGCGAGCGCGGGCGTGGCGCTCGTCGCCTTTCAGTTCGCGCTCAACCGGCGTGCGCGCGGGCAGTCCGCCACGTCGCCGAACGCGTAAATCCCCTTCTGTTCAGGAGAGTTTATGAGCACAGTTTCCACCGCCGTTCCCGCCTTCGGCCTCGGCACGTTCCGCCTCAAGGGCCAGGTGGTCATCGATTCCGTGCGCAACGGCCTCGAACTCGGCTATCGCGCCATCGACACCGCGCAAATCTACGGCAACGAAGCCGAGGTCGGCGAAGCCATCGCGGCCTCGGGCGTGGCGCGCGACGACCTCTATCTCACGACCAAGGTCTGGGTCGACAACTACGCGCCCGAAAAGCTCGTGCCGAGCCTCGAACAGAGCCTCGCGAAGCTGCGCACCGACGCCGTGGATCTCACGCTCATTCACTGGCCCGCGCCCGACAACGGCGTGCCGCTCGAAACCTTCATGGCCGCGCTCGCCGAAGCGAAGGCGAAGGGCCTCACGCGCGCCATCGGCATCTCGAACTTCAATATCGAGCAGACGAAGCGCGCCATCGGCGTGGTGGGCAAAGGCGAGATCGCCACGAACCAGATCGAGTTGAGCCCGTATTTGCAGAACCGCAAGGTCGCGGCGTTCCTGCAAGGCGAAGGCGTGCAGGTGACGTCGTACATGACGCTCGCCTACGGCAAGGTGCTGGGCGACCCGGTGATCGGCGCGATTGCGGAGCGTCACGGCGCGACGCCCGCGCAAGTGGCTTTGGCGTGGGCGCTGCGGCTCGGTTACTGCGTGATTCCTTCGTCGACGAAGCGCGCAAACCTCGCGAGCAATCTGCTCGCGCAGCAACTTGCGCTGAGCGACGCCGACATGCAGGAAATCGCCGCACTGGAGCGCAATGGCCGCGAAGTGAGTCCGGCGGGCCTGGCGCCGCTTTGGGATTGATGTCCGGTTTGGGATTGATGTCCGATTAGGGATTGATGCCCGCTTTGGGATTGATGCCCGATTAAGAACGGGCGCCGAAAGGCGGAAGCGAGCGCGCTTAAACGTGCGCCTCGCCGCGCCGTCGGTAATGAATTTGCGCGGGCACTTGCCGCGATTCGGGCGGCGCTTCGCCTTCGAGCAGCGAGAACACGCAACGCAGGCTATGCGCCGCGAGTTCGCGGCTGTCCTGCACGATGGCGTCGATGCGCAGCGGCAGGCAGTCGAGCAGGCGATGATCGTCGAAGGTCATCAGGCGGCCCGGCGCCTGGCCGAGCTGGTGGGCCTCGTTGACGAATTGCAGCACGCCTTCGAGCAGCGTGATCGAGCCGGCGAACAAGGATTCGGGGTAGCGCCCGTGCGCCTCGAACCAAGCCTTCATCAGCGCATAGCCCGATTCGCGCTGGTAATCGCGCTGGAACACCCAGCCCGGCTGTTCGGCAACGCCGTGTTGCCGCAACGCGAGCCGGTAGCCCGCGAGACGGTCGCGGCTCACCGAAAGATCGGGCTGGCCGCCGAAGTACACCGCTTCGCGCGCGCCCTGCGCGAGCGATTCGCCCACGAGCATCGCGACCGTTTCGGCGGCGTCGGTGACCACGTAGGGAATCGCGCTTTCTTCCACGCGGCGGTCGGCGAACACGAGCGGCAAGCGCTTGACCCACTTTTCGTAGCGCGGCGCTTCCGCCGTGCACGGCACCACCACCACGCCGTCCACCTGCTGCGCGACGAGCCGCGCGATGCCTTCGGTTTCGCGCACGGGGTCTTCGTCGCTCGTCACGATCACGAGCTGATAGCGGTATGCCTCGCGGCACTGCCATTCCATCGCCTGCGCGAGCGCCGCGTGCGCGGAGTTCGTGAGGTCGGGAATCACGAGGCCAATGGTGTTGCTGCGCCGCGAGCGCAGCGCGCGCGCCGACTGCGAAGGCGTGAAGTGATGCTCCTTCGCCACCTTGAGCACGCGCTCGACCGTGGCCGCCGAAATGCGGTAGCGCTCGGCGTTGCCGTTCAGCACCATGCTCGCCGTGGTGCGCGAGACTTCCGCGAGGCGGGCGATGTCGTCGATGGTCAGCCGCTCGAACTGGGGCACGCGGTTTCCTGCTGGCAAGGGTTGAAAGGACGTAAGGCAACGTGCCAAAAACAATGCGCCCCGTTTTGCGGACGGGGCGCGGGCGCGCATCGGCGAAAAACTTCCGCCGATGGTACTACGACGGCATGCGCGCGAGAACTTACTGCTTGTACAGGTTCAGCGGCACGGGGATGAACTTGTCGACGGCCTGGCCGTCCACGAGCTTCTTCGCCGTCTGCACGCCGTACTGGCCGATCAGTTCCGGCTGCTGCTGCACCGTCGCGGCCATCTGGCCGGCCTTCACGGCGGCAATGGCGTCGTCGGTGGCGTCGAAGCCCACCACGGCCACGTTCTTGAGGCCCGCGGCTTGCAGCGCCTTCACCGCGCCCAGCGCCATTTCGTCGTTCTGCGCGAACACGCCCTGAATGTCCTTGTTGCTCTGGATGATGTTTTCCATCACCGAAAGACCCTTGGCGCGGTCGAAGTCGGCGGGCTGCTTCGTGGCGATCTTCACGCCGCCCTTCGCGGCAATTTCGTCGTCGAAGCCCGCGCCGCGCTCGTTCGCGGCCGACGAACCGGGAATGCCTTGCAGCTCGACGATGTTGCCCTTGCCGCCCAGCTTGTCGGCGAGGAAGTCGGCCGCCATCTTGCCGCCGGCCTTGTTGTCCGAGGCGATATGCGAGCTGACTTCGGCGCCGTTCACGCTGCGGTCGAGCGAGACGACCTTGATGCCCTTGCCCGTGGCTTCCTTCACGACGTTGGCCACGGCCGACGAATCGGTGGGGTTGATGAGAATGACGTTGACCTTCTTCTGGATCAGGTCTTCGACACTGGCCTGCTGTTTGGCCGGGTCGTTCTGCGCGTCGACGGTGATGAGCGTCACGCCGTCCTTCTTCGCTTCGTCCTCGGCGCCCTTCTTGAGCGAAACGAAGAACGGATTGTTGAGCGTCGAGATCGACAGGCCGACGACCACCGCGCCGCCCGCCGCCGGGGCCGACGCGCCGCTGGCGGCCGCATCCGACGAACTGGACGGGCCTTCCTTCGAGCAGGCCGCGAGGCCCAGCGCGAGCGAACCGGCGGCGAGCGCGGCGAAAAGCTTCGAGAATCGGGGCGAAACGTGCTGTTGCATGGTCATCTCCTCGTAGTTATGGATAAAACGTGAATGAAAAAATTAATCAGGATTGCTATGAAACCGGACGGCGCGATGCGGCGCGTCAGGACTTCTTGTTGCCGCGATCGATCAGCACGGCGAGCAGAATCACGCCGCCCTTGATGACTTGCTGATAGAACGAGGAGACGTCGAGCAGATTGAGGCCGTTATTGAGCACGCCGATCAAGAGCGCGCCCACCAGCGTGCCGAAAATCCAGCCGCGCCCGCCCGTGAGACTCGTGCCGCCGAGCACGACGGCCGCGATGGCGTCGAGTTCGTAGCCGGTGCCCGCCGTGGGTTGCGCGGAATTCAGACGCGAGGTGAGCACGATGCCCGCAAGCGCCGACATCACGCCGGAAATCGTATAGACCCACAACTGAATGCGATCGACCTTCACGCCCGAGAGCTTGGCCGATTCCGCGTTGCCGCCCGTCGCGTAGATATGGCGGCCGAACACGGTCTTGCGCAGCAGCACCCAGAACACGCCGAACATCACGAGCATGAGGATCACGGGAATCGGCACGAGGCGAGCCACATAGCCGCCGCCGAGCAGCGAGAAGAAGTCGCTGTTGAAGCTGCTGATCGGGCTGCCGTTCGAGACCACGAGCGCGAGGCCGCGCAGCACCGTCATGGAGCCGAGCGTGGCGATGAACGGCGCGACCTTGCCCTTGCTGATGACGAGTCCGTTCGCGAGGCCCATCAGGCCGCCGGCCACGAGACCCGCCAGCGTGGCCACCGCGGCGGGCGTGCCCGTGCTGAGCAGGCTGGCGATGATGACCGAGGAAAGCGCGAGCACCGAGCCCGCCGAAAGGTCGATGCCGCCGAGCAGGATCACGAGCGTCATGCCGAACGCGATGAGCGCGTTGATCGACGCCTGGCGCATCACGTTGAGCAGATTGTCGACCGTGAGGAAGTCGGGGCTCACGATCGAAAGTCCGACCGCGATGATGAGCAGGGCAATAAACGGCCCGAGTTTTTGCAGCGTCGCCCGGCTGCTGGGTGTCATCGTCAGTTGCGCCATGTGATGTCTCGCGAAGGTGCTGTGTCGTCCTGGTCGTGCTGCTTGTGCTGTTCGTGCTGTCTTGTGCCGGATTGCGTGCGCGCGCCGGCGCTCAGGCCGCCGCCGTTTGCGGCGCGGCCTGGCCGCCCGCGGCGGCCGTCATGATCTGTTCCTGGGTGGCCGTGGCCGCTTCGAAAATGCCGGCCTGGCGCCCCTGGTGCATCACGAGAATGCGGTCGCTCATGGCCAGCACTTCGGGCAATTCGGACGACACCATCACGATCGCCACGCCCTGCTCCGCGAGCTGGTTGATGATCGTGTAGATTTCGGCCTTGCCGCCCACGTCCACGCCGCGCGTGGGTTCGTCGAGCAGCAGCACTTTGGGCGGCTTCGCGAGCCACTTCGCGAACACCACTTTCTGCTGGTTGCCGCCCGAAAGCGCCTTCACGTCGAGTTCGGCGTCGCGCGTGCGCACGCGCAGTTGCTTGATGAGGTTGTCCACGGCAATGCGCTCGGCGCGCTCGCTCACGAAGCCGAGCTTCGCGTAGCGGTCCAGATGCACGAGCGTGGCGTTCTCGCGCACCGACATGCCGAGCACGAGACCTTGCCGCTTGCGGTCCTCGGTCACGAAGCCGATGCCCGCGCCGATCGCGCTCGAGGCGTCGCGCACCGCGAGCGGCTTGCCGTCGAGCATGACCGTGCCCGCCGTCTTGCGGTTCGCGCCGAACAGCGTGCGCAGGATTTCGCTGCGGCCCGCGCCCATGAGGCCCGCGATGCCGAGCACTTCGCCCGCGCGCACGTCGAAGCTGATGCCTGCCACGTTGCCTTCGTCGGCGAGATTCGACACCCGCATGCGCACTTCGCCCGGCGTGTGGCGGCGTTTCGGAAAGCGCTCGCCCAGTTCGCGCCCGACCATGAGCCGCACGATTTCGTCGAAGTGCGTGTCCTTGATCGCGCGTTCGCCCACGAAATGCCCGTCGCGCAGCACGCTGATCTTGTCGCAGATACGGAAGATTTCTTCCATGCGATGCGAGACGTACACGATCGCCACGCCGCGCGCCTTCAGCGCGAGCATGATCTCGAACAGCGTTTCGATTTCGCGGTTCGTGAGCGCGGCCGTGGGCTCGTCCATCACGAGCACGCGCGCGTCGAGCGACAGCGCCTTGGCGATTTCCACGAGCTGCTGCTGGCCGATGGAAAGCAGACCGGCTTCCGTTTGCGGGTCGATGCGTTGCGCGCCCACCATGTCGAGCCAGCGGCGCGCCTTTGCGCGCATCGCGGCCGTGTCGACGAAACCGAAGCGGCGCGGCTCGCGGCCGAGGAACAGATTCTCCATCACCGTGAGTTGCGGGATGAGATTGAGTTCCTGGTGAATGATGCCGATGCCCGCGCGCTCGGCTTCCACGGTGCTGCGAATCTGCACGGGCTTGCCGTCGATCAGCACTTCGCCGGCGTCGGCCTCGTACACGCCGCTCAGGATCTTCATGAGCGTGGATTTGCCCGCGCCGTTCTCGCCCATCAGCGCGTGGATTTCGCCGGCCTCGATGTGAAAGTCGACGCCTTCGAGCACGCGCACCGGCCCGAATGCCTTGCCGATGCCTCGCATCATCACTTGCATCATGCGCCCCTTAGAAGATCACGCCCGAATGCAGGATCACATTCGCATACGGGCTGCATTCGCCGGTACGGATCACCGCCTTGGCCTCGCGGCAGCGGCGCTTGAATTCTTCGTGCGGCACTTCTTCCACCGCGATCTCCGCCGCCGCCAGCGCGCGTTCGCGCGCGACCACGGCGGCGTTGTGCGTTTGCGCTTCGCTCGCGAACACGGCGCGCTCGGCCTTGAAGTCGGCAAGCACGCTGTCGAGCACGTCGAAAAAGCCGGGCACGCCCAGCGCGAGCGACACGTCGATGCATTCGACGCCTGCCGGAACCGGCAGGCCGCAATCGGCGATCACGAGGCTGTCGGTATGGCCCATGCCGGCCAGCACGCGGGCGATGTCGCGATTCAGATGTCCGTGTTTCTTCATGCTTGATGTGCCTGTTCGGCTCGTGCGGCGGGTTCGGCTTGCGCGTTCAGGAACGCTTCGAGTTCGGCGAGCGTGGGCATGCCGCCCTGCGCGCCCGCGCGCGTCACGGAGAGCGCGCCCGCCGCGTTGGCGCGGCGCACCGCTTCGCGCAGGCCCAGATGCCAGAACGCCGCCAGCGCGCCGTTGAAGGTGTCGCCCGCGCCGGTCGAATCGACGGCGTTCACGCTGAAGCCCGGCTGATGCACGAGCGCGCCGGTTTCGTCGGCGAAGTACGCGCCGTCCTTGCCGTGCGTCATGGCGATGCGGCCCGGCATGCGCGCGAGCGTTTCGCTCCATGCGCCCGCGGGTGTTTGCAGCGCGGTCGCGAGTTCGTGTTCGTTGGGCGTGAGCAGCGTGGCGAGCGCGATCAGTTCGTCGCTCAACGCCACGGCGGGCGCGGGATTCAGAAAGAACGGCTTGCCGAGTTCGCGCGCGCGGCGCGCGGCGTGCAGCACGGTTTCCAGCGGCGTTTCGAGTTGCGCGAGGATCACGTCGGCCTGCGCGAACGCGTCGCTCGCGCGGTCCACGTGGGCGGCCGATAGTTCGTGGTTCGCGCCGGGCACGACGATGATGGCGTTGTCGCCGCCCGAAACCGTGATCGAGGCGATGCCCGTGGCTTCGCGGCCCGTGCTCACGTGGCGCGTGTCCACGCCTTCGCGTTCGAGCGTGGCTTTCATTTCGCCGCCGAAAGCGTCGCTGCCCACGCAGCCGACCATCGTGACGTGCGCGCCGAGGCGCGCGGCCGCGACGGCCTGGTTCGCGCCCTTGCCGCCCGGATGCGTGGAAAAACGCGTGCCGAACAGCGTCTCGCCGAGGCGCGGAAACGTCCCGGTCGCGACGACCATATCCATGTTGATGCTGCCTACTACCACCACGCGCGCCATGACACTCCCTTTCGAGCGGATTTCGACGGATGGCTGCGCCGTCGATTTTTGCCGTGCTAAAACGTAATCAGCTTGGGAGCGCAGTTATACCAGAGTCGTGCCGGGCGGGAAATAGACCCAGGGTATAACCGGATATTCGGGCTTAAACGGGGCGGGATTGAGCAACGCGGACTTCACGCGGATTCGGCGCGCGCTTCGAACGAAGCGGCCCGCCGGGGCGGGCTTGCTCGGTGCGATCGGCGCGATCGGCGCGATCGACATGATCGCCGTGACGGCTGCGGCTATTGCGCGACCGTGCGCCGCGCCATGAACCAGTAGAACAGCGCCGCGCAACCGGCAATCGCCCCGCCGATCACGAACGCGAGCGAATACGAGCCGGTGCGATCGACGATAAAGCCTGCCACGACCGGCGAGAACGCGCCGCCGAAATAGCCGCCGAAGTTCTGGATCGCGCTGACCGAAGCGATCATCGACGAAGGCGCGATATCGCCCGCGAGCGCCCACGCATTGCCGATGGTCGCCGAGATGAACGCGAGGCCGAGCGTCATGAAGACCACCGTCGTCGTGATCGAACTCACGAACGGCAACGCCAGTGCGCAAGCCGCCGCGCACAGCGAGCAGACGACGATGATGAGTCGCTTGGCGACCATTGGCGTGGCGACGCGCCGGTCGACGAGTTTCTTCGCCACCCAGCCGGCGGCGATCTCGCCCGCCGCGCCGCCGAACCAGGGGATGCTCGCGTAAATGCCGAGTTGCGCGAGCGAGATATGAAAGCGGTCGAGCAGATAAAGCGGCAGAAACACGAGAAAGAGATTCCACAGCCAGATCGCGCAGAAGTAGCCGAGAATCATGCCCCACACGCTGCGCGAGGCGAACAGCGCGCGCCAGCGAATGGGCGCGCTCGTGAGCGAACGTTCATGGCCGCCGCCGCCCGCTTCGATATAGGCGAATTCCTCGCGCGTGAGCCGCTTGCTGTGCGCGGGGTTGCGATACAGAAACAGGAACAGCACGGCGAATGCAATGCCGACCGCGCCCGTCACGTGAAAAAGCGAGCGCCAGCCGAACGCGATCATCAACGCGACGAGCACGGCGGGCGCGAGCGCCGGTCCCCACTTCGACGACGAGTCCCAGATGCCGGTGGCAAAGCCGCGCTCCTTGGCCGGGAACCACGCGGCCGTGATTTTCGCGGAGGTCGGCCAGCACGGCGCTTCGCCCACGGCCAGCAGCACGCGCATGACGATCAGCCCGGAGATCGAACCCGCCACGCCCGTGAGCCATGTCGCCACGCTCCACCAGATCATGCCGATGGCATAGGCGCGTTTCGCGCCGAAGCGGTCGATGATCCAGCCCGCGGGCAACTGCATTACGGCATAGGTCCATGAAAACACGGTGCCGAGCAAACCGATTTGCGTGCGCGTGAGGCCGAGATCGTGAATCATGCCGGGCGCGGCAATGGCGAGATTCGCACGGTCGAGATAATTGATGACGCCGCCGATCATCAGCCAGATCAGCACGCGCCAGCGGAAATTCGCGGTGGCGGCCATGGCTGCATTCGACGTTGCGTTCGCAACGAACTTGTCGTCCATTCTGTCTCCTCCTTGTGGGTCCGCAATGCGCGTCCAAGGCCATTTTGCGCTTGCTTTCGGCAATTGGAAAACCGGGAATGCTCGCCCCGAAGCGGGTTTTATGCGCGACTCATTTTTATTTTCGATTTTCTTTTCTATTTTGGCCTTACCACTCGTTACATAAACAAATCGCTCGTTTCACCTGTAGAAGAAGTGCGTTCCTAGAATTCGTCAACCGTCGGGTAGCCGTCGAGGCGCAACGCATCGGCCGTCGCATTGAGCCGTCGCATTTCAATGCGCGCGCATTTGGCCGCGATCGGACCCACGGTCGATTGATATGAAATTCGTATCAATCCCAATCAACGAAAAAGGAGTGCTCATGACTCGCCTCTCGCTTGCTTCGCTTCTCGCTGCTTCGGCTGCCAGCCTCTGTGCCGTCACGCTCGACGCTCACGCGCAAACCAGCGCGCCCGCGGCGGCCGGAACGCCCGAACTGCATGCCGCCGACAAGACCTTTATCGCCGACGGCACGCAAACGGTGTCCACGCAGCGCGACGCCGCGCGCATTGCCGACTCGCGTTCCACCGACCGCGACGTGAAGGCGTTTGCGCAGAAGATTGTCGCCGACTATGCGAAGCTCACGGACGCCATGCGCGCCGCCAGCCCACGCGGCGTGGACGTGCCGCGCGACGATCCGGACACGGCCGTGCTCGACGGCATCAAGAACCTGCGCGGCGCCGACTTCGACAAGGCGTATATCGAGCAGGTGGCGCTGGCCGGCCAGCAAAAAACGCTTTCGGCATTCCAGGCGGAAATTGCCTCGGGCCGCGACGCCGGCTTGAAAAAGGCCGCGACCGATGGGCTGCCGGTGATCCAGGCCGACTATGCAAAGGCGCAGGAACTCGCCACGCGCAAGCACCTGGGCGGCTGATAAAAGCCAGTAAAAGACGGTTGGCAACTTCGCGTCCGGCGCAAGGCAAACGCTCGCGCCGGACGCCGCTCATTCCGCTTCGCCGTGCTCGCGCGACGCGAGTGCGAGCCGTTCCATGCGCTGATCGGGCACGAGCCAGAGCAGCGCGACGAGCCAGTAAAAAATCGCGCCGATATGCGGATAATCGAAGGCTGCCAACGCGCAGCCCGCGAGATAAAGCACCGGCGAAATCTTGCCCTTGAAGTCGCGCCCGAGTGCGCGCGCAAGCGGGCTTTCGTGCCCGTGATAGCGCACCAGCACGATTTGCAGCACGACATACGCGAGCGCGCACAAAAGCAGGTTCACGCCATAAAGCACGGTGGGCCAGCGTCCGAAATGGTTTTCGCCCATCCAGCCGGTCGTGAACGGCAGCAGCGAAAGCCAGAACAGCAAATGCAGATTGGCCCACAGCACCGAGCCATTGACGCTGCGCGCCGCGTGCATCATGTGGTGATGATTGTTCCAGTAAATCCCGACGTAGATAAAGCTCAGCACATAGCTCAGATACGTGGGCCACAGCGGCGCGAGCGCGGCAAGCGACTCGCCATGCGGCACCTTGAGTTCCAGCACCATGATGGTGATGATGATGGCGAGCACGCCATCGCTGAACGCTTCGAGTCGGTTCTTTTCCATCTTGACGTTGGGAGTCGCGCGTGAATTGAAAGGCAAGCGGAAGTATCGCCGAAGTCGCGCGGCAACGCCATGTAAGCGCCGCATGCCTGCTTTATCATCGAGCCAGATGCGAACTTTTAACGCCGCGAATCATGGAACCGCATTCATCGGACAACACGGCTGAGCGCCGCGTGCGCGTATGGGATCTGCCCACTCGCCTTTTTCACTGGCTGACGGTGGTGCTCGTCGCCGCGGCGTACGTGACGCAACGCTTGAACTGGATGCAGACGCACGTGCGTATCGGCGAAACGCTGCTCACGCTCGTGATCTTTCGCATTCTGTGGGGCTTCTTCGGCAGCGAAACGGCGCGCTTTTCGCGCTTTATCGCCTCGCCGCGCAAGGCGTTCGCGCATCTGCGCGACTTGGCGCGCCGCGAACCCGACGTGCAGGTGGGCCACAACGCGGCAGGCGGCTGGATGGTGCTGTTGCTCGTCGCGCTGCTGCTCGTGGAGACCTTGAGCGGCCTTTACGACAACAACGATATTGCCGACGAAGGCCCGCTCAGCGAGATCGTGCCCGCCGCCATCGCCAACGTCATTGCCGCCGTGCATGCGATCGGCTGGGACGTGCTCGCCGTTGCGGTCGTGCTGCATGTCGGCGCGATTTTCGTGTACGCGCTCGTAAAAGGCCACCATCTCGTCGGGCCGATGTTGAGCGGCAAGAAGCGCTTGCCGGCTTCGGTGCGCGCGCCCGCGCGCGGCTCGCTGTGGCTCGCGGCGCTGCTGCTCGGTTTCTCGGGCGTCGTGGTTGCGCTGTTGGCCGCTTATCTGTAACGACTGTGTGGCATTTGCCACGCTCGCACGCTTGCCGCTTCCCCGCGAGGGGCGCGTAGCGCGTAAAATCGGCGACTCGTTTGACTCGACACGATGCACCGATGGCAACTTACCGCGAACTGCTCGCCCAGAAGCGCGCGCTCGACGAGCGTATCGAAGCCCTGCGCGCCGAAGCCGCGCAACAAGCGCTTGCGTCCGTACGCGCGGCAATCGAAGAATTCGGCTTCACGCCCGAGGATTTGTTCGGCAAGCCGCGCCGCGCCAAAAACGCGAAAGGTGCGAAGGCGCCGGCCGCTGCGCGCCGCAAGTCAGGCGCTGACGCCAATCTCGATCTTTTCGGCGACGGCGCCGACAAGTCCTGAACGGTCTCTCGCCAAACGCCGCGCATGCGGCATGAAAAAACAGGGCCCTTGCGGCCCTGTTGCGTTTTTAACGCGTGACGCTTATTGCGCGCCGAGCTTCTTGATGAGCACGTCGAGTTGCGCAAGCTCGTCTTCCGTGAGGTCCGTGAGCGGCGCGCGCACCGGCCCCGCGTCGCGGCCCACGAGTTTCGCGCCCGCTTTCACGATGCCGACCGCGTAGCCCGCGCGCCGGTTGCGGATCGCGAGATACGGCAGGAAGAATTCGTCGATCAGGCGGCCCGTGGTTGCGTGGTCGTCGGCGGCAATCGCGCGGTAGAACGCCATCGCCGTTTTCGGAATGAAATTGAACACCGCCGACGAATACACCGGTACGCCCAGCGCTTTGTATGCGGCGGCGTAGACTTCCGCCGTGGGCAGGCCGCCGAGGTACGAGAAGCGGTCGCCCAGGCGGCGGCGGATCGTCACCATGGCTTCGATTTCGCCCACGCCGTCCTTGAAGCCGATCAGGTTTTCGCAGCGGTCGGCGAGCCGTTCGAGTCCGTCGGCGTTGAGCTTCGAATTCGCGCGGTTATAAACGATTACGCCCATCTTCGGCACGGCCTTGCAAACCTGCTCGACGTGCGCGGCAATGCCGTCCTGCGACGCTTCCGTGAGGTAATGCGGCATCAGCAAAATGCCTTGCGCGCCGTTGCGCTCGGCTTCCTGTGCGTATTCGATCGCCACGCGCGTGGCGCCGCCCGCGCCCGCGAGAATCGGCACCTTGCCCTTGCAGGTTTCCGTTGCGGTCTTGATGACCTGCGAATATTCGCTGCGGGTGAGCGAGAAGAATTCGCCCGTGCCGCCCGCCGCGAACAGCGCGGTTGCGCCATAGGGCGCGAGCCATTCGAGGCGCTCGGCGTAGGTGCCGGCGCGAAAGTTGCCCTGCGCATCGAAGTCGGTCACGGGGAACGACAGCAAGCCTTCGGAAACGATTTGCTTGAGTTCTTGCGGCGTGGTCATGGTCTTTTCCTGTAATTGATCAGGTATGCTGAATAGTGATCGGCGGGGCCGCGTCAGCGCACGAGGCACGGGCGCTTGTTGTCGAATTTCCAGCCGGGAATGAGATATTGCATGGCGACGGCGTCGTCGCGTGCGCCCAGGCCGTGCTCGATATAGAGCGCGTGAGCCTTCTCCAGCGCATCCATGTCGATCTCGATGCCGAGGCCAGGCTTCTTCGGCACCTGCACCTTGCCGCCGGCGATTTGCAGCGGCTCGCGCGTGAGATGCTGGCCGTCCTGCCAGATCCAGTGCGTGTCGATCGCGGTGATCTTGCCGGGCGCGGCGGCGGCCACGTGCGTGAACATCGCGAGCGAAATGTCGAAATGATTGTTCGAGTGCGAGCCCCACGTGAGGCCCCAGTCGTTGCACATCTGCGCGACGCGCACCGAACCCTGCATGGTCCAGAAATGCGGGTCGGCGAGCGGAATGTCCACCGATTGCAGTTGGATTGCGTGGCCCATCTGGCGCCAGTCGGTCGCGATCATGTTGGTTGCCGTGGGCAAGCCCGTGGCGCGGCGGAATTCGGCCATGACTTCGCGGCCCGAATAGCCGTTTTCCGCGCCGCAGGGATCTTCGGCATAGGCGAGCACGCCGTGCTTGTCGCGGCACAGGCGAATCGCCTCGGCAAGCGACCATACGCCGTTCGGATCGAGCGTCACGCGCGCTTGCGGGAAGCGCTCGGCCAGCGCCGTGACGGCTTCCATTTCCGCGTCGCCGGCCAGCACCCCGCCCTTCAGCTTGAAGTCGTTGAAACCGTAGCGTGCTTGCGCGGCTTCGGCGAGACGCACGACGGCTTCGGGCGTCATCGCGGCTTCGGTGCGCACGCGCTCCCAGTCGTCGCGGCCGTCGGCGCCGCTGGCGTACGGCAAACCGGTTCGGTTGCGATCGCCGATAAAGAACAGATAGCCGAGCATTTCCACTTCGCTGCGCTGCTGCCCTTCGCCGAGCAAAGCCGCGACCGGCACGTTCAGATGCTGGCCGAGCAGATCGAGCAGCGCCGCTTCGAGCGCCGTGACCGCATGAATGGTCGTGCGCAGGTCGAAGGTTTGCAGGCCGCGCCCGCCCGCGTCGCGATCGGCGAATTGCTGGCGCACCGTGTTGAGCACGGCCTGGAGATTACCGATCGACTGGCCGACGACAAACGCACGCGAATCTTCGAGCGTCTTGCGGATCGACTCGCCGCCCGGCACCTCGCCGATGCCGGTATGGCCCGCGCTGTCGCGCAGCAGGACGACGTTGCGCGTGAAGAACGGACCGTGCGCGCCGCTCAGATTCAGCAGCATGCTGTCGCGGCCCGCGACGGGCACGACGCGCAGCTCGGTCACGACGGGCGTGGCGTTGGGGCGATCGGTATGGATAGGCATGAACGTATTACCTGTGAAAAAACCGGCTTGAAAAGAAGATCGAGACGATTCGCATATGAATGCTCAATGTGCGCTTCGGTGCATCGCTTCGTCGGCCAACGCGCGGCGCGTGGGCTTGTTGCGCGCGAGGAAGGCCGCGGCGGCGGCGATGAGCGACGTCACGCCCAGGCCGTAAAGTCCGCCCGTGATCGAGCCCGTGTGCTGCTGCAAATAGCCGAACGTCGCGGGCGCGAAGAAGCCGCCAAGATTGCCGAGCGAATTGACGAGCGCGATCACGGCGGCGGCCACGCGGGCGTCGAGATAGCCTTGCGGAAGCGGCCAGAACAGCGAGGAAGCGGCCTTGAAACCGATAGCCGAGAAACAGATCGCCACGAACGAAAACACCGGATTCGCCGAGGTGGATGCGAACAATCCGCACGCGGCAATGACGAGCGCCAGTGCAAGCCACGCCTGCTGGAAGCGATATTTCGCGGAAAGCATGGCGAAGCAATACATCGCGACGATGGCGATCATCCATGGAATCGCGTTATAGAGGCCCACCTGGAAATCGCTGAGGCCGCCCATTTTGCGGATGATCGTGGGCAACCAGAACGTGGCCGCGTAGATGGTGAGCTGGATCGCGAAGTAGAGAAAGCAGAACAGCAGGATTTGCGGGTCGCGCAGGAGGCGCAGCGCGCTTACGTGCTTGCCGGTGGCGGCTTCGCGTTCGGCCTGCTCGCGCGCCATATAGGTTTCCAGCGCGCCCTGCTCGTCGCTCGACAGCCAGTGTGCGTCGCGGATGCGCGACTTCAACAGCAACCAGCTTGCGCCGCACAGCACGATGGAGAACGCGCCTTCGATCAGGAACATCCACTGCCAGCCCGCGAGTCCGAGGCCGCGCACGGAAAGCAGCGCACCCGTGATCGGACCGGAGAGCACCGAAGCGAACGCGGACCCGGCAAGAAACACGGCCACCGCTTTGCCGCGCGCCTTTTGCGGCAACCACTGCGCGAAGTAATACACCACGCCCGGAAAAAAGCCCGCCTCCGCGATACCCAGCAAAAAGCGCAGCACATAGAACGAGGTGTCGTTTTGCACGAACGCCATTGCGCCCGCGACGATGCCCCACGTGCCCATGATGCGCGTGAGCCACGCGCGCGCGCCGTATTTCTGCATGAGCAGGTTCGACGGCACTTCGAACAGGGCGTAGCCGACGAAGAACAGTCCGCTGCCGAATCCATATGCAGCCGCCGAAAGACCGAGATCGGCTTCCATGTGCGCATTCGCGAAGCCGACGTTCACGCGATCGATGTAGTTCGCGATGAACATGATGAGAAAGAGCGGCAGCACGTGGCGCATGACCTTGGCGCTGGCCGAGTTCAGCAGGTCTTCATGACGTTGCGGGAATGCGGACATCGAACTGGTCTCCTGAACGGTGCAGCGGCTGGCGCGCATGCATTATCGTGCGTGGTACGTTGTCTGATGACATATTACGCGAGACTGCCTAATGCCCGATATGGCGTTAACCCTCAATCGTCGCCACGCAGAGGAGATGGACGCGCTTAAGGCACCCGTGAATGAACTAAAGTGCTGGCCGGGAAAGATAAGACATCATATAACATAACCGACGAGGACAAGCGCCCTCCTCGCCTCAGACCTTCTCGCCCGACTCCGCCGCCGCGCGTCGCAAGCGCTCGCGGCTGCTCGACAGGTGCATGCGCATGGCCGCGCGCGCGCCATCCGGATCGTGACGCGCAATCGCGTCGAAGATGCTTTCGTGCTCGCGGTTCACGAGTTCCGCATAGGTTTTCGGATCGCGGTGCGCGATGCTGGCCGAATTGACGCGATGGCGCGGAATGAGCGCCGCGCCCATCTGCGTGAGGATGTCCACGAAATAGCGATTGCCCGTGGCGCGCGCCACGCAGATATGAAATTCGAGGTCGGCGCCCGAGCTGTCGCCGCCGCTGCGCGTTGCGATGTCGAGCGCATCGAGCGCCGCGCGCAGGTTCGCGAGATCGCGTTCGCTCGCGCGCTGCGCCGCAAGTCCGGCCGACTCCGTTTCGAGGCTGATGCGCAGTTCTAGTACGGAGAGTACGTCGTTGAGCGTAGCCGCCGGCACCATCTCCAGGTCGAGCGGCTCGCGGCGCGGCTCGAGCACGAAGCTGCCGATGCCGTGACGCGTTTCGATCACTGCCATGGCTTGCAGCCGCGAAATGGCTTCGCGCACCACCGTGCGGCTCACGCCGAGTTGCGTCATGAGGCTGCTTTCGGTAGGCAGCTTGTCGCCGGGTTTGAGCGCACGCGAGGCAATCTGCTCGCTGATGTAATTCACGGCCTGCTCGGCGAGATTGCGGCTACGCCCAGCAATCGGGGTGGCGAGCGACTCCGCCATGGGGCTCTCCTGAGAATCGGGTTATCTCTTCAGGCTTCATTATACGTTGTCGTATAACCGATGCCGCTTGCGTTGTGCGCATCCCGAAGCGTCGTGGCGGCTGCACTGCGCGGGCGTCCCCGCGATATGCGAAGAGATCGGATGACCCTGCGACATCAGGCAACCTGTCGCGCCATCGCCCTTCCGTTTATTTAGTTAGGATACCGATGCAATTATCCTGTCGCAGGGAAAACCTTGATTCGTTGCGTTTGCAAACTTCGGGCGTGCGACGTCACGTCACAAATTTTTTGCACACATTCATGGCGCTAATTTTCTTTTTTCTTCCATAATGTGTTCAGAGGATGCGCGCCCGAATGCCCAGCAACCCAGGTCCCCACGGACGACGCCTCAACTGATATCGAATCGCATCGCGCTTGTGTTGTCACAAACCGCACCGAGGGAATCATTGAGCCATCGCATCGTTATCCTCATTCTTGCACTCGCGCTGCCGTGCGCGCCGCTCCTTGCGGCGCCGCCCGCGGAGCGCGCGCCTGACACGATGCAGGCGCGCGTCATGGGCTGCGCGGCGTGTCACGGCGCCCATGGCGAAGGCACCGACAGCGACTATTTTCCTCGGCTCGCGGGCAAGCCGGCGGGCTATCTCTACAATCAGTTGATCGCGTTTCGCGACGGCGGCCGCAGTTATCCGCCAATGAATTACCTGCTTGCGTATTTGCCCGACGCGTATCTCAAGCAGATCGCCGACTTCTTCGCGCAACAGCATCCGCCGTATCCCGCGCCCGCCACGCCCACCGTGGACGCGGCCACGCTTGCGCTCGGCAGGCAACTCGTGACGAACGGCGCGCCCAACCGCAATGTGCCCGCGTGCGCGAGCTGCCACGGCGCTTCGCTCACGGGCATGCAGCCGGCCATTCCCGGTCTGGTCGGGCTGCATGCGAATTACATCAGCGCGCAACTCGGCGCGTTCCGCTACGGCACGCGCCGTGCCGCGAGCCCCGACTGCATGCACGACGTTGCCACGCGTCTTGCCGACCGCGACATCACGGCCATCGCCGCGTGGCTGGCATCGCAACCCGCGCCGGCCGATCCCAAGCCGGCGGCGCCCTCGCCGCTGCCGATGGCGTGCGGCAGCGTTCACAACTAGACGGGGACTCGACGTGCGCAGACTTCGAACTCTCCTCTCTTCATCGCTGCTGCGAAGCCTCGCGGCGTGCGCGTGTGCATTGCTCCTTGGCGCCGGTGCGGGCGCGACCTTCGCGCAAACGGCCGCGCCTCGCGCAAATGCCGGTGCGACCGCCGGCGCGACGAATGCCGAGCTTATCGCGCGTGGCGAATATCTCGCGCGCGCAGGCGACTGCATCGCGTGCCACACGGTGCCTTCCGCGCAAATGTTCGGCGGCGGCCGCCCGATGGAAACGCCGTTCGGCACGCTCTATACGCCGAATATTTCTTCGGACAAGCAATACGGCATCGGTGACTGGACCGCCGCCGAGTTCTATCGCATGCTGCACGACGGCAAATCGCGCGACGGCACGCTGCTTTATCCGGCCATGCCGTTTGCGTCGTACACGAAAGTCACGCGCGCCGATTCCGATGCCATTTTCGCGTATCTGCAATCGACTCAGCCCGTGCATCAGGCGAATCGACCGCACGACTTGCGCTTTCCGTATAACCAGCGTTCGCTGCTGCTCGGCTGGCGCACGCTATTTTTCCGGCCCGGCGAATTCAAGCCCGATTCCACTCAGTCGGTCGAATGGAATCGCGGCGCGTACCTTGTCGAAGGGCTCGGCCATTGCACGATGTGCCACACGGCAATCAATGCGCTTGGCGGCAATTCGGCTTCGAAGCAATTTCAGGGCGGCTTGATTCCCGTGCAGAACTGGTACGCGCCTTCGCTCACGTCGAACAAGGAAGCCGGCTTGGGCGACTGGAGCATTAGCGATATCGTCGATTTGCTGCACGCGGGCGTGTCGAATCGCGGCGCCGTGTATGGACCGATGGCCGAAGTCGTCTACGACAGTTTCCAGTATTTGACCGAAGACGACGTGCGTGCCGTGGCCGTTTATCTCAAGTCGTTGCCGGGTCGCTCCAACGAAGTCGACAAGTCGCCGAAAACGAGTTTCATGACCGAGGAAGGCGCACGTCTCGCGCCGCTCGGCAAGAAGATTTATGACTCGCAATGCGCGGTGTGTCATGCAACCGAAGGGCAAGGCAAGTTACCGCACTTCCCGCCGCTCGCGAACAATCAGTCGATTCAAATGAATTCGGCCGTGAATCCGATTCGCATGGTGTTGAACGGCGGTTATGCGCCGGGCACGAAAAAGAATCCGATGCCGTATGGCATGCCGCCGTTCGCGCAGTCGCTCTCCGACGAAGAAGTCGCGGCCGTGGTCACCTATATCCGCACGGCGTGGGGCAATCACGGCACGCCGGTTTCCATACGCGAAGTGAACGAGCTGCGCTCGGCGCCGCTTTTCTGAGGTTGCCATGATCGAGACATCCGTTCCCGAACAACCGGGCGAACGCCCGCAACATGAACAGGTCGACGAAATCGTGCGCAGCGGCCCGAGCGGCGCGCTCGCGCTGGCGAGCATCGCCACGGCCATTGTCGCGGCGATCTGGTTCGCGTTTTACTTCTTCGTGTTCGTGCCGCGCGGCGTTATTCAATAGTTCGCCATCGTTCGAATAGACCACATTGATCACATAGGGCCGGCCTCATGTCGAACCCACTCGATACCCATGCCAGTGCCGAAGTTGCCGCGCGCGTCGAGCGACGCTGGGCGTTCTTCATGGTGGCGCTCGTGCTCGTGCTCGTGGCGATGGTCGTGTTCACTGGCCTGCATTGGGCCATGATGCCGCCGTCTCGCGTGGAAACCATCGACCCGGAAACACTGCATGTTTCGGGCGAATTCGTGGAGTCGAATCTGGGCAGCGCGGTCGAGCCGGATGGGTCCGTCACCGTGCGCGTGATCGCGCAGCAATACTCGTTTACGCCGCAGTGCATCGTGGTGCCGGCGAATACGCCCATCACGTTTCGCGCCACGAGCGCCGACGTCGTACACGGCTTTCTCATCAGCGATACCAATCTCAACTCGATGGTCGAGCCCGGCTACGTCTCCACGTTCCGCACCACGTTCGATCAGCCCGCCGATCATCTCATGCCGTGCCACGAATACTGCGGCACGGGCCATCAAGGCATGTGGGCGCACGTCAAGGTGGTAGATCGGGACGCGTTCATGCAGATGGCTTCACAGTCCGGCAATTCCGCGCGGAGGCTCAGCTGTGTTAAATAACAAGCGACTCGTACTCGCCCACTTCTGGCTCGCGTTCATCCTGTTCGGTGTCGCGCTGCTGCTCGGCGCGTGGCAGATGCTGGTTCGCAGCCCGCTTCATCCGATGGTCAGGAATCCAGAGCTTTATTACCGCTCCGTGACGGAACACGGCACGGTGATGGGTTACGCGTTTCCCACGCTCATCGCCATGGGATTCGGCTACGCGGTTTCGGAGCTGGCGTTGAAGCGGCCACTAGTGGGTGTCCGGTGGGCTTGGCTCGGCTTCATCCTGCTCGCGTTGGGCGGCGTGACGGCTTCGGTGCCGGTCGCGCTCGGGCTGGCCTCGGTGCTTTACACGTTTTATCCGCCGATGATCGGCAACGTGTTCTATTACATCGGCGTCGTGTTCGTGGTTGTCGGTTCGTGGATCTGGGTCGCGCTGATGAGCGTGAATCTCACTGCCTGGAAGCGCGAGAATCGCGGCAAGCCGGTTCCGCTCGCCATGTTCGCGACCACGGCGGGCGCCTATCTCTGGGGCTGGACCGCGGTGGGCGCGGCCATCGAAGTGCTGTTCATGATCCTGCCTGTTGCACTGGGCTTGCGCAGCACCATCGACGCGGGACTTGCGCGCGTGTTCTTCTCGTGGACATTGCACGCCATCGTGTACTTCTGGCTGATGCCGGCTTATATCGCTTACTACACCATCGTGCCGCGCGCCATTGGCGGGCGGCTCTATAGCGATTCGATGGCGCGCATCTCGTTCATTCTATTTCTCGTGGTGGCCATGCCGATCGGCCTGCACCATCTTTTCACCGATCCGCAAGTGGGTTCGGGCTTCAAGTTCGTGCAGTCGGTATTCACTGCGCTCGTGGCCGTGCCCACGCTGCTCACCGTATTCACGATTTGCGCTTCAGTGGAAATCGCGGGGCGGCTGCGCGGCGGTAAAGGCACATTCGGCTGGCTCGCCAAACTGCCGTGGCATAACCCGCAAATGCTCGCGCTGGCCTTCTCGTTCGTCATGCTCGGCTTTGGCGGCGCAGGCGGTCTCATCAACATGAGTTATCAGCTCGATCAGCCCGTACACAACACGCAATGGGTCACGGGTCATTTTCATCTGATCTTCGGCGGCGCGATCGTCATCATGTACTTTGCGATTGCCTACGATCTCTGGCCGCAACTCACTGGCCGCGCGCTGGCGAACTGGCGGCTGATGCGCTGGCAATTGTGGTTGTGGTTTATCGGCATGATCGTGCTGACGTTTCCGTGGCATGTGGTCGGCCTGCTCGGCATGCCGCGCCGCATGTCTTATTTCGATTACACCGATCCGTTGCTCGCGAGTTGGGGGCCCTATGTGACCATGTCGGCAATCGGCGGCTTTATTCTGGTGATTTCGGCTGTCCTGTTCTTCGTCGTGCTGTTGCAAGGTCACCGCGCGGCCGTCGTCAAACCCGATGAGTATCGCTTCAGCACACCCGTGCACGAGTCGCCCACGCTGCCCGTCGCGCTCAACAGTTTCGGCTTGTGGATCGTGCTGATGATCGCGCTCACCGTCGCCAACTACGGCTATCCGATCGCACAACTGCTCGCGACGCCCGACACGGCGGTGCCGGCGATCCCGATTGGAGCACAGCGATGAGCGACGAACGCCTGTTCTCGTTTCGCAATGTGTGGTTTCGCGCGGGCGTTGGCGCGACGGCGCTGGCTTTTGTCGCGTCCGCGCTCATCGGTTTCGTGTGGCTGCCTTCGGTGCAGAAAGATGCGCAGTTTCAGGGCATCTGGAACGCGATCTGTAGCGCTGCCGGCGTGCCGAACCGATGGCATCCCTTCGAGCCGGCCGTCGAGCCCGCTTATAAGGTGAGTACGGTCGAACTCGCGCCGCACATGCTGGACGGCGCGACGAGTCTTTCGATCGGACGCGGCGCCACGCTCTCGCTGCGTTGCACGATGTGTCATGGTCCGCGCGGCTTGAGTATGGCGAATTCGCCGAATCTCGCGGGCCAGTACGCAACGGTTGTTTATAAGGAACTGCACGACTTTCAAACGGGCGCGCGTCAGAACGCCGTCATGTCGCCGATGGCGCGCGATCTTTCCGATCAGGACATGCGCGATCTCGCCGCTTACTACGCTTCGATTCCGCCTATCGCGCGCGTGCGCGGCAATGCGCCAGCGATCGTGGCATTCGGCGCGCCCATGCGCAATATTCCCGCGTGCGGCGCTTGCCACGGCAACGTGGACAGCAAGGTCGGCAGTCCGTGGCTCGACGGCTTGCCGGCGCTGTACACGAAGTCGCAACTCGCGGCGTTTGCAAGCGGCACACGCCATAACGATATTTCCGAGCAGATGCGCAACATCGCGCGCAACATGACGCCCGACGAAATCGACGCTGCCGCCGCGTGGTACGCGGGACAAGCGACGCGTTAATACGGGTATTCCTTTAAGTCGCAGGCGGGGCATGCAAGTTGCGCGCCCTGCCTTTTCCCATTTCCTTTTTTACTTCGCGGAGAGACACCATGCAAAAGACGGCATCGGCAAAATGGCACGGCGGAATCAAGGATGGTCAGGGCGCGATTTCGACCCAAACCGGCGTGCTCAAGGATGCACCTTACGGCTTTGCTTCGCGCTTCGAAGGCGGCCCCGGCACGAATCCCGAGGAGTTGATCGGCGCGGCGCACGCGGGCTGCTTTACGATGGCGTTCTCGCTCTTTCTCACGCAAGCGGGTTTCAAGCCCGAGAGCATCGAAACGAAATCGACGGTCACGCTCGACAAAGTGGGCGAAGGCTTTGCAATTACCGCGTGCCAACTCGATATGAGCGCGAAAATTCCCGGCATCGACCAAGCGAAGTTCGAAGAACTTTCGACGGCAGCGAAGGAAAATTGCCCCGTTTCCAAGCTCTTTGCCAATAACGCGAAGATCACGCTGAACGCAAAACTCGAAAGTTGAATGCGTTGAAGCCGTAGCAAGTTAACTTAAGTGGCTCGCCAATGAATTGCAATTGCGGGCCATTTTTATATTCATACGAAAGCGCGCCTCGAGGCGCGCTCTGTGGCACTCGCGCCACGCTCCGATTGCACTTGCCTGCCCGCAAGCTATAACTAAAGGGCAGCGCGTGCATTTCCTGCGCGCCGTTTTTTCCGCGCCGCTTTCCGAGCCGCTTTTTCCGTGCTCTCCCCGGCCTTATGCCGCGCCGCGCTGTATCGCCCTCGCTGTATCGCCCTGTTACGCGGGCCCCTATTTTCCTCGACAGATAACTCGAACTGGCAGCCGCGTAAACCGGGCGGGTATTTGGCTGGGTCAACGTCGCGCGCGTTTGCAAACAAGCAGCACGCTGCGCGAGCAAGGAGGCGTAAATGAAAACCCGTTTGGCGTGGATTGCCGCGTGCGTGACCGCCGTGGCGGCCGGCATGCCGGCAACGGCGCGTGCATCCGACGATGCGCCCGCGCAACAAGGCACACAACCGCACTCGCAGCAGAGAATGACCGATGCCGCGAACGCGTCGGCGCAAGCGACCACCGACATCTCGTACGGCGGTACGGTCGATTCGCATGGCGCATCGGGTTATCGTGCCGGCAAGCCGTGTACGCCGCGCGCGCAGTGCGACGTGTTTTTCGGTCAGTAAGGCACGGTGCGCCGGGCGTGGCGTGCCGCGCAGAGGATTTGGTTAGCTATGCAGATTAATGTTTGACGAGACCCACTGCGCGCCACGTATAAAGCGCGCCCGCGAGCATCAGCACGCTCGTGCCGAGAAACACCGCGCGCATGCCGAAATGGCCGCCGATAAAGCCGCCGATGAGCGGTCCGAGCACTTGTCCCGCGAATTGCGCCGATACCGAATAGCCGAGCACGGAACCGGCCGCGTGATCGGGCGCATTGTGCCGGATTACCGTGGCGATGCACGGCAGCAGGCCCGCGAGCGAAACACCCATTAGAAAGCGCAGCGCGACGAGCTGCCAGCCCGCCCAAACGAACGCCTGCGGCACGAGCAGCACGGCGCACACGAGGAGCGCGCCCACGATCACCCTGGCGTGGCCGATGCGGTCTGCGAGCCGGCCGATGCGCGATGCAGCGACGATACTGCCGAGCGCCGCCGCCGACATTGCGAGGCCCGCGACGAAAGTCACGCGCGCGGGATCGTGCACGAGCGTCGCCACGTAGACGGTGATGATGGGTTCGATCGACATGTTCGCGAGCATGAGCAACGTGCCGGTCACCAGCATGGCCACGATGGGCCGCTTGTCGGGCAGCGCGGACCAGCCGCCCGACTGCTTGTCTTTTGCCGCGCGCACGGGGCGCGGCGCTTCCTTCACGAACACACAGGTCGCAACGAACGCCGCGAAGATCGCAGCGCCCGCGACCCAGAACGTGCCGCGCAAACCGATGAGCGGCGGCAGCGCGCCGCCAAGCAACGGCCCGATCAGATTGCCGGCCATGATCCCGGAGGAGAGCATGCCGAGCGCCCACGCGGAGCGATGCCGCGGCGTTTGCGTCGCAACGAGAATGGTCGATCCCGACGAGTAGCCGCCCGCGAATCCGGCGAGCAACCGTAGCGCGACGAGCTGCCAGATATTGCGCGACATGCCGATCAGCGACATCGTGACCGCCATGCCCAGGCTTGCGCGCACGAGCATGGGCTTGCGGCCGTAACGATCGCCCAGTCGTCCCCACAGCGGTGCAACGAGCGCGGCGGTGAAGAACGTCGCGCTGTATGCGATGCCCGACCACTGCACGATGGCCGCATGGCCGCGCACGCCGAGTTCTTCGACGTAGAGCGGAAGGAACGGCAGCATGAGCGTCATGGCGACGAGCGTCGTGAACGAGCCCACCACGCAAACCGCCAGATTGCGTTGCCAATGCTGCGCGGCCGAAGTTTCGGATTGAGCCGCGGACGAGGCGGCGGCCTCGGTGTCGTTCGTATCGGCGGTCAAAGGCTGCACCCCGGCCGTGTCGTGGGACGTATCGGCGGGGGAATCGGCGCGGGAAGTCATCGGTGAATGGAAAGCGGCGAACGGACGATCGCGGCGCCGTCCGTCAGAAAGGCGAAGTCAGCTAAGGTACGCGAAGGTCGCCGCACCTGTCAATTTTTTAAGTATTCGCCGAACACGCACTACAGTGCCGTTTCTGCACTGCATACGTCTCAGTGCATGGCGCCCTCGATCAGTGCCGGCACGCGCTGGAGCGGCGCGAGCACTTCCGGCGCGATGCCATAGAGCGGGCCGAGCGTCTGCGAAACGTCACGGTAGTCCACGCGTACGTGCCCTTCGTCGTCTTCCCACACCACGAGGCGCAGCGGCAATTCCACTGCTGCATGCGGGTTCGCGGCCATCACGGGCGTGCCCGCCTTCGGATTGCCGAACAGGATCAGGCGCGTGCGCCGCAGTGTGAGTCCGGCCGTTTCGGCGGCTTCGCGCTGATCCACGTCGGCGAACACGACCGCGCCGGCCGTGGCGAGCAGCGTTTTCACCCGGGCGATGGTCGTGTCGAAGTCGTGGACGCTCCTGAGCGCCAGCACGGATGAGGGATGCTGCCCGTATTCGGCCATGGCGAACTTCCTTCGTTGAGGTGGCGCGGGATGCGCAACGCATGCAACGCACTTTAGACCAGAATTTGCGTGGTTTCAGTATGTTCGAGTGCAGGTTCGGCACCGGGCTTCATGCGGCGTATTTCTCTGCACGATAGTGCAATGCACGGATGTGCAACGGCCGCGGTGCCTGGCACGTTAGCAAACATGAAACCCGTCAAACGAAGTTCGCCGATTTTTTAACCAGTACGTACGCATTGAGAAAGCACCGGAGATCGAAACGATGATCCCTTCCCTCCGCTGGGTGTTCGCGATCGTCGTGAACGTGGCGTTGCCCGCGCTCGCGTACCATCTCGCCTTCGCGCGCTACGGCGTGACCGGCGCGCTAATTGCATCGAGCTTGCCGCTACTCGCGTGGCTCACGGTCGATATCCTGCGCTTTCATCACTTCGACGCCTTGAGCGCCCTTGTACTCGCCGGAATCGCACTTTCGCTGCTCATACTCGAATCGGATGCCGGCCGCGGGTTGCGCGAGGCGCGAGAACCCGTGGTAAGCGGCGCGATCGGCACGTTGTTTCTCGTTTCCCTGGCGCTAAAAAGGCCGCTCGTGTTCTGGCTCGCGAGGTCGACGCTCGCGCGTGAACAGCACGGCCGCGAACTCGAGTTCGACGCGATGTGGTCCACGCGCCCCCGTCTCGTGCGTTCGATTCGGCTCATGACTGTCGTGTGGGGCGTCGGTCTCGTCATGGAAAACGTCATTCGACTGTGGATCGTCATTGATTCGAACGGCGTGGACGAGGCGCCGCTTTCCAATGCGATTCGCTATGCGGTGTACGGCGCGCTTGCTGGCTGGACGATTGTGTATCGGCGTCTCTATCTCAAGCGTCAATAGCAGGTCATCGTGATGCGCATTTATGGAGCGCGCGGCAATTTGCGTGCATTCGATATGCGCGCATTGCGAGCCACCAGCCCCGGCAATCCCGAGCGCAGCACCAGCGGCACGATACGCTTCGGTCCCACGAGCAACGACCCGAGCACAACGGAGCCGAGCAGCGTGACGTTGGGAGCCGCAAACAATGCGCGGCCGAGATTGGGTAGCGTGAGCGCGTTGTTGGGCGCTTTGGCGGCCTGCTCGTCTAGCCGCAAGCCCACATTGGCCGCGAGCAATTGGACGCGCGTCATCTCCATGCGGGCCAGCGTGGCGGCCTCGCGTTGCCGACGCGTACGGGTGCGCAGGTTCATTTGAGTGCCTCCTTGAGCGTTTCGATATCGGCCCGCACTTCATCCTTTAGCAATCCGAATGATTTGGCGGGTCGCTGCGAACGCACGACCAGCAGTGCCGCTATCGACATGACGAGCCAGGCCGCCGCGATGCCCCATACGACGTGAAGAAAATACGGCGTATTCCACGCCGTTGCGATCAACGCTATGCAGAGAAATGACAGGGTGAACAGCCCGCCTACGGCAAGCGCAACCAGTGCGATCATCTCGCGCATCACGCGAGCGCGTGTTTCGGCGAGTTCGATCGAAAAAAGTTGACCGTAATCCGTGAGACGGGCCGAGAGAAACCGCGACACGTTGCGCCAGCGGTCGAGCTTCGAGTGAATCGACATGGCTGTCCTCCTGCGCAAAGCGCTATCCGGCGACGCAAAATTGGCGGGTTCTCGTGCTTCGTTTTGAACTGCGCTTAATCGCGCTCAATCACGGTTGTTGGCCCAGAGCGCACCGAGCGCGAAGCCGATGCCGATTGCCGCGCCCAGCACGACGAGCGGTTTGTCGCTCATCGCGTCGCGCGCGACCACGGCGGCATCCGCCATGAGTTCCTGGGAGCGGCCGCACAGCGCCTTGGCCTTGCCCGACAATTGCATGCCGGCGTCGCCGAGCACGTCGCCAGCCATCTGCTTCGCTTCGCCCGCTGCTTCGCGCGCCATGCCTTCCACTTTTGTCGTTTCCATAATCTTGCTCCTGGCTATGCCGCTTGCGCGGCGGTTATCGACGACGACTTGAGTCGCGCTCGTTGTTACTACTTAGCAACGACCATACCAAGCTGAACAGCGGCGGTATCGGCGGCCATTTCGGCGTTTCGTCGCGCAAAGTGATGCGAGAGACGGTAAGAACGAAAGTGCATGCCTGCAAAGATGCGACGCGAGGGTTCGGCGCGCGCGGATCAGGAGCGTGCGAGCGCGGGTTCGGTTTCATGCTCGCCGGCTGCTTCGGCCGCGTTGGTTTCGTGAAGCGTCTCGCGCGCGGCTGCCTCGCCTTCGACCGCGATGTTCGCCGTCGAGAGCGCGTTGCGCGCGTGCGCGCCCAGGTCGTCGACGGCGTGCTGCGCGTCGGGTTCGCGCACCCAGACGCTCAGACGTAAGCGCACGCCGCCGCTGGCCAGATAGCTGTCGACGAAAACGGCCGGCGCGAGCGTGTTGCCCGCCAGCACGCGGGGTTCATCGGCGACCAGTTTCTTTAGCTGCGCAATCGCGGCGTCGACCTGCTCGCGTCGTGCGATATCGACCATGACCTCGACACGCTGCGTGCCGCCGCTGCTGTAATTGACGACGGGATTGCTCCAGATCTGGCTGTTCGGCACGAAAACGGCGTTGCCGTCGCTGCGTTCGATGCGAGTGGTGAACAAACCCACTTCGCGCACGATGCCGGCCGCTGCCCCGCTGCCTTCGATTACGTCGCCGGCACGGAATGGCCGCAGCATCAGCAACATAATGCCGGCTGCAATATTTTGCAGCGTGCCTTGAAGCGCGAGCCCGATGGCAAGCCCGGCGGCGCCGAGCGCGGCCAGCACGCTCGCCGTGGCAATGCCGACTTCGCTCAACGCAGCGACGATGGCGATGGCGCGCACGGCCCACGCGACAATGCCCGCAAGCATCGGGGCGAGCGTGGGATCGGCGTGCGAGCGCAGCAGCGTGCTCGCGAACACCTGCGCGACGCGGTTGGAAATCCACCATCCGATCACGATGATCAGCACGGCGACGATCAAATGCATGACGTCGTGCGTGGCCGTTGCAAGCAACGAGGGTTGCAGATGGAAAAGGCGATTGAAAAAAGCATCCATGGTTTTGTCGGCCGAATGCGCTGCGGCCGTTTAGGAAGTCCAGCTTTCGACGCCAGCAGGCACCATGCCCGCCAGTTCTCCTGCGATCCGTACCGTTCAGCGTTTGCCAAACTGTATCGGTACTGTACCGCGCGCCGTCGATAAACTGGCTTACCGTCAGAACCTGCACTTTATTTCGGAGCCTTCGTCATGCTGACCGATCTGCTCAGCGCACTGCCCGCCGGCATGCTCTTCGTCGTGGTCACGTCGATCACGCCGGGGCCCAATAACACCATGCTGCTCGCCTCGGGCGTCAACTTCGGTTTCCGCCGCACGGTGCCGCATCTGCTCGGCATCAGCGCCGGCGTCGTCGTGCTCATGCTCGCGGCCGGTTTCGGGCTGGGCGCGTTGTTCCGGCACTTTCCCTCGCTTTATCTCGCGCTGGAAGCGGCCAGCGTCGCCTATCTGCTCTATCTGGCGTGGAAGATCGGCACGTCGGGCGACCTCAAGGTCAAGAGCGGCGAGCACCGCCCCATGCGCTTTCACGAAGCCATTGCGTTTCAGTGGATCAATCCGAAGGCATGGATGATGGTGCTCACCGCCGCCACCACGATTCGCCTTTCGGCCGAATTCGGGCCGAATACGCTCATGATGGCCGTGCTGTTTTTCGTGATCGGCCTGCCGTGCATTTGCGTCTGGGCGGCGTTCGGCACGGGCATGCGGCGCTTCCTTTCGAATCCGCGCCGCCTGCGAGCGTTCAACGTGGCGATGGCGCTCTCGCTCGTCGTGTCGATGTACCCGCTCGTCGCGCATCTGCTGCAACGCTGAACGCTCACTGACTCGCTTATTACTCACTCACGCCGCCGCGCGCCTCAACCGCTACAATCGCAAGCGGGAAACAGCGGCGGCGGAGTCATATTTTGTCTGAGTTTGAAGCGGGTTTTATCCTTACCCGCCATTGGCGCGATACAAGCGACCACACGGAAGTCGATTTCTGGCTCGCCACGGATGCGGGCCCGCGTCAGCTTCGGCTGCGCCCGCAGCCTTCCGTCGCGTTCGTGCCCACCGCGCACGAAGCCGCGCTGCGCAGCGAACTCAAGCGCACGCTAAAAAAGGACGCTCGCATCGAGTTGCGTCCGCTCGCATTGCGCGACTTTCGGCAGCGCCCCGTTTTGGGGCTTTATTCGCCGCAATATCGCGCATTGGCGGGGCAAGCGAAGCGCCTCGCGCAGGCGGGCATCGACATCTACGAGGCCGACGTGCAGCCGCCCGATCGCTACATGATGGAGCGCTTCATCACCGCGCCCGTGGTGTTTCGCGGCGAAGCGAGCGGAGGCGGCCTGCTGCGCGAGGGTGAAATGAAGCCCGCAAACGGCTATCGCCCGAAGCTCAAGCTGGTCTCGCTCGATATCGAAACGAGCGCGCACAGCGAGTTATATTCGATCGCGCTAGAAGGTTGCGGGCAGCGCAAGGTGTTCATGCTCGCGCCCGCGAACGGCGACGCAAGCGGCATCGACTTCGATCTGGAGTACTGCGAAAGCCGCGCGCGCATGCTGGAACGACTCAACGCATGGATGGCGGAACACGATCCCGACGCGATCATCGGCTGGAATCTCGTGCAATTCGATTTGCGCGTGCTGCATGCGCATTCGCAGCAAACCGGCGTGCCCCTGCGTCTTGGCCGCGGCGGCGAAGTCATGGAGTGGCGCGAACATGGCGTACACGCGAATCATTTTTTCGCGAGCGCGGCAGGCCGTCTCGTCATCGACGGCATCGAGGCGCTGCGCTCGGCAACGTGGAGCTTTCCATCGTTCAGCCTCGAGTACGTGTCGCAAACATTGCTCGGCGAAGGCAAGTCGATCGACAATCCTTATCAGCGCATGGACGAGATTCAGCGCCGTTTCGACGAAGACAAGCCGGCGCTCGCGCGTTACAACCTTAAGGACTGCGAACTGGTAACGCGCGTGTTCGAAAAGACGGAGTTGATGTCGTTTCTGCTCGAACGCGCCTCGGTGACCGGCCTGCCCGTCGATCGCAGCGGCGGGTCCGTTGCGGCCTTCACGCATCTTTATTTGCCGAGAATGCATCGGCTCGGCTATGTGGCGCCGAATCTCGGCGACGTCGTGGGCGAGAATAGTCCCGGCGGTTTCGTGATGGATTCGCGGCCCGGCATTTATGATTCCGTGCTCGTGCTCGATTACAAGAGTCTTTATCCGTCGATCATTCGCACGTTTCTGATCGATCCGGTCGGGCTGATCGAAGGTTTGGCTAACCCGTCCGACGAAGCCTCCGTGCCCGGCTTTCTCGGCGCGCGCTTTTCGCGCGAAAAACACTGCTTGCCCGATATCGTCGGGCAAGTGTGGGAGGGACGCGAGCAAGCGAAGCGCCAGCACAACGCGCCGCTTTCGCAAGCGCTCAAGATCATCATGAACGCATTCTACGGCGTGCTGGGTTCGACGGGTTGCCGCTTCTTCGATCCGCGTCTTGCTTCGTCGATTACGATGCGCGGCCACGAAATCATGCGGCAAACGCGGATGCTGATCGAGGCGCAAGGCTACGACGTGATTTACGGCGATACGGATTCGACGTTCGTCTGGCTCAAGCGTGCGCACGACGAAACGGATGCAACGCAAACCGGCCGGCAACTGGTCGCACACGTCAACGCGTGGTGGAAGTCGCACTTGCGCGAACGATATGGCCTGGAAAGCGCGCTCGAATTGCAGTTCGAGCGCCACTATTCGCGTTTCCTGATGCCGACCGTGCGTGGCGCCGAAGAAGGCAGCAAGAAACGCTATGCAGGCCTAAGCATTGCGAAAGACGGCAGCGAGGAAGTGGTGTTCAAAGGGCTGGAAACGGTGCGAACCGATTGGACACCGCTCGCGCAACAATTTCAGCGTGAACTCTATCGACGCATTTTCAAGCGCGAGCCCCATGTCGACTATGTTCGCGATTACGTGCGGCGCACGCTCGACGGCGAACTGGACGACCAGTTGATTTATCGAAAGCGTCTGCGCCGCCCGCTCGCGGACTATGAGCGCAACGTGCCGCCGCATGTGCGCGCGGCGCGCGTGGCTGACGAATTCAATCGCGCGAAAGGCCGGCCGCTTCAATACCAGAACGGCGGCTGGATCAGCTATGTGATGACGACGGCCGGTCCCGAGCCGCTGGAAACGCTTAGCTCTCCGCTCGATTACGCGTTCTACGTGAATCGGCAGCTACAGCCGGTTGCCGATGCGATTCTGCCCTTCCTGCGCGAGGATTTCGAAACGCTGATGTCGGGCCAGCAAAGCCTCTTTTAACGCACGCGTTCGATAAAGCGCCAGAGCGCGTCGTCGAGCGAATACGGTGCGTTGAAGCGAAACCACGCACTCGGTGCGTCGTCGGGCCGGAAGTACGAGCCGGGCGCGAGCCAGATGCCGTCGCGCAATGCGGCTGTGGCGATCTCGCCCGCTCGCTCGGCTTCCACCGGTAGTCGCGCCCAGACGAATAGACCGGTACGCGGCCGATGAAACACCTCGAGGCCGAGGCTATCGAGACGCTCCTCCACCGTTGCGTGCGCAACTTTCAGGCGCTCGTTCACCAGCTCGACGTGGCGCGCATGGCGACCTTCGAGCAACACTTTGTCGACGAGCCGTTCGATCGTTTCCGACGACGTAAGCCCCACCGCCATCTTCGTGCGTGCGAGTTCGCGCAGCACGTCGCGCTCGGCGACGACATAGCCGCAGCGCAGCGACGGCGTGACCGTTTTGGAGAAACCGCCGACATACAGCACGCGCTGCAAACCTTCCATGGCGGCGAGCAACGGCGCACCGGGCGGCGCGAGCTCGCGGCTCACATCGTCCTCGATGACCCACATGCGCTCGCGCTCGGCGATTTGCAACAGGCGAAACGCGTTTGCCATCGTGTAGGTCGCGCCTGTGGGGTTTTGCAGCGTGGTATTCACGAAAATGGCTTTAGGCCGATGCGCAGCCACCTGGCGTTCGAGTGCATCAATATCGAGACCAGCCGGCGTGCGCGGCACGCCCTGCACGGAAAGTCCGGCAAGCTTGAGGATCTGCAATAAGTTGCAGTAGCCCGGATCTTCGACGAGCACTGCATCGCCGGGACGCAATATGGTGCGTACGATCAGATCAAGGCCTTGTGTCGCGCCCTGCGTGAGCAGGACATTCGAGACTTCGACGGGCAATCCCTGCCGGTCCAGTTGCACTGCAATGCGTTCGCGCAGCGGCGCATAGCCATAGGGATGACCGTAGTCGCCAAGGCGCGCCGCCGGTACGCGGCTCATCGCGCGTAACGCATGATGCAGCCCGCTTTCGTTGATCCACTCGCCCGGCATCCAACCGCAACCGGCCTTGATCGGCACCGAATGGTCGGCGAATACATCGGAAAGCAGCCAGGTGGCCGCGAGCGCGGGCGGTTGCCAGCCTGTCACGCTGGCGCGCGCCGCCTCGCCGCGCGGCGCCACGCGGTAGCCCGAGCCGCGCCGCGCGACTACCAGCCCGATCGAGACGAGCCGGTTGTACGCTTCCGTCACCGTATAGGTAGACAGCGCGTGCATTTGCGCGAGTTGGCGCACGGACGGCAAAAGCGCGCCGGCGCGCAGCGTCTGCGCCTCGATGGCGCGCGTGAAACCTTGCACGAGTTGCTCGACGAGGGTGGCGGAAGCCCCGCGGCCGCGCTCCAGAACGAATTCGATCATCGGAATACTGAGGGAAAACCCGAGTTTTTATCCACGTCGACCAATACAGTTGACGTGAGTTGTCCAGCACGGTTATCAGCGCAGTATAGAGACTGTCTATGTGGTCATTCAAGCACGAGCGCTACAGTGGGACGAATCAACCGTCTCAAATTTGAGGAGAACACCGCATGACTTCGCGCCCCGTCATCGACGATCTCTCGTCGTTCTGGATGCCCTTCACGGCCAACCGTCAGTTCAAGGCCGCACCGCGCCTGTTCGAATCGGCCAAGGGCATGTATTACCGCACGACCGACGGCCGCGAAGTGCTCGACGGCTGCGCGGGCCTTTGGTGCGTCAACGCCGGCCACGCACGCGAGGAAATTGTCGCCGCGATCACCCAGCAGGCCGCGACGCTCGACTTCGCGCCCACCTTCCAGATGGGGCACCCGCTCGCATTCGAAGCGGCGCGCAAGGTCGCGGAGCTGATGCCGGAGGGGCTCGACCGCGTGTTCTTCACGAACTCGGGGTCGGAGTCGGTCGACACGGCGCTCAAGATCGCGCTGGCCTACCAGCGTGCGCGCGGCGAAGGCCAGCGCACGAAACTGATCGGCCGTGAGCGCGGCTATCACGGCGTGGGGTTCGGCGGCATTTCGGTCGGCGGCATCGGACCGAATCGCAAGGCGTATTCGGGGCAGTTGCTGCCCGCCGTCGATCACCTGCCGCATACGCACAATCTCGAACACAACGCGTTTTCGAAAGGCCAGCCCGCGTGGGGCGCGCATCTCGCCGATGAACTCGAACGCATCGTCGCGCTGCACGATGCTTCCACTATCGCCGCCGTAATCGTCGAGCCGGTCGCCGGGTCGACAGGCGTGCTGATTCCGCCGCAAGGCTATCTGCAACGCCTGCGCGAACTCTGCACCAAGCACGGCATCGTGCTGATTTTCGATGAAGTCATCACGGGTTTCGGCCGGCTCGGCAAGGCCACGGCCAGCGAATATTTCGGCGTGACGCCCGACCTCATCACGATGGCGAAGGCGATCAACAACGCCGCCGTGCCGATGGGCGGCGTGGCCGCGAGCCGCGCGATTCACGACACCATCGTGAACGGCGGCGCGGCCGGCGCGATCGAACTGTTCCACGGCTACACCTATTCGGCGCACCCGCTCGCTGCTGCCGCCGCCATCGCGACGCTCGACCTCTATCGCAAAGACGGATTGTTCGAGCGCGCGAACAGCCTCGCGCCCGCCTTCGAAGCCGCCGCGCATGCGTTGCGCGACGCAAAGCACGTCAAGGACGTGCGCAACCTCGGTCTGGTCGCGGGCATCGAACTCGATTCGCGCGACGGCGCACCCGGCGCGCGCGCCTATGAAGTATTCGTGAAGTGTTTCGAGGCGGGCGTGCTGATCCGCTTCACGGGCGACATTCTCGCGTTCTCGCCGCCGCTGATCGTGAGCGAAGAGGAAATCCAGCGCATCTTCGGCACCGTGCGCGACGTGCTCAACGGTGTGGCTTGAGCGATTGAGTCGATGCACTGGGCGCGCGCAGTGCATGTGCGCGCCCTGACCTGCACTTCAATGCAGGCAAACTTTAACTAGCGATGCGACGCGCGAGCGGCCCGGGTTTGGGCCGCCTTTTTCGCGGCTGCGGATCGCCCGGCAGCGCCCTTTGTCTCTGCGCCCTTTTTCGCGGCTGCCGAGCGGCTTGCCGCGCTGCGCTTGGCTGCTGCGGTTTTTGTCTGCTTCGAAATCGCCGACTTGCTCGCGCCCGCCGTGCTTTCGCGGCGCAGCGCTTCCGTAGCGGCGCGCGAGCGCGTTGCACGGCTTTCGCTGCTGGGCGCGCGCGCCGTCGAACGCTTCGCGCCGGCCTTTTTCGCACTGGCGCTTCCCGCCGGCGGCGGCTTCACGTCAACGCCCGCCTGACGGGCCTTCGACAGACCGATCGCCACAGCCTGCTTCGCCGAGCGCACGCCGTGCTCGCCCTTGCGCACGCGATCAATTTCATCCTTCACGAATTCGCCGGCCTGCGTGCTGGCCGACTTGCCTTCGCGCTTCGCCGCGCGGGCGCGTTCGATGGTTTTCTTCTCCGGCATCATGACCTCCGTTCGCATTCGTTACCGCGCAATCCCACGCGGACGCAAAGCGGGAGCGCAACGGCCATACCTGCGAAGCGCCGATCACGGCCGGAGCACGTAGCGCGGCGTGGGCGTATCGTTTATATATCGAGTATTCAAGCCCTGCGCGAGGAGGAAATCTCATGAAGATGCCAGTTCGCACCGGCACCCATATCGAAGGCATTCACTGGGTCGCCGAATATCTTGAAGCGACTCGTCATATTCGGGTGTTTCGCGACGGCCGCGAGGTCGACACGATTCCCGCTCCCGCAGCGATGTTCGGCGAGGAACGCGACGCCGGTTCGGCAAGCGACGCCGCCAGCCGTGCCGAGGAAGCCGCGTTGCTCGCGTGTTTGCGCCGCTATGTGGCCGACGTGCAGCCAGAAGAATAATTATTTCGGATGCCGAATTATTGACGCCGAAAAAAATCGCGAGCCGAAAGGCCCGCGATTTTCACTGAAGCCCGAACGTTCAACTCTGCTCCGCGTCTTGCTCGCGGAAAATCTTGTCGGCAAGATGGAACGCCGAATTCGCGGCAGGCACGCCGCAATAAATCGCCGTTTGCAGCAACACTTCCTGGATCTGTTCGCGCGTGACACCGTTGTTGCGCGCCGCGCGCAAATGCAGCGCGAGTTCTTCATTACGGTTGAGCGCGACCATCATGGAAATTGTGATCAAGCTGCGTGTGTGGCGCGGCAAACCCTCGCGCGTCCAGATTTCGCCCCACGCATAGCGCGTGATGAGATTCTGGAATTCTTCGGTCACTTCCGTGCGGTTTGCAATCGAGCGATCGACGTGCGCGTCGCCAAGCACCGCGCGCCGCACATTCATGCCGGCTTCGTAACGGTCCTCGTCGTTCATCACGCCCCCTGTAGAAAGCCGAGCACGAGCTTGTTCCATTCTTTCGCCAGCTCGACGTTCGAAATGTGCGCCGCGTCGAGTTCGACGTAACGCGCACCCGGCACCGATTCCGCGAGCTCGCGGCCTTGCGCGGGCGTCGCGGCAACGTCGTGCGTGCCCGAGATCACGAGCGTGGGCGCCTTGATCGAGCCGGCCTCGCCGCGCAGATCGGCCGCATTGATTGCTTCGCAGTTCGAAGCATAGCCGTCCTTGTCGGTATGCACGAAAACGTCGCGCACTTGCGCCATCACGAGCGGATGACGCGAGATGAAATCGGCGGTGTACCAGCGCGGCAGCACGGCGTCGGCAAGAGCGAGCATCCCCTCATCGCGCGCCTTCGCGGCACGCGGCAGCCACACTTCGGGCGAGCCGATTTTCGCGGCCGTATTGCAAAGCACGAGCCGGTCGATACGGTTGCCGAAACGCGCGCCCAAGCCCACGCCGGTGAGACCGCCCATCGACACGCCGGCGAAATGGGCACGCTCGATGCCGAGACGGTCCATCAAGCCGATCACGTCGCCCGTCAATTGCTCGATGGTGTAGGAGCCCTGCGGTGCCGCCGAACGGCCGTGGCCGCGCGTGTCGTAGCGCAGCACGCGAAAGTGCTTCGAGAACTCGAGAAGCTGCGGCGTCCACATCGACACGTCGCTGCCGAGCGAATTCGAAAGAACGAGCCACGGCGCCGTTTGGTTCGTCGCACCGTCGATGCGGTAGAACAGCTGCGTGTCGTTGACAGCTACGTAGGGCATGCGAGTTACTCCTCGGAAGTCGTGTATCTGCAATAAAGTTCAATGCATTCTAGTGCGCATTGTGCACTGCATATGACGCAAGCACTGCGTCGACAAACGCATGCGCTTCGCCGACGTAATTTGCAGGATCGAGCAGCGCCTTTAGGCGCGCGCCGTCCAGATGACGGGTGACTGCCGGCTCGGCGGCCAACACCTCGTAAAGCGTGCGACCGGATTGCACCGCCGATTTCGACGCCTGCTCGACAAGATGATGCGCATCCAGCCGGCCGATCTTGTCGCCGAGCGCGAGCATCACGGCTTCGCCGAGAATCAGTCCGTGCGTGGTGTCCAGATTGGCTGCGAGACGCTCGGGCCGCACTTCGAGACCGCCTGCGACCTGCTCGATCTGCGCGAGCGCGCCACCCGCGAGGCGCGCGAGATCGGGCAGCGCGTCCCACTCCGCCTGCCAGCCGCCGAGCGCGCGTTCGTGCTCCTGCACCATGCCCGCGAACACCGTGGCGACCAGGCCCGGCGCGCGCGTCGCGGCGGTGAGCACGGCCGCGCAGCCGACGGGATTGCGTTTGTGCGGCATCGTCGACGAACCGCCTTTGCCCGCCGCGGCAGGCTCGCCGAGTTCGCCGATTTCCGTCTGCATTTGCAGGGAAATGTCGCGCGCGATCTTGCCCAGCGTGCCGATCAGCATGCCGAAAAATGCGGCCGCCTCGGCGATGCGATCGCGCTGCGTGTGCCACGGCAACGCCGGCCGCGCGAGCGCCAATGCTTGCGCGAGCGCGGCGCTCACGTCCGGCGCCGCGTCGCGCAGACTCGCGAGCGTGCCGGCCGCGCCGCCGAATTGCAGCACGAGCACACGTTCGCGTAGCGCCGCGAGCCGTTCGCGATGGCGCAGCAATGCATCGAGCCACTGAGCGAACTTCAGACCGAGCGTGATCGGCAGCGCCTGCTGAAGCCACGTGCGGCCGATCATCGGCGTCGCCCGGTGCGTGCGCGCGAGATCGGCGATCTTCGCGCAGGTCGCGTCGAGCCCGCTTTCGATCAAGGCGAGCGCGTCGCGCAATTGCAGCACCGTTGCCGTATCAATGATGTCCTGGCTCGTCGCGCCCCAGTGCACGTACTTCGCCGCTTCGGGATCGACTGCCTTCACGCGCGCCGTGAGTTGCTTGACGAGCGGAATCGCAAGATTGCCGCCGAGCGCGGCATCGCGCGCGAGCGCGGGCGCGTCGAGTTTTTCCGCCGCACAGGTTTCGACGATGGCGGCGACAGCCGACTGCGGAATCACGCCATGCGCCGCACAGGCCCGCGCGAGCGCGGCTTCGACGTCGAGCATGCGCTGCAAGGTGGCGTCGGACGACCAGACCGCGTTCATCGGCTCGGTCCCGCAAATCAGGCTCGTGAGACGTTCAATCATGGAAAGTGACGCGAAGAATAGTGCAGTCTTTCAGAGACAGATGGCGCTTCAACCGGCAATGCAGGTACGCCGCTGCCGGTTGAAGCGCCATGAGCGTGTCATGCACGCGAGTGCAGTTTACGCCGCGCGGCGATTTTGCGTCGCGTCGATCAACGGCACGCCGACGAGCTTCTGGAGCGCGTCGAAGTCGATGTCCGAGTAGATTTCGCGGACGGCCAGGCCGTCGCTCGTCACGTCGAAGGCAGCGAGGTCGGTGTAGATGCGGTCGACGCACGCCACGCCCGTGACCGGATACGAGCATTCGGCCACGAGCTTGCTTTCGCCCTGCTTCGTGAGCAGTTCCATCATCACGAATACCTGCTTCGCGCCGATCGCAAGGTCCATCGCACCGCCCACGGCGGGAATGGCGTCCGGTGCGCCCGTGTGCCAGTTCGCGAGATCGCCCTTCGCCGAGACCTGGAACGCTCCGAGCACGCAGTAATCGAGATGGCCGCCGCGCATCATCGCGAACGAGTCGGCGTGATGGAAGAACGCCCCGCCCGTCAGCAGCGTGACGTGCTGCTTGCCTGCATTGATGAGTTCGTCGTCCTCCTCTCCGGGCGCGGGCGCCGGTCCCATGCCGAGCAGGCCGTTCTCGCTGTGCAGGAAGATTTCCTTGTTCGCGTCGAGATGATTGGCCACCAACGTAGGCACGCCGATGCCGAGATTCACGTACGCGCCTTCCGGAATGTCCGCGGCCACGCGTTGGGCCATTTCCTCGCGATTCAGTCGTTTCATTGCCTCTCTCCCTCTCACGCCGCGTGGCTATCTTGCAATTGATGAACTGCCTGCGGCACGGCGACGACACGCTGCACAAAAATGCCGGGGGTGACGATCACTTCCGGGTCGAGCTGGCCGAGTTCCACGACTTGCGACACCTGCGCAATAGCGACCTTCGCGGCGCTGGCCATGATCGGGCCGAAATTGCGCGCCGTTTTACGATATACGAGATTGCCCCAACGATCGCCCTTGTACGCCTTGATGAGCGCGAAGTCCGCGTGCAGCGGCGCTTCGAGCACATAGTGACGGCCGTCGATCAGGCGCGTCTCCTTGCCTTCGGCGAGTTTCGTGCCGTAGCCCGTGGGCGTGAAGAATCCGCCGATGCCAGCACCCGCCGCGCGAATGCGCTCGGCCAGATTGCCTTGCGGCACGAGTTCGAGTTCGATTTCGCCCGCGCGGTAGAGCGCGTCGAATACGTGCGAGTCGGTCTGGCGCGGGAACGAGCAGATGATCTTACGCACGCGCTTCGCCTTGAGCAGCGCGGCCAGGCCCGTGTCGCCGTTGCCGGCATTGTTATTGACGATCGTGAGGTCGCGCGCGCCCTGCTCGATCAGCGCGTCGATCAGTTCGGCGGGCATTCCGGCGGTGCCGAAACCGCCGATCATCACCGTGGCGCCGTCATGGACGTCGGCCACGGCGGCTTGAAGCGAGTCGGAAATCTTGTTGATCATGCCTGTTCCTGAGAGCGATGCGCATCGCGGAGAATCCACGCCACTGATCGCAAAAAGTTCTTTATACGAACACTGATTCGTTTAGCGAACGTGTAGCGCATTATGGAAGGCGACGCGCGGGCTTGTCAAGGCGGGCTTGCCCGTGCTGCGGGCCGATGCAGACGCGCCCCAGTGCATCTCTTGCAAGACAGGAACGGCCGTGCGAGCTATCCCCAATATCATGAATTCGAATTCATCGGCTAGGCTTTATCTCAATTCAATATAGTTCCGGAGCCGCTCCCGGCGCTGCGTGCAAGACCTCGACCTGAATCTCATTCCCTATCTGGTGGCCATGGATGAGGCGCGCAACGTGAGCCGTGCCGCCGAACGGCTCGGCGTGAGCCAGCCGCGCGTGAGCACGGCGCTCGGCAAGCTGCGCGACTATTTCGGCGACCCGCTGTTCGTGCGCACGTCTCGCGGAATGGAGCCCACGCCTCGTGCGCTCAGCCTCGTGCCCGCCGCGCGTGACGCGCTCATTCGTATCGAAAAGGGCATGCTCCAGGATCAGGATTTCGATCCCGCGACCAGCACGCACACGTTTTCGATCGCACTTTCCGACGTCGGAGAAATCGTATTTCTTCCGCGGCTTTTGCAAGTGTTCGCCGAACGCGCGCCGAACGCGAACCTGCGCTCGGTATCGCTGCCGCCGAACCAGGTCGAACGGGGCCTCGAATCCGGAGACATCGATCTGGCGGTCGGCTACTTTCCCGATCTGGGCGGCAACAACTTCTTTCAGCAACGTCTTTTCACGCACCGCTTCATCTGCATGATGCGCAGCGCGCACCCGCTCGCGGGCAAGCCCATCACGCTCGAACAATTCCTGAGCCTCGGCCACGCGGTCGTGCGCGCCGAAGGACGCAGCCAGGAAGTGCTCGAACAATATCTGGAAAAGAAGCGCCTGCACCGCCGTGCCGTGCTCGAAACGCCCCACTTCATGAGCTTGCCGTTCATTCTCACGCGCTCCGACCTGATCGCGACCGTGCCGCATGCAATCGGCTTCGCGTATGTGTCCGAGCATGCGTCGATCACCCTTGTCGAGCCACCCTTGCCGCTGCCGCGCTTCGACCTCAAGCAGCACTGGCATCGCAAGTATCACAATGCGCCGCGCGGTGAATGGCTGCGCGGCGTCGTCGCCGAGCTGTTCAACGACGCTCTGGACGAATGGCCCAAGTGAGCGTACGCACTCGATTGCCGGTGCCTTCGGCGCAGCTTGACGAAACATGAAACAATGCGCGTTTGCGGTGCGCGCCCTTACGGTGTGCATCCGTGTCGCCATCTATTTTTCTGGCGGCACTATCTTGCTTGTGACTGGCATTCGCGCTGAAGCCTGCTTGCCGGTCGACATTGGAGCCGATGCATGAGCGAAGAAAAGAAGAAAACGAAGCAACGCAAAACCGAAGCGGCCGAGCCGCCCGCGAGCGCATCCGTCGCACGTCCGTCGCGCGAGGAAGCGGAAGCCGCCGTGCGCACGCTGCTGCGCTGGGCCGGCGATGATCCCGCTCGCGAAGGCTTGCTCGACACGCCCGCGCGCGTGGTGCGGTCTTACGAAGAATTCTTCGCGGGCTACCAGGTCGATCCGCGTGAAATCCTCGCGCGCACGTTCTCGGAAGTGGACGGCTACGACGAGATGATCGTGTTGAAGGACATTCGCTTCGAAAGCTACTGCGAGCATCACATGGTGCCGATCATCGGCCGCGCGCACGTCGCGTATCTGCCCAGGCATCGCGTCGTCGGCATTTCGAAGCTGGCGCGGCTCGTGGATGCGTTCGCGAAGCGCTTGCAGATCCAGGAGAAGATGACGGTGCAGATCGCCGACACGCTCAATGATGTCCTGCAACCCGAAGGCGTCGGCGTGATTCTGGAGGCGGCGCATCAGTGCATGTCGACGCGCGGCGTGCACAAGGCCGGCGTTTCGATGGTGACGTCGCGCATGCTCGGCGCATTCCGCACCGACCCGTCCACGCGCCGCGAGTTTCTTGCCATCGTCGGCCACGCGTCTGCGGTGGGTCTCACCAATACTTGATGCATTAAACTGCCAAAAAATTGGGACGCCGCGGCGTCCCATTTTCTTTGCACTTTATTTCTTCGGCTTCAGCCGTTGGTGTCGCCGCGCTCGATTTCGCGAATCTTGCCCTGACGCACGCTGCTGCCCGGCGGCACGCTATGCGTGAGCCACACATTTCCTCCGATCACCGAGCCGCGCCCGATCGTCACGCGGCCGAGAATGGTGGCGCCCGCGTAAATCACCACGTCGTCCTCGACGATCGGATGGCGTGCGTTGCCCTTCACGAGCGTGCCGTCCAGATCGGCGGCAAAGCTTTTCGCGCCCAGCGTCACGGCCTGATACACGCGCACGCGTTCGCCGATGATCGCCGTTTCGCCGATCACGACGCCCGTGCCGTGATCGATGAAAAAACTCGAGCTGATCTGCGCGCCCGGGTGAATGTCGATGCCGGTGGCCGAATGCGCGATTTCGTTGATAAACCGCGCGAGCAACGGCACCCCGAGGCGGTGGAGCGCGTGCGCGAGCCGATGATGCGTCATGGCCCAGACGCCGGGATAGCACAGCAGGATTTCGGTGATGTTCTGCGCGGCGGGGTCGCCCGTGAAGGCCGCCTGAATGTCGCTGACGAGCAGCGCGCGAATGTCGGGCAACTGATGGCCGAATTCACGCGCGACTTCGAAGGCGCGGGCGCGCAGAACGTCGTCGCTGGCTTGCGCGTTTTCCGGCAGGAAGCGCAGCGCGCGGCGAATTTGCTCCGAAAGCAGGCGAAGCGTGCTTTCGAGCGTGTGGCCCACGTAATAATCGACGCTCTCGTCAGTCAGATCGGGCGCGCCGTAATGCGTGGGAAAGAGCGCCGCGCGCAGGCCGGCCACGATGTTGATGATTGCCTCGCGCGACGGCAACTCGCGAATGCCAAGCGGATGGCGCGTGCGATGCCGTTCTTCGCGCGACGCACGCAAATTGGCGACGATTTGTTCGAGACCCCAGTCAGGGGAAGCAGCATTGGACATGGTGATGCAGCAGCGCAGGCGCGGCCGCGCGGGAGTGAATCGACCCTAGAGATTACCGTGTTTTGTCAAGTTTCGCCGAGGCGCCTTTCCGCTGCCGCCTTCGGTGTTTAGAGCGTGACGCTGCTGGCGTCGATCCAGCGCACGGCCCAGTCGCGTGCGTGCGCAATGGCGGAAGCCTCGTCGGCGAAGCGCAATTCGGCGGGGAAAAAACGGTTCGCGACCAGTTCGCCGTCGCTCGAACGCGAAATCACGACATACGGTTGCCACGATCCGTCGCCGGCGCGTGCCGGCGCGCAATTCAGCAGATAGCCGCGATGCGTGAATGCAGCGTCGAAGTGCATGTGTTTCACCCGCCCCTGACTGCCTCGTCCATTTAACATTTATATGGCGCGGCTGTCCGGGATTGCGAGGCAAAACCCCACCGTGGGCCGATGCTTCGGCCCATTAATCGAAAGCGCGCCAACTCGATGAAAGAGGATCATACTCCTGGGAAAAAAGCCGATCCAACGAAAAAAATGCGAAATCGCTGGAAGCGTTCTCCTGGCGAACCGGCTTGCATTTCCCGCCCGCGTTATTTCGCGCCCGTTCGTGGCGCCCGCCTGGTACAGCGCTTGCGTAGTATGGCTGACCATGGCCACTTTTCGTCCAAGGAGGAAGCATCGTGAATCGTCCCGACGACACCAGCAAAATCGAAACGGGTTCGAAGGAAGGTCCGACCCGCACCGCGGAGTTGCAAAACGACCGCACGCACGATAGTACCGTCGACACCGACGGCAAGAACCGCGAGGCCGCGCGACTTGCCGGTGACGGCCCGATCGGACCCGACGAAGTAATTACGAGCAACGCCACGCTGGTCAACAGCGTGCCCGAAACGCCCGACGGACTGGCCGGTTACGACAGCCGCCGGAGTGGCGGCCGCCGGCTGCTGTTCGCGTTGGAGGCCGGTTACGAGGTCGTGGACAAAGGCATGACGCCGCCCGAGTTGCCCGACGACGTCGCCGGACAGTTCGTCGACCCGGAGGGCACTGGACAGCGGCGCAACCCCGGCCGCATGCACTACGCGCTCAATCATCTGCGTCCGACGCGCATCGTGGAGTTCCTGCGCAAGCCTTGACGCGCGATTGAAGCTTCGAGCATCAACCCCGGCGGGCGGCAATAAAATGCCGCCCGCCGTTATTAGCACAACGAGCACAACGGTTACCGGTATTCAGATGCGGAATGCCGTGACCATTTTTGCCATCGCGCATTTTATTTCCCGCGTTGAATTCCGAAGAAACAAACTGCATCGGGTCGAATGCATATAAAAAGAGAAAAGCACATGACCAGCAATTCACACAGGGTTAATCTCAGGTTATTGTCCGCGCGGTTTGCATTTGTTTTCCACCTGGTCAATGAAATCTGTTTCCTGCCGCTTCCTGCTGTTTCCTGCCGTTTCCTGTTTCGGACGGATGAGGCACGGCAACGCCGTTATCCTCGTCGCAGGCGCTGCGACACGGCGCGCCGCCGCCCTCATCCGACAGAAAAACGATCCTTTCCCGCCGTCCTTTTGCGGATTTAGGGCAATCAGGGAGGGATTTAGTGATAAATTCTTACATCATAAGAAGCGAGGCGCCGATGCCCGTGGCCGTCCACGCTCGCGCCTACCGCTGATGGAGAGTGTTGAACGTGCCTCTACATTTCATTGAGCAGATGTCGCCCGTGCTCGACGCGCCCGAAGAGGCAGCGTGGTTCGACGCGGTCGCCGAGCTTGCCAGTTCGTGGGGATTCAGCCAGTTGATGCTGGCTATCCTGCCGCGTCCGGGCATGCGTCTCGAGGACGCGTTCATCCGGACGAACTACTCTGCCGCGTGGCGGCAGACGTATAACGACAACGGCATGGCCTATTTCGACCCGACCGTGTCGCATTGCACGACGCGGTCGGCGCCGCTCATCTGGTCGCCGGAACTCTTCGCGACCGAGCAGCAGCAATCCATGTATGAGGAAGCCCGCTCGTACGGGCTGCGCGCAGGCATCACGCTGCCGATCCATGGCCCGCGCCAGGAAATCGGCATGCTGTGTTTCGTGAACGATACGAACCCGACGCAGGGGTTCTGGGACGACGTGAATCGCGCGCTGCCGAACCTCGTGCTGCTGCGCGATCTCGTGCTGGACACGAGCCAGCGGCATCTGACCGAGCACGCCCAGTCGCTGATTCCGAAGCTGACGCCGCGTGAAAAGGAATGCCTCAAGTGGACCGCGCTGGGCAAGTCCACCTGGGAAATTTCTCACATCCTCAATTGCTCCGAGGCCGTGGTCAACTTCCACATGAAGAACATTCGCGGGAAGTTCGGGGTCAATTCACGGCGGGCGGCCGCCGTGATCGCCACCCAAATGGGCCTTATTGACCCGGGCTAAACGCCATCGGACCTTCGGCACGGCGCAGCACGCGCTCGGCGCGACCGAGATCGCCGTCCGAAATCGTTTTGTTGAAATACAAACCCAGCAGAATCGACACCGGCGGCGGAATTTCCGCGCCCGATTCGAAGCGGCTGCCGCGCGACTGCGTTACGCCGAACCGCGCCCAGAAACGGCGCTGGCTCTCTTTCTTCTTTTTCCGGTACGCAATGATCAGCACGCGGTCGATTACCGACGACAGGTCCCCCGAGGTCGAAACTGCGGACGAAACACTAGTCGCACCCGAGTGCCATTGATTCTCAATTAGTTCCATGATGACTCTCGCTGTCAGTTATGCCTGGTGAGTGGATTGCCGCCTGACGAATTCTCCTGAAGAGACCTGGCTCGCGCACCTACCTACCTAGGTAGGTGTTTTTTTATATTCACCACGCATAGCTTTCGATCCGTACTGCCGCGCTTCCTACACGCACAACGGAGAGTTGTCATGCAAGCTGCAATCCGGATCGGACAAAGACAAGATTTCGACAACGAAGTCATCAACGAAATGTACCGGCTGCGCGCGCGAGTGTTCCGCGACCGGCTCGGCTGGGACATTCCCACGATCGCCGGCATGGAGATCGACGGCTACGACGCGCTCGGGCCCCATTACATGCTGATCCAGGATGCAGGCGGCCACGTCAGGGGTTGCTGGCGGTTGATGCCGACCGAAGGCCCGAACATGCTGCGCGACACCTTCCCACAGCTATTGCACGGCGCTGAAGCGCCATCTGGCCGCAACGTCTGGGAATTGAGCCGATTTGCCATCGAATCGGGCAATGATCAGACGTTTGGATTCGCCGAAGTGACGTTGCACGCGATGCGCGCGGTGGTTTCGTATGCCGCGCGCATGGGCATCGCCAGCTATGTGACGGTGACGACCACGCCGATCGAGCGGCTGCTGCGCCGCACCGGCATCGAAATCCGGCGTCTCGGCGCACCCATGCGGATCGGCGTCGAAAATGCGGTCGCTCTGGAAATCATGATGAGCGCGCAAACGCGTCACGCACTCTTCGGCGAAATGGCGGTCGCTGCCTGAGCGATACGATTCCCGCAAAAGCCGCGGCGCGCCGGAGGCGGATGTTGTTTTCGTCAGACAAATATCCTTGCCGCTTTCGCGCCGTTGACAAAGCGGTTCAGTTCGCCTCCGCCTCGCTCGCTTGCGCCTCGGCAGGCTTTGCCGTCGAGGCGCTTTTGCTGAAGCGGATATGCGAAATGCGCCGAACCATCAGCGCCGCCGCCAGCGCCGCGGCGCCCGTCAGACCGATGCCAAGATGGATGGCGTCGACGAGCACATGGCGCACCGCCTCGATGAGCGCGCCGCCGTCCAGCCCCGCCGCTTTCATCTGCACAATAAGACCGCCGCGCAGCGCCGGATCGATCAGCACGCGCGGGTCGGCAAGCTGCGGTTGCCAGCGCGCCTGCAACGGCGCGCCCAGCACGGCCAGCGCATCGCCGACGCCCGCTGCATAACGGTGATTCACGATGGTCGCGACGATGCTCGTGCCGAGCATGCCGCCCACCATGCGCGTCGATTGCAGCAGCGCCGTCGTGATGCCGAAGCGCTCGCGGCCGGCAATCTCCTGACCGAAGATATTGAGATTGTTGAGGATGAAGCCGAGCCCGATGCCGACCGCCGACATGGACAACTCCAGCCACACGTGCGGCGTGCGCAGCGACGTTAGCGCAAGGCCTGCCGAAGCGATCACCAGCAGACTGAAGCCGACCGTCAGGATTGTCGTCGGTTTGCGCAGCTTGATGACGATGCGCGTATTGATCAGGCTGCCGAGCGCGATGCAAGCGGCAATCGGCGTCGCGAGCAGGCCGGCCTGCTGCGGTGAGAGCCCGAAACCGCCTTGCAGCAGCAGCGGCGCGAAGAAAATCAGCGAAAACATCACGAAGCCGGAGAGCGTCGAGAGCGTAAACAGCGTCACGAGTTGCGGATCGCGGAAAAGATCGAGCGGAATCATCGGGTGCGTGGCGCGCCGTTCGCACACCAGCAGCACCAACGCGCCAACCAGCACCAACGCTGCGAGCACAATATTGCCGGTCGTAAGACCGTCCTTCGGCACGGCCTCGATGAAGGTCTGAAAACCGCCCAGCACGAGCGCGACGAGCGCGGCCCCGGTCCAGTCGATGCGCACCTCGCCGGTGCGCGCGGGCCGATAGGACGGCAGATGCGCCCAGATGAAATAAAGTGCGAGCGCGCCGACCGGCAAATTCACCATGAACGTCGAGCGCCACCCGAAGTGCTCGCTGAGCCAGCCGCCCAGCGACGGCCCCGCCGCCGTGCCGATGCCATACGCGGCGGCCATCACGACCTGCCAGCGCACTCGCGCGCGCGGATCGGGGAACAGGTCGGGAATCGAGGCGAACGCGGTGCCCACCATCATTCCGCCGCCCACGCCTTGCAACGCCCGCGCGAAGGCGAGAAAACGCATGTCGGTCGCGAGTCCGCACAGCACCGAGGCGACCGTAAAGACGATCACCGCCGCGATCACGAAGCGCTTGCGCCCGAAGTAGTCGCCGAGCCGCCCGAACACCGGCACCGTCACGACCGAGGCGAGCAGATAGGCGCTTGCGATCCACGCGTAGAACTCGAAACCGTGCAATTCGGCGACGATCGAGGGCAATGCGGTGCTGACGACGGTCTGATCGAGCGCGACCAGCATGTTGACGAGGCCGATGCCGAGCATGGCCAGAAGCGCGTCGCGAAACGGCAGCGTGGCGGAAGTGGATTTCACGGGAAGGATGACAGTGCGCGGCGAAAAAGACGCAACGATAGCGGCATGATCGTGCAGGCGCAACCGCAGCAAAAAAGGAAAGCGGCAAGCTTATCGCGGATTATTGCATTCGATTTCGGCTGTCATGAAACCGATTTCCAATGCGGAACCAAAGTGCATTTGCTTCCGATGAAACTGCGGTATTCCGACGCACTGATCTTGATCTTCCTTCGCATTACTTCCATCTTTCATACAAGCCGACTGCATGTTACCGCGCGATCCTTTAAGCTTCTCGCCAGTCGCCATATCACCAGACGCCGTGCGTCTTTCGATCCACTTCAAGCGGAGGTTCTATGTACAAACGCATTCTTGTTGCCGTCGACGGCAGTGCCACCTCGCGCCGCGCTTTCGAAGCGGCGGTCGAACTGGCTAAAGCCATGGGATCGACGCTGTATCCGTTTTACGTGGTCGAAAACACGCCGATGTATTTCGATGCGCCGGGCTACGATCCGTCGATCCTGCGCAACCAGATGATTGCGCAAGGCAACGATCTCGCCGGGGAAATGAACAAGGCCATGCGCGAGCGCGGCGTGCCGGGCGACATGATCACGGGCGAGGCGTCGTCGCTCGACGACGTGCCGACGCTCGTGCTCGAAGCCGCGAAGACGCACGGCGCGGAGCTGATCGTGATGGGCACGCACGGCCGCCGCGGCGTTCAGCGGCTAATTCTGGGGAGCGTTGCCGAACGATGCGTGCGGCAATCCTCGCTGCCCGTTCTGCTGATTCCGTCGGCGGCCGGCGCGACGCCCGACACCGGCGAGCAATAACGCCCGGACGAAACGCCCAGGCGCGGAGCCGCTTGCGCTCCATCAGCTTCGCAGCAAGCGGCCTCTGACAAGGCTCAAGCCAATCCATCTCAAAAGCGCGGCAGTTTGTCGCGAATTCGAGATTGACCCCGGTGGAAAATGGTCGACACAGATCAAAGGAGCTTGTCGATGTTGACCCCTACCGTGGTATCGAACAACACCGTGCGCCGCAACAATCGCCCGCCCGCGCCCGCCGCCAGAACGGCCACGCGCTGCTCCAGTTGTGCGATGCGGCATCTGTGCATGCCGCAAGGCCTCACGCTCGACGACCTGCCCAAGCTTGAAGCGCTGATCTACAACGCCCGCAGCGTGCGGCGCGGCGAATCCGTCTATCGCGCCGGCGATCCGTTCGAAAACCTTTTTGTCGCGCGCTCGGGTTCGCTCAAGACCGTCATGGCGCACCGCGACGGCCGCGAACAAGTCACCGGCCTGCGTCTCGCGGGCGACCCGCTCGGGCTCGACGGCATCAGCACCGGCCTGCACACGGCCAGCGCCATCGCCCTTGAAGACAGCTCGGTCTGCATCATTCCTTACTCGGCGCTCAAGCACATGTGCCGCGAAACGGGCGCCATGCAGGATCGCTTGCATCGCCTCATGAGCGAGCAGATTATCCGCGAATCGTCGCAGATGATGGTGCTGGGCTCGCTGTCCGCCGACGAACGCGTGGCCGCGTTTTTGCTCGATGTGTCCGAACGCAACGGCCAGCGCGGCTATTCGCACGCGGAATTCAACCTGCGCATGACGCGCGAGGACATGGGCAGTTATCTCGGCATGACGCTCGAAACCGTCAGCCGCACCTTGTCAAGATTTCAAAAGCGCGGGCTGATCGACGCTCAAGGCAAGCTCATTCGCATTATCGACCTCGACGGCTTGCGCCAGCTCTAAAGCGCGTGCGCGCACGATCCGCGCGGCGTTCCGGCTGCCTTTCGGCCGTGCGCTACGTGCATTAACCTCCATTCGACCCGGGGCGACCCAGGTTCAAGCGCGCCCGGCCCCGTTACGGGGCGGCGCGCCGCGACCGGCTTGCGGCGGCGGGCCGGCTTGGCTTTGTCATTGGCACAACTTCTGCGCAGGGGATAAAGTCTTGTCCTACGCCCTCGTAAGGAGAGTCGCCGAATGCAACTCCCGCAACAACCTTCGCTGGCCACCCGCCTGAATCTGGCGCGCGCCGCCAGCGACGCCCTCTTCGACATCGTAAAACCCGAGTTCCGCTACGAGCGCCCGATTCGCGAACGTCATCGCATTGTTTTCTATATCGGGCATCTGGAAGCGTTCGACCGCAATTTGTTCGACAAAAGGCTGTTCGACCTGCCGGCGTCGAATGCGCGCCTCGACCAGTTGTTTGCGTTCGGGATCGATCCCGTCGATGGCGGGCTGCCCACCGACACGCCCGACGACTGGCCCGCGCTGCCCGAAGTCTATGAATACGCGCAGGCGGCGCGGCGCGGCATCGACGAACGGCTGGCCGATCTCGAACTGGCGCCCGACGCGTCGAATCACGACGCGCCGGCACAGCTGCTGAACGTCGCGATCGAGCATCGGCTGATGCACGTGGAAACGCTGGCGTACATGCTTCACCAGTTGCCGTTCGAGCAGAAGCGCGGGCCGGATACCCCGAACGCGCGCGGCGACCACCTCTATGCGGTGACGCCCGAAATGGTCGCGGTGCCGGCGGGCCGCACCGAACTCGGCATGACGCTGGAGCGCGGCGTGTTCGGCTGGGACAACGAATTCGGCGAGCAGCAGGTGGACGTGCCCGCGTTCGAGATCGACCGCTACATGGTGACGAACGGCGCCTTCCTCGAATTCGTCGAAGCCGGCGGTTATCGCGACCGCTCGCTCTGGAACGACGCCGACTGGGCCTGGAAGGAAGCCGCGGGCATCGGGCACCCCGTGTTCTGGCTGCGCGCCGACGACGGCTGGCGGTTGCGCACGATGTTCGACGATGTGCAACTGCCGCTCGCCTGGCCCGTCTACGTAAGCCACGCCGAAGCGAGCGCCTTCGCGCGCTGGCGCGGCGCGAAGCTGCCGAGCGAAGCGCAATGGCAACGCGCGGCGCACGGCGCACTGCCCTGCGCGACCGACAACTTCGATTTTCGCGACTGGAACCCCGTGGCCGTGGACGCCACGCCCGACAGCGCGAGCACCTGGGGCGTCGAAGGGCTGTACGGCAACGGCTGGGAATGGACCTCGTCGCTGTTCGCTCCGCTGCCCGGGTTCAAGGCGTTTCCGTTCTACGAAGGCTATTCGGCCAACTTCTTCGACGGGCAACATTACGCGATGAAAGGCGGCTCGCCGCGCACCGCGCAATGCATGTTGCGCCCGACCTTTCGCAACTGGTTTCAGCCGCGTTATCAATATGTTTATGCGGGCTTCCGGTGCGTGCGGGACTGAAGAATGAGGCGATGAGGGATTGCCGCCGCGAATCGACACGAATTCCCGGCTGTCCCTTTGTCGCCAAAGTCCGGCCAAGTGAAGCCGCGCCCTGACCAAATGCCGCAGCGCGCCGCGAGTCAGCGCATGTTTGCGTAAAGTCATCGAGCGACGCGCACCGCCTTGCTATCTTGATAATTTCATCGAGAAAGCAATCCGTTCGCTTCGCCCGCCTTCATGTCCTCGCTCACCGCGCCCCTGGTCTCGCTTCCGGCCTCGCTTCCGTCCTCGCTTCCAACCTCGCTTCTACCCGCCGAACTCCAGCTTGGCGAACCCGTCACCGACGCCACGCACACCGAATTCCTTTACCTGCTCGACCGCGCGCGCGACGCCACGGACGACGCGCTCGTGGGCGCACTCGACGCGTGGATCGCCCATACGCGCGAACATTTCGCGCAGGAGGAACGGTGGATGGACGCCACGGAATTCGGGCCGCGCCACTGCCATGCGGGACAGCATCGCCATGTGCTGCAAGTCGCGGCTCTCGTGCGCGCCGAAATCGCGGACCACGGTCGCTTCGATCTGGGCCGCCGGTTGATCGGCGAAGTGCGCGACTGGTTCGCGCATCACGTCCTGACGATGGATTCGATGATGATCAGCCACATGCGGGAAGCGGGCGTCGCGCCCGTTGCCTGACTAACCTTGCCTCTCCCCTGGCGGATTGCGTTCATTGCACTCATTCCGCTCATTCATCTCCCCAACCTGTCATGAACAACGACGTCATCATCGTGGGCGGCGGCCCCGTCGGCCTGTGTCTCGCGCGTGCGCTCAGCGGCCACGGCTTGCGTATCGCCGTCGTGGAGCAACAGTCGCCCGACGCGCTCGCGGCGCCCGCCTTCGACGGCCGCGAAATCGCGCTCACGCAAAAGTCGGTGCGCCTGATGCGCCGGTTCGGCGTGTGGGAACGCATCGCCGCCGATGCCCGCTCGCCGCTGCGCGAGGCGAAAATCTTCAACGGCATGTCCGCGCATGCGCTCGAAATCGGCGTCGATGCGGGCAAGCACGCGGAGCTCGGCTGGCTCGTCGCCAATCACTTGATTCGCAAGGCGGCGTTCGAATCGCTGCAAGCGAGCATCGGCACGCACGGCGACGTTCGCTTGATCGCGGGCGAAACGGTAAGCGCCGTCACGGCCGACGATCAATCGGCGCGCGTCACGCTGGAAAGCGGCACGGTGCTCACGGGCGCGCTGATCGTGGCCGCCGACAGCCGGTTTTCGGCGACGCGGCGCATGATGGGCATTGCCGCCGACCTGCATGACTTCGGCAAGACCATGCTCGTATGCCGCATGACGCACGCGCGGCCCCACGGCGAAGCGGCGTGGGAATGGTTCGGCTACGGTCAGACGCTCGCGCTCTTGCCGATGAACCCGCACGCGCAAAGCGGCGCGCATCAGTCGTCGGTGGTGCTCACGCTGCCCGCGCACGAGATCGGCGCGCTCGCGGCGCTGGACGCGCAGGCGTTCGAGCGCGATCTCGAACGGCGCTTCGCGGGGCGGCTCGGCGCGATGCGGCTGGCGAGCACGCGGCATCTTTATCCGCTCGTGTCCGTCTACGCCGATCGTTTCGTGTCAACGCGCTTCGCGACGGTGGGCGATGCGGCGGTCGGCATGCATCCGGTGACGGCGCACGGGTTCAATTTCGGGCTGGCGAGCGTGGAAACGCTGTGCGAAGGCGTGACGGCCGCGCTGCGAAGCGGCGGCGATATCGGCGCGCAAACGGTCTTGCGCCGCTACGAGGCGCGGCACCGGCGCGCGACGCGGCCGCTTTTTCTCGCGACGCGGCTGATCACCGACATCTACACGAACGGGACGCTGCCCGCGCGGCTCGCGCGCGATGTCATGCTGCGTGCCGCTTCGCGGCTCGCGCCGTTCAGAAAAGCCGTCGCCGCTTCGCTGATGGGCTGATGGGTTGACGAACGGCGCGATCGCGGCGCCCGCGCGGCGCCGGGCCGGTTGCGTCGATTCACGCAGACGGGCGGCACGACTTGCCGCTCGCTGTTTTCGTCGACATAAACTTCGCATTCCAAACTAATCCGGACGAAGTTGCGCGCGCAACGGTGCGAACGGCTGGAGTCGGTTTTCCAGGGGCGTTTGTCGGCCACTTGCCCCGCCGATTCGCATCGCATATCCAATACGCACATTCCCGTTTCCTCCCGATGGAGCGGCGGCGGCTCGCCTCAAGCAGCCGCAGCCACGCTGGCCGCTCCTGGATCGCGGGCGTCACCCCGCTTCCCGGACGATGCGGTGCGGCCGGCGAGGCGGGGCCTGCAAGGCTCCAAGCGCGGTATTTTTCCCTCGCCTAGAATGCGTACCGAAGAAGCCTCACCCACGATACGCCAACAACGGAGCCGCCCCCATGATCACGCTTCTCATCAATGGCCAGCCGCACGAGGTCGACGCGCCGCCGGACATGCCCCTGCTCTGGGCCATCCGCGATCTCGTCGGGCTCACGGGTACGAAATTCGGCTGCGGCATCGCGCAGTGCGGCGCCTGCACCGTACACCTCGACGGCGCGGCGGTGCGCTCCTGCGTGCTGCCGGTCGCGGCCGTCGCCGGAAGAAAGATCACGACGATCGAAGGCGTCGGCGCCACGCCGGCCGGGCAGCAGGTGCAGCAGGCATGGCGCGCGCTCGACGTCGTGCAGTGCGGCTACTGCCAGTCGGGCCAGGTGATGTCGGCGGCCGCGCTGATCGCAAGCAATCCGCGCCCTTCCGACGCCGATATCGACGCCGCCATGGCCGGCAACATCTGCCGCTGCGGCACCTACAATCGCATTCGCGCGGCCGTCAAGCTCGCGGCGAAGCCGGTTTCCGGGGGAGCGTGACATGCGCCACGGACAACCCGATTCGACTCGCCCGGCAGAAGGCGAACCGCAACACGGCGCGAGCTTGTCGCGCCGTGCGTTCCTCAAATACGCGGCCGTGGTGGGCGCCGCGTCCGGCGGCGGCCTGCTGTTCGGCTTCAGCGTGCCCGCGCTCGGTCAAGGCGGCCAGACCGGCGCCGCGCGTCAGTCCGTGGTTGGCGGCGACGGTGTGGAACCCGCGCAGCCCGGCGTGTTCGCGCCCAACGCTTTCATCCAGATCGATCGCGAAAGCAAGGTCACGCTCGTCATTCCGAAGGTGGAAATGGGCCAGGGCGTCTATACGTCCATTCCGATGCTGATCGCCGAGGAACTCGAAGTGCCGCTCGAAAGCATCACGGTCGATCACGCCCCGCCCGACGCCAAACTCTTCACCGACCCGCTGCTGGGCGGCCAGCTCACGGGCGGCTCCACGTCGATCCGCTATGCCTGGAACCCCATGCGCCAGGCCGGCGCGAGCGCGCGCACGCTGCTGGTCGCGGCCGCCGCGCAGCAATGGCAGGTCGATCCGGCTACGTGCCAGGCGCAGGCGGGCCGCGTCTTGCATGCGCCGACCCAACGCAGCCTCGGTTATGGCGAACTCGTCGATGCGGCCGCGAAACTGCCGCCACCGCAAAACGTGAAGCTCAAGGACCCGAAAGACTTCAAGCTGATCGGCACGCGCGCGAAGCGCCTCGATTCGCCGGAAAAGGTCGATGGCGCGGCGATGTTCGGTTTCGACGTGCGCCTGCCCGGCATGGTGTACGCGGCGATCGCGACGTGCCCCGTGTTCGGCGGCACGCTGGCGAGCGTCGACGACACCCACGCGAAGACCCTTCCCGGCGTGCTGCAAACCGTGAAATTCGACAACGGCGTGGCCGTGATCGGCGCGCATACGTGGGCGGCCAAACGCGGCGTCCAGGCGCTCGCGATCCAGTGGAACGAAGGCGCGGGCGCCAACGTCTCGATGCAGACGATCGTCGCGGACCTCGCGAACGCGGCGAAGCGCCCCGGCGCGGTCGCGCGCAAGGAAGGCAACGTCGAACAGGCGTTTTCCAATGCGAAAACGCGCGTCGACGCCGTGTATCAGCAGCCGTTTCTCGCCCACGCGACCATGGAGCCGGTCAACTGCACGGTACACGTGACGGCGGATGCGTGCGAAATCTGGGTCGGCTCGCAGGTGCCCACGCGCGTGGTGGACACGGCCGCGAAGCTCACGGGCCTGCCCGCCGAAAAGATCGTGGTACACAACTACCTGCTCGGCGGCGGCTTCGGGCGGCGGCTCGAAACCGACATGGTCGCGCAGGCGGTGAAGGTGGCGAAGCAGCTTGGCGCGCCGGTCAAGGTCGTGTGGACGCGCGAGGAAGACATTCAGCACGACATGTACCGCCCTTACTATTACGACACGATCTCGGCGGGTCTCGACGCGAACGGCAAGCCCGTCGCGTGGCAGCACCGCATCGTCGGGTCGTCGATCATGGCGCGTTTCGCACCGCCCGCGTTCAAGAACGGGCTCGACCCGGACGCCGTGGAAGTCGCCTCCGACCTGCCCTACGACTTGCCGAACCAGTTCGTCGACTACGTGCGCCAGGAGCCGCATGCGGTGCCCACGGCGTTCTGGCGCGGCGTCGGGCCGACGCGCAGCACCTTCGTGGTCGAGAGTTTCATCGACGAACTCGCGGCGCAGGCGAAAGTGGACCCGGTGAAGTATCGCCAGGATCTGCTCGGCAAGTCGCCGCGCGCGCTCAACGTGCTCAACGTCGCCACGCGCGCCGCGAACTGGATTCCCGGCGCGCAACTGGCGCCCGATAAAAACGGCGGCAAGGGGCGCGGCGTTTCCGTCATGCACGCGTTCGGCAGTTTCTTCGCGATCGTCGTGGACGTGGCGGTCGAGAACGGCGAGGTGCGCGTGAATCACATCACGTGCGCCGTCGATTGCGGCATGACCGTGAACCCCGACACGATCGAGGCGCAGGTTCAGGGCGGCATCATCTTCGGCCTCACGGCGGCGCTCTACAGCCAGATCACGATCAGCAACGGCCGCGTCGAGCAAAGCAATTTCACCGACTACCGGATGCTGCGCATCAACGAAACGCCCGACATCGACGTGCATATCGTGCAGAGCGGCGAAGCGCCGGGCGGAATCGGCGAGCCGGGCACGGCCGCGTTGCAGCCGGCGCTCGCGAACGCGATCTTCGCGGCCACGGGCAAGCGGCTGCGGCACTTGCCCGTGGGCGATCAACTGAAAAGCGCGTGAACGGAGACGAGCGATGATCAACACACTGAAGGGTTTCGGTGCGTCGCTGCGCGTCGCGCTTTTTGCGTTCGCCCTGGCAACGGCGTGCGCGCCGGCAATCTCCCGCGCGGCCGCGAACGAAGCAAACGGCGCGGGCGGCGACGCCGACGCGGCGCTCGTCGCGCGCGGTGCGTATCTGGCCCGGGCGGGCGACTGCATCGCGTGCCATTCGGCGCCGCGCGGCAAGCCGTTCGCGGGCGGGCTGCCCATGAACACGCCGCTCGGCCGCATCTATACGACCAACATCACGCCCGATCCGCAAACCGGCATCGGGCGCTACACGCAGGAGGACTTCAACCGCGCGATGCGCGAGGGCGTGGCGAAGGACGGTCACAACCTGTATCCGGCGATGCCCTACCCGTCGTATGCGAAGATCAACGACGCCGACATGCAGGCGCTTTACGCGTATTTCATGCACGGCGTGGCGCCCGTCATTCAGCCGAACCGCGCATCCGACATCAAATGGCCGATGAACATGCGCTGGCCGCTCAAGCTGTGGAATCTCGTGTTCCTCAAGAAAGGCGTGTACGAGGACAAGGCGGGCAAGGATGTCGCGTGGAATCGCGGCGCGTATCTGATTCAGGGCCTCGGCCATTGCGGGTCGTGCCATACGCCGCGCGGCTTCGCGTTCCAGGAGCAGGCGCTCGACGAAAGCGGCAGCGAGTTCTTGACGGGCGGCCTGCTCGACAACTGGTTCGCCTCGAACCTCACGAGCGATCGCAACGTCGGGCTCGGGCGCTGGAGCGAAGCCGATCTCGCCACGTTCCTCAAGACCGGCGCGAACCAGCATGCCTCGGCCTACGGCGCGATGACCGACGTCATCAACAACAGCACGCAGTCGCTGAGCGACGCGGACATCGGCGCGATGGTGGCGTATCTCAAGTCGTTGCCTCCGGCGGGCGGCAACGGCGCGCCGCCTTACGAGTACGACGCGCGGCAAACGAAGGTGTCGCTCGCGCATCCGGCCAACGACGCGGGCGCGCGCGTGTACAACACCTACTGCCTGCAATGCCACGGCGCGGACGGGCGCGGCTTCGCGCCGCTGCTCGCGCCGCTCGCGGGGAATCCGACCGTGCTCGGCGGCGACCCGTCGTCGCTCATCAACGTGACGCTGAACGGCACCAGGGATCTCGTGATCGGCGGCGTGCCCGCGCCGTACCCGATGCCGAAATACGCGGGCGTGCTCACCGACCAGCAGATCGCCGACGTGTTGACCTTCGTGCGCGCCGGCTGGAACAACGGTGCGCCGGCGGTGACGCCCGAAGCCGTGGGCAAGCTGCGCAAGGCGACGACGGCCGACGCGCACTGAGGTGGCATTGGGGTGGCACTGACGTGGCATTGACGCCGCGTTGATGCAACACGCGAGCAACGCGCAGGCAGCACAGCGTCGTCTCCCGGCGCACGGCAACGCGCCGGGAGACGACTGCGAGCAACGCCGCGCCGCCCGGAACGGCGTGCGCAGGCTCGCGCTTGCGCCGAAGCGGTTCGATTTGCCCGCGAAGGTCAGCCGCCCGTTCGGATCGTCGATCGACTTCGAGATACACGTTCGGTGCGCTTGCTCAGTGCATAGCCGGCGATACCGGGAAGCCTTCGGCCACGGCTTCTACGCTCATCGTGCGTCCGGTTTCGCGTGCGACCTGTCGGCGGCCGCTACCGTTGCCACGTAAATCACAAGGCGAACGGCCGGCTCGCCCGACGCGCAGGCGGCGCCGTTGCAGCAGTCGGCATTGGCATTCCGCGTGCAGAAAATGGCGCGGTAATCTTCGCGCCCGAATTTACTTGTGCAATGCGCATCGGCTTTAAAGCGGGTTGTGCGACGCATCAGTCGCCCGACCCAATCAGGTTTCTCGCACTCAATCACGAGTGCAAGACAATTCGCGTTTTCCCGCAGGTATTAAGCCAATCAAAGTAAGTTTCGACTTTGGCATTGAGACTCGCGCACTTAAAGGCATTTAAAGCGGACTTAACTCAACGTGCCGCGCACGACCGACTCCGGCCCTCACGCCGATGCGTCGCGCCAAGTCGCTGTCAACGGGCGTTGTAACGGCGACACAGCTTTTTTGAATTTGTTAATAAATTTGATCAGCCAGCTTATGATCCCCCCACTTAAGCGCGCCAGTACCCACTGACGCATTAGATCAATACCCACCAAAGCCGCGCCCTACAGGGTGTTGGCTTACAAATAGAATCGGGGATTCCATGAAGAAGACCGCCGCAGCATTTGCCGTCAGCCTGCTTGCTCTTTCTGCCCAGTCCGCTTTTGCACAAAGCTCGGTCACGCTGTATGGCCTCGTCGATACGGCTATCCGCTATCAGACCAATGCGAATTCGGCCAATGACGGCCTCGTGTCGATGCGCGAAGGCGCGGTGACGCCGAGCCGCTGGGGCGTGAAGGGCACGGAAGATCTGGGCAACGGCACGTCGGCGATCTTCAAGTTGGAAAACCAGTTCAATCTGTGGAACGGCCAACTCTCGAACACTTCGAACACGCTGTTCCAGCGTAATGCGTATGTCGGTTTGTCGAACACGCAATACGGCACGCTGACGCTCGGTCGTCAACAAACGCCGTTCTTCGACGAAATGGGCAATACGTTCGACCCGCTGACCGTTGCCGACTACTGGCAGGATAGCTGGGCGTACAACCCGGTCGGCCCGTTCCTGTTCACGAACAGCTCGGTCAAGTACACGAACACGCTGGGCGGCCTGCACGTGGAAGGCATGTACGGCTTTGGCGGCGTGGCGGGCAGCACGGGCCAGAACAGCATGTTCGGCTTCACGGCTTCGTATGCGCTCGGACCGCTCCAGGCACTCGTGGGCTTCCAGCAAAACGACGTCGCCGGCAAGAAGTTCAACATCGCCAACGTGGGCGCCGTGTACGCATTCACGCCCGGCCTGCGCCTGCTGGCAGGCTGGCTGCACTCGCAGGACAACACCGGCACGGTCGACAACGCCAGCCAGCAGTCGGGCGCGCCCACGCTGCTGCGCGTGAGCCCGAACCGCATCGACGACAACTTCTACCTGGGCACCACCTGGCAAGCCACCGTGCCGCTCGCGATCACGCTGGCCGGCTACTACGGCCACGCCCGCAACGCGGCGATGGAAGACGGCTCGCTTGGCGTCGGCACGAACTACTCGGCCACGCTGCTCGCCGAATACTCGCTCTCGAAGCGCACCGAGGTTTATGGCACGGTCGACTTCACGCGCGGCACGGGCGCGTACCTCGTGGACTACCCGGGCCGCAACAACCAGACCGGCGTCGCCGTCGGCCTTCGCAACATCTTCTGATGTCGCGGCCCGGCCTCGCGCCGGGTTTGTCGATACTTATCGACACGAAGCCGCATACGTCTCGCGACGTGTGCGGTTTTTTTATTTGCGCCGCGCGCGCGGCTCGCGCATCAACGCTTCGCCCCCCGCGCCAGCGGCGCGCATTCCGCGCGCAAGCACTCGACGAAAGCTTCCTGCACCGCCGTGCCGAGCCAGTCGGTGCGCACGGTGTAACCCACGGTGCGCGCCGCCTCCGGCGTTTGCACTTCGAGTTCCAGCGCCGCCATTTCCATGCCGGGATATCCCTCGCGAATCAGCGAGCGTGCGAGCAGCGTAATGCAGTCGCTTTCCACGAGCATTGCCATCATCATCGGCATCGAACTTGTTTCGGCGACATGACGCGGCTTGACGGCAAGGCGCGCGAGAATCGAATCGATCACGACGCGGCGCGGCACATTGCGTTGCGGCACGACCCAGTCGTACGGCGCGAGATCGCGCGTTGCCAATGACTTCTTGCCGGCCAGCGCGTGACCCTTGCGCACGGCCACCACATAGGGATCGGTAAATAGTTCGTTTTCCTGAACACTTCCCGAAAGACGCGGATCGCGCAGCGCGCCGATCACGACGTCGAGGGTACCCATGCGCAACTCGCGCAGCAAACGCGCGTGCGAGCCTTCGTCGATCGTCACCCGCGCGGCCGGATAGCGCTCCCGCAGCCGCTCGATAGTGCGCGCGACAAGACGCGGCGGCATCATCGGCAGCACGCCGATCGAAACGCGCCCCGTCAACAAGCCGCGCGCGTAAGCGAGATCCTCGCGGGCCTGCGCGATTTCATAGAGCGCAAGACTCAAATGGCGCGCGAACTCGATACCGGCCGGATTCGCCGCGACGTTATGCACGCGGCGCCGATACAGCGACACGCCCACGGTCTGCTCGAGTTGCCGTGCCGCGCGATGCACGGCCGGCTGCGAAATGCCGAGTTGCTGCGCGGCTTCCACCGCCGAACCGGCGTTCGCGATGGCGATATGGCAGCGCACCTGGGCGTCGGTGAGATGGCGGCAAATATTACTGGCCGACGCGGACGGCGTGGCGTGACCGATCAGCCACGCCACGCCGCGCTCCATTTGATCGAGCATGCGCCGCACGCGCCGATGCAGGATCGCGCCTTCGGGCGTGAGTTCGCTGCCGCCGAAGCCGCGCTTGAACAAGGTTCCGCCGAAACCCGCCTCCAGCTTGCCGATTGCGAGACTCACGGCCGGTTGTGTGCGGCCCGCGCGTGCCGCGGCCTGACCGATTCCGCCCGCCTCGCACACGGCATCGAAGAGAAAAAGACGCCTTAATCGCGTCAGTTCGTCGCCTGCAATTTCGTCTTGCCGCGCGGCCTCCGTTGCTTTCATTCAGTTTTCCATCTCATCCGCATAAACCACTAGCTTAACAAGAATTTATGCCATGCGCCCCACTACCTATTAAGGTTGCCGCTGGCTTCTCGCTTACAGTGACGCACATCGCATCGCAATGTTTTCAGCAAGGAGTCTCTTCCATGTCGGTCGTCATTGATACGCACACTCATGTCATTTCGCCGGATAAGGCGCGTTATCCGCTCGCGCCGGTGGGTGGCCATCAATCGGAATGGTCGGCTAAGCGCCCGGTCAGCATCGACGGCCTGCTTTCGTCGCTGGACGCCGCCGGGATCGACCGCGCCGTGGTCGTGCAGGCATCGACGGTTTATGGCAACGACAATAGTTATGTGGTCGAAGCGGTGCGCAATCATCCGAACCGCTTTGCCGGCGTGTTTTCGATCGACGTGCTGGCAAGCGACGCCGTGACGCAAATGCAGCGCTGGCTGGACGCGGGCCTGAGCGGCCTGCGCCTGTTCACGACGGGCAGCACGATGCCGGGTCAGGCAAGCTGGCTCGACGACGAGCGTTCGTTTCCGGTATGGGAATATGCACAGCGCCATGACGTGTCGATCTGCCTGCAAATGACGGCGCAAGGCATTCCCGCTCTGCTTAACATGTTGGACCGTTTTCCCGAAGTGCGCGTGCTGCTCGATCATCTCGCCCGCCCCGAACTCGCCGGCGGCCCTCCGTACGAAGCCGCCGCGCCGCTGTTCAGCCTCGCCTCGCATCGCGGTGTCTATCTCAAGCTCACGAACCGCACTATCGCCGAAGCCTCGCGCGGCGCGTCCACGCCCGAAGCGTTCTTCCCGCGCGTGCTCGAAGCATTCGGCGCCGGCCGCATTGCATGGGGCTCGAATTTCCCCGCTGCCGAAGGCTCGCTGCCCGAGCTGCTGACGCAAGCGCGCGAAAGCCTCGCGATGCTGCCCGTGCCAGCCCAGGAAGCCATTTTCGGCGGCACCGCGCGCACGATCTATCCCGTGCTCGCCGCTTGAGCGCGCAGTCCCGGTAACGATAAGGACATCTAATCGTGAGCACGAATTCGAACGCGCCGAAAGTCAAGATCGCACTGAAGCGCTATCCGCATACGCAGCCGTTGATCGACGGCGAATTCACCGATCCGGCCGTGGATCTGGTTTTCGACGAAGTCGAGCCGATTCACCGCGCCTTCGCGCCGATGGCGCGCGAGCAGGCGTTCGACGTGAGCGAACTGGCGATCGTCACGTATTTGCAGGCCAAGGCGTACGGCAAGCCGCTCGTGCTGCTGCCCGCCGTGGTTGCCGCCCGCTTTCAGCAAGGCTGCATTATTTATAATGCGCGTCGGGGCAAGCTCGACGTCGGCAATCTGGCGGGAAAGAAAATCGGCGTGCGGGCGTATTCGCAAACCACGGGCATGTGGGTGCGGGCGATTCTTGCGCAAACTTATGGCGTGCCGCTCGAACAGATTGATTGGGTGACGTTCGAAGGCGCGCATCTCGAAGAGTACGCCGCGCCCGCCTTCGTTCGCCGTGCTGCTCCGGGGCAGCAAATGTTGCCGATGCTGCGTGCGGGCGAACTCGATGCCGCGATTCTCGGCAACGATCTGCCCGACGAAGCGGGCCTCGAGCCTCTGATCGAAAACGCGGCCGCCGCCGACCGCGAATGGTATGCGCAACACCATTACGTGCCGATCAATCACGTCGTGGTGGCGACCGAAGCGCTGCTGCGCTCGCAACCCGGCGCCGTGCGCGCCGTCTACGATCTGCTCAAGCGTGGCAAGGCCTCGGTCGCCGCGCAAAACGCGGGCAAGCCGGACAAACTGCTGTTCGGTTACGAAGCCTTGCGCGGACCACTGGAGGAAACCATCGCCTTGTGCGAAGCACAGCAACTGCTGCCGCGCAAGCTGACCGTCGACGAGATTTTCGCCGACACACTCGACATTCTGGGCGACGCCGCGCGCTGAGTTTCGCGCCCGGGCAACGCGCCGTCATTGCCACACTGATTTCGAGCGAGCCCGAGCCCGCCGCCGTTTGAGAAGGAGACGTCATGAGTTTGCCAGGCCAGCCCGCCACGAAGCCCAAGGTTCGCCAGCCGTTTTATCGCGACCTGTCATTCCAGGTGTTGGCGGGCATGGCGCTCGGCATCGCGACGGGTTACGTCTTTCCGAGGTTCGGCATCTCGCTGCAACCGCTCGGCGACGCGTTCATTCGCGTCATTCAGATGCTGATCGGCCCGATCATCTTCTGCACGGTTTGCAGTGGCATTGCAGGCGTGAACGACTTCAAGAAAGTGGGCCGCGTTGCGATCAAGGCACTCTTCTACTTCGAAGTCGTCACCTCGCTCGCCCTCGTGCTCGGGCTCGTCGTCATCAACGTGCTCAAGCCGGGCGTGGGCATGAACGTGGACATGAGCAGCGTACATTCTTCCGCCGTGGACGCGTATGTCGCGAAAGCACATCACGTAGTCACGACAAGCGAATTTCTGCTCAACGTGATTCCGCATACGGCGATCAGCGCGTTCGCGGGCGGCGACGTGTTGCAGGTGCTGTTCTTCTCCGTGCTGTTCGCCTTCGGTCTCGCGGCAATCGGCGAACGCGCGCGCCCCGCACTCAACTTGATCGACGCCGTATCGGGCTCGCTATTCTGGATCATCGGCCTGACGATGAAAGTCGCGCCGCTCGCGGCATTCGGCGCCATCGCGTTCACTGTCAGCAAGTTCGGTTTCGGCACGCTGATTTCGCTCGGCAAGCTCGTGCTCGAATTCTATTTGACGTGCGCGCTGTTTCTTCTGCTGATTCTCTGGCCGATCGCGAAGCTCAACGGCTTCAGCCTGCTGCGTCTCATGCGCTACATCGGCGCGGAATTGCTGCTCGTGATCGGCACGAGTTCGTCGGAAACGGTGTTCCCGCAACTGATCGACAAACTCGAACGTCTGGGCTGCGAGAAGTCGGTGGTCGGTCTCGTGCTGCCCACGGCCTACACCTTCAACCACGACGGCACCTGCCTCTATTTTGCCGCCGCTGCCGTGTTCCTCGCGCAAGCAACGAATACGCCGATGAGCTGGCACGCGCAACTCGTGCTGCTTGCCGTACTGCTGCTGACCTCGAAGGGCGCGGCGGGCGTTTCCGGCGCCGCCATCGCGGTGCTCGCCGCCACGCTGGCTGCATCGAACACGATTCCCGTCGAATCCATCGCGCTGATTCTCGGCATTCACAAGGCACTCTCGAGCGGCTTCGTATTCACGAATATCGTGGGCAACAGCGTGGCGACCATCGTCGTGGCGAACTGGGAAAAGGCGCTCGACCGCAAGGCGCTGCATCACGAACTGAAAACGGGCTTCAAACCGCTGGAAGCGCCGGTCGGCCACCTCGAGCAGTCGGGCAGCGGACCCGCGGGCCATTAAGTCCGCAACCGAATTCGCCATCGAACATGTCTCGGGCGAAGCACGTTCACTTCGCCCGGTGACTGACGGATTCAGTTAGTTATACGAATCAAATGGACGCGCACGGCTCGTTGCGTCGCGTCCGCCTCTGAACGATAAAACAACATAGGAGACTCGCAGTGAAGATCAAGGTCTGGAATACGATTGGACTGGGGCTGTCCGCCTCGGTGGGCTTGCTGGGCGCGGTGCCGGCGCATGCGCAAACGAGCGTGCAACTGTACGGCACGGTAGACGGCGGGATTCGCTACCAAAGCAATGCGGCTGCGGGCGGCGGCTCCGTCGTGACGATGAATTCGAACGGCTACTACAGTTCGAACAAGCTCGATTTCGGCGCGCGGGAAGATCTCGGTAACGGCTGGTACTCGCACTTCCTGCTGGAAAGCGGCTTCAATCTCGGCAATGGCCAGTTCGACAACACCACGGGCACCGAATTCAACCGGCAGGCATTCGTCGGTATCGGCAACAAGCGTTATGGTTCGCTCGACATGGGCCGCCAGTACACGATCGCGCACGACATCATCAGCATTTACGATCCGTTCCATTTCCACTTCACGCCGATCATTCCGCTGACGCAGGCCTCGGACGGCACGCGCAACAACAACGACGTGAAGTACAAGAACACGTTCGGCAATCTGCTGTTCGAAGTCGACAACTCGTTCGGCGGCGTGCCGGGCGACATCGCCAGCGGCGCGACGCGCGCGGTGGGCGCGAGCTACTCGCTCGGACCGGCAAGGCTGGGCGGCGTATATGGCCACCGCAACATTCTTTCAGGCAAGAACTATGTGGGCGACAGCTACTACATGGTGGGCGGCAGCTATCGGCTCGGGCCGGTGAATCTCTCGGGCGGTTTCATGTCCGAAGATCTGCAAAGCCCCGGCACGCCGCACTCGGTCACGAACAACGGCTTCGGCGGCCTTTCCTGGAACATCTCGCCCTACCTCGTGTTTCGCGGCGCGTACTATCAAACCACCGTTTCGACCGACAAGGCCGCGCGGCGCGGTCTCTCCGTGATCTCGCTCGCGTATCTGCTTTCGAAGCGCACCACGCTGTATAGCGAAGCCGATTACACCTCGTATCGTCACGCCGTGGTCAGCACGCTCAATCCGGCCGGTGCGTCGAGCCAGACCGCGGTGACGATCGGTATCGATCACCTGTTCTAGGCATCGAGCGAATGACTTGTCGATACCCTTCTTCAAGTCAATTCGGATTCCTTAATTTCAAAAGCCGTCGCGTGGAACGGCGCAACGTGGCGCTGCCGCGATCAAGAGGAACCGAAGCGAACCGAGGAAAACCAGGGGGAAACTAACGGAGACGAGGCGCGCGGCAATCGCAAGCGATTGCACGCGCGATAACTACGTGAAACTCAGGCGACCGCGGGTTGCTTCGCGTGCCAGTCGTCGATGGACTGCTTCGCCGTTTGCTCGATCGCGCTCAGCGCCATCAGCACATCAATCTTCAGCTTGGGAATGGCCAGCTCGACGTTGGACAGCTTCGCCGCCTGAGTTCGTGCTTCGATTCCTTCCAGTTCCGCGCGACACAACCATTGCGTGTCCGTTGCGTCCGCCTTCGCGTCGACAGTGACTCGAAAGCCGCGATATTCGACTGCCATACATTCTCCTGAAACCTGACAAAACGTAATTCCCGATGCGCCAGGCAAAGTGCCGCCAGGCGCAGTTGACGCCGAATATATCATCAACGGGAAAGCGTTTCAGTGAATGCTACACAAGCCGGCGCCGAATTTTATTGCACCCTCTTTACTCCTTGTTTCAAGGGCTCGAATGCGATTTTCGAATGCCGGTGGCTGCGCAGCATTCGCCAGCCCACAATCGCGAGCGAAACGCCCGAAATCGTGGCCGCAAGCGAAACGTAATAAGCCGGCGCGAGCGTGTCGCCGGTCGTGTGAATGAGCAATTCGGCGATAGTCGGCGCAAAGCCGCCAAACAGCGTCACGCCCAGGCTATAAGCGATCGACAACCCCGCCGAGCGTACGCGCACCGGAAAAATTTCCGACATCAACGCGGGCATCGGCCCCGAATACGCCGCCTTGAAAATGCCGGCCGCGCCTTGCAGCACGAGCAGCCAGCCGAGCGTGGGATGGCGCTGCAATAGCGCGAACATCGGATACGTCAGCGAAGCCATCAAGATGGACGTGGTCAGCATGATGCGCAAACGCCCGATGCGGTCCGAAAGCGCACCCATCACGGGCGAAAGCAAAAATTGCAAACCACCGTTGAGCACGACCACGCCAAACGAGGTGGCCGCCGCCATGTGCAGTTGCTTGACCGCGTACATCGACATGTAAAGCTGAAGGATGTACACGCCCACCGTCGATTGCGCGACGATGCCGACGGCAAGCAGAAGACTGACCCACTGGCGCGCGAGGCGCGGACTGTCCTCCGGCGCAGCCGACTCGGCATGGGCTTGTTGATTGGCGAGAAATTCTGGCGTTTCGTCAAGATGCGAGCGAATGTACCAACCCACCGGACCCAACACGAGGCCGAAAAAGAACGGCACGCGCCAGCCCCACGATTGCAGTTGCTCCGGCGGCAACCAGCCCGCGAGCAGCGAGCCGAACGCCGCCGCCAGAATGGCCGCCGCGCCTTGGCTGGCGAATTGCCAGCTCGCGTAATAGCCGCGTTTCGCGGGGCTGTGCTCGACCATGAACGCCGTCGCGCTGCCGAACTCACCGCCCACGGCAAAGCCCTGCACGAGCCGGGCAAGCAGAATCAGAAGCGGCGCCGCAATGCCGATCGACGCATAAGGCGGCATCACGGCCATTGCGAGCGTGCCCGCCATCATCAACGCAATGGCGAGCGTGAGCGCCGCCTTGCGTCCCTTGCGGTCGCCGTACATGCCCAGCACGATCGCGCCCAACGGGCGCATGAGAAACGAAATGCCGAACGTGCCCACCGCGAGCAAGGTGGAAAGCCATTCGTCATGCACCGGAAAGAATTGTTTCGCGATGGCGGGCGCGAAATAGCCGTACACGAGAAAGTCGAACCATTCGGGCGCATTGCCGATCGACGATGAAAACACAATGCGCCGCACCATGCCGCGACTGAGCGGCGCAATGGCGCTCGACGGTCCGCTTTCCATGACTGCCTCCCTGATTTATTTCGGCATCCTGATCGAATGCCTCATGGTACTTCGCGCTTTTTGCGCAAAGCACCGTGTTTTGCGGCGGCGTGAAGGCTGCCGCAAAGCCGGGTTAAAAGCCCGCCGCCAGTCCGTCGCGGCGCGTGTCGCTCGCGGCTACGTAACCGCGATCGGGATCGTTGCGATCGAGTTTCCAGATGAACTGGCCTGAGCCGAAGTCCATATACGGATCGTCGATGCCCTTGATTTCGTGACCCAGCGCCTGCAACGCGCTCGCGCATTGCGGGTCGAACGTGGACTCGATATCGAGCGTGAAATCGCGATTCACCTTCCAGCGCGGCGCATCGCACGCGGCCTGCGGCTGCTGGCCGTAATCGAGCATGCGCACGACCGACTGCAAATGCCCTTGCGGCTGCATGTCGCCGCCCATCACGCCAAAACTCATCACCGCTTCCTGCTTGCCGTCGACCTGCTGCGTGAGGAACGCGGGAATGATCGTATGGAACGGCCGCTTGCCGCCCTCCACCACGTTCGGCGACTTCGGGTCCATCGAAAAACCGCAGCCGCGATTTTGCAGCGCGATGCCCGTTTCCGGCACCACGACGCCCGAGCCGAAACCCATGTAATTCGACTGAATGAAGCTCACCATCATGCCGCTTTCGTCGACGGCGGAAAGATAGATCGTGCCGCCCGTGCGCGGCATGCCGAAGTCGAAATGCGTGGCGCGCTTCGGGTCGATGAGCTTCGCGCGCGACTTCAAATACGCGTCGTCGAGCATTTGCTCGGGCGTGACTTCCATCGAGCGCGGATCGGCCACGTAGCGATACACGTCGGCGAATGCGAGCTTCATTGCTTCGATTTGCAGATGCTGCGATTCGATCGAATCGCGCTTGAGAGAGGCGAGATCGAATTGCTCGAGAATGCCGAGCGCGATCAGCGCGGCTATGCCTTGCCCGTTGGGCGGAATTTCGTGCACCGTATAGCCGCGATAATCCTTGCCGATCGGCTCGACCCACTCGGGGCGATAGTTGCGCAGATCGGCGGCGGTCATGGCGGCGCCGCATTCGCGCGAGAACGCGGCAATGCGCTCGGCGATTTCGCCTTCGTAATACGCGCGCGGACCGTGTTCGGCGAGCGCGCGCAGCGTCTTCGCATGACCCGGAAAGCGCACCAGTTCGCTGATTTCAGGCGCGCGGCCGTGCGGCATGAAGGTATCGGCGAAACCGGGTTGATCCTTCAACTCGGGAATGGCCGCGCTCCATTTGCGCTGCACGATGGTGGCGATCGCGTGGCCGCGCTCCGCGATTTCAATGGCAGGTTCGAGCAGGTCCGCGAACGGCAGCTTGCCGAACTTCGCGTGCAACGCCTCCCAGCCCGCCACCGCGCCCGGCACCGTGACCGTGTCCCAACCGCGTTTTGGCTGATTCGCGAGGCCGTGCTCCTCGCCGTATTTGCGCTTGAAATAGTCGAGATTCCACGCCGCCGGAGAGACGCCCGATGAATTGAGCCCGTGCAGTTTCGCGCCGTCCCACACCAGCGCGAAGCAATCGCTGCCCAGGCCGTTCGACACGGGTTCGACCACGGTGATGGCCGCCGCGGCCGCGAGCGCCGCATCGACGGCATTGCCGCCCTTCCAGAGCATGCGCAGGCCGGCTTGCGCCGCGAGCGGATGCGAAGTCGAAACGATATTGCGGGCGAACACCGGCAGGCGCGGTGTGGGATACGGGTTTTGCCAGTTGAATGCCGTCATGTGATTGCCGTATGAATGAAGCCGATCCAGCGATTATGTTGAAGACTCAAGCAAAAAAATATTAATATTTTATTGTCGATACTTAAAATTTCCTTGTCATGCTGACGTTACGCATGTTGCGCACCTTGCAGGCCGTGGCGCGCACCGGCTCGTTCGCCACGGCCGCCGAAAAGACGGCGCTCACGCAGGCCGCCGTGAGCTTGCAGATGCGCGGCCTGGAAGACGCGCTCGGCCGCCAGATCTTCGACCGCCGCGCGCGCCAGGTCGCGCTCACGCGCGAAGGCCGCGAAATCTGCGCACAGGTCGACCGCATTCTCGCGCTCGTCGACGAATTGCCCGCGCGCGCCGGCGATTCGATGCGCGGCTCGATCATCATCGGCGCGGTGGTGTCGGTGATCGGCGCGCTCTCGCTGGCTGTCGCGCACCTGAAAACGGGGCATCCCGAACTCGAGGTGCGTTTGACTTCGGCGCGCTCGAACGAACTCGCGCGCATGGTCGAGGACGGCGACGTGGATCTCGCCATGGTGGTCGGCAACGCCAACGGCGCGATGCACGACACGCTGGCGTGGACGCCGCTCTACGAAGAACCGCTCATGCTCGTCACCAGCCGCGCCACCCACGGCGACGACGCGCGCCGCATCCTGCGCGAACGCGGCTTTCTGCGCTTCGACCGGCGCGTGCCCACCGGCGTCGTGATCGAAAACGCCTTGAGCGAGCTGCGCATCGCCCCGCTCGAATATCTCGAACTCAATTCGATCGAAACCATCGTCTCGCTCGTGCGCAACGACGTGGGCGTGAGCGTCCTGCCCGTACTGCGCGGCGGCAACTGGCAAAACGATCCGAATCTGCGTCTCGTGCCGCTGCCGGGCCGCGCGTTCATGCGCAGCGTGGGCATGATTCATCGCAAGTCGCATAAACGCACGCTGCTCACCGAAACGATTGCAGACATGTTGCGCGGTTGACGACGGCCGATGTGGCGATCGTCCCGGTATTCAAGGGCGATTTCGTGCGCAGCCACGCGAGGCGCAAAACGTCGATCGCGTAAGCTCGGCACATCTCGTTGCGAACGGATCGAACGCGCCCATGATCAGATCGCTGGCCTTGCTGCTTGTGACGTCGATGCTGGCCGGTTGCCAGTTGCCGCCGCCCGGCGAACGCGCGCCCTCAGCCGCGCTTTCGGCCTCCGACGCGCAGGCCACACCGCTTGGCGCGGCCGTGGCGCACGACATTGCGGCGCATCCGGGCTTCACCGGCATCGACCCGCTCGCCGATCCGCTCGAATCGTTCGCTTCGCGCGTGAGCCTTGTGCGCAGCGCGCAACGCACGCTCGACGTCCAATATTACATCTGGCGCAACGACCTCACGGGAACGCTGCTGCTGGAAGCGCTCCGCGAAGCAGCCGATCGTGGCGTGCGCGTGCGGCTGCTGCTCGACGACAACGGCATTCCCGCTTCGCTCGACAGCACGCTCGCGGCGCTCGACGCGCATCGCAACATCGAAGTGCGGCTTTTCAATCCGTTCGTCGTGCGGCGGCCTAAATTCATCGGATACCTAACTGATTTTTCGCGCCTCAATCATCGCATGCACAACAAGTCGCTCACGGCCGACAGCGTGGCGACGATACTGGGCGGCCGCAATATCGGCGATGAATACTTCGCCGCCACGGACGGCGTCGTGTTCGCCGATCTCGACGTGCTCGCGATCGGCCCTGCCGCCACCGACGTCGCGCACGATTTCGACCGATACTGGGCGAGCGCCTCGTCCTGGCCGATCGCGCGAATCGTGGCGCCCGCCGCGCCCTCGCAACTGGCCACGCTCGATCGCGCGGCGCAGGCCATTGCGCGCAATCCGGCGGCCATGGCCTATGTCGCCTCGCTGCACAAGACCACCGACGTGAACCGCCTGCTCGACGGCACGCTGCCGCTCGAATGGGCCAAAACACGTCTCGTAAGCGACGATCCCGCCAAAGCGCTCGGCCGGGCGCCGCCGCAAGCGCTGATCTTGCCGCAACTGCGCGACCTGCTCGGCGAACCCGCGCGCGAACTCGATCTCGTTTCACCCTACTTCGTGCCCGCGAAAACCGGCACCGATTACTTCGTGCAACTCGCCGCGAAAGGCGTGACGGTGCGCGTGCTCACCAATTCGCTCGAAGCCACCGACGTGAGCGCCGTGCATTCGGGTTACGCACGCCGGCGCAAGGATCTGCTCGGCGGCGGCGTGGCGTTGTTCGAATTGCGCCGCGCCGCGGGCGCGATAAAAGACTCGGGCGCGAGTCCGTTCGGCAGTTCGGGTTCGAGCCTGCACGCGAAAACATTCGCAGTGGACTCGCAACGCGTTTTTGTCGGCTCGCTCAATTTCGATCCGCGTTCGGCGAATCTGAACACCGAACTCGGGCTCGTCATCGAGAGTCCCGAACTTGCGCATCGCATCGAGTCGGCGTTCTGGACCCAGGTGCCGAAACTCGCGTGGCAAGCGCATCTCGACACGCACGGCGCGCTGTACTGGACACGCGTTTCGAACGGCCGAACGCTGCGCTACGACACCGAACCCAACACCACGTGGAGCCAGCGGCTCAGCGTCTGGTTCTTTTCGCTCTTGCCCATCGAATGGCTTTTGTAACGTTGTAGCGGGCACCGCTCAAGTGCATTCGCGCACCGCGATTTATCAGAGGGTTATCACCTATTTCTCATCAGTTGTCTATACAACATGATGCAACGAATCATGCTCGCCCGCGCGGGCGTCTTGCCCCATTTCCCCTTCTGCTCCGGAGCTTCCCGTGGCCATGCCTGAATCCGCCGTCATTGATACCGACGGCCGAAAACTCCTCGAAACACGCTCGATCGACTATATCCCCGACGCGGAGCGCCACGGCAGTCTGTTCAGTCAGTTCACGCTCTGGCTTTCCGCGAATCTACAGGTCACGGCCATCATCACGGGCGCGCTCGCCGTGGTGCTGGGCGGCGACGTGTTCTGGTCGCTCGTTGCGCTGCTGCTCGGGCAACTCGTGGGCGGCGCGGTCATGGCGCTGCACGGCGCGCAAGGCCCGCAACTCGGCTTGCCGCAGATGATTTCGAGCCGGGTGCAGTTCGGCGTGTACGGCGCGGCCATTCCCATCGTGCTCGTCTGCATCATGTACGTGGGGTTTTCCGCGAGCGGCACGGTGCTCGCCGGTCAGGCCACGGCGCAATTGCTCGATGTTTCGGACACCTTGGGAATTTGTCTTTTTGCCGCGCTGATCGTCGTGCTCACGCTGCTCGGCTACCGGTCGATTCACTTCGTGGGCCGCGTGGCCAGCGTGATCGGCGTACTCGCGTTCGTGTTCATGTTCGCGCAGTTGTTCACGCATCACGATATCGGCGCGCTGCTCGGCAACCGTCACTTCGCGATCTCGAGCTTCTTGCTTTCGATGTCGCTTTCGGCTTCATGGCAAATTGCATTCGGCCCTTATGTCGCCGATTATTCGCGCTACTTGCCGCGCTCCACTTCGCCCACCCGCACGTTTTTCGCGGTCGGTTTGGGCTCGGTGATCGGCGCGCAGGCGGCCATGGTGTTCGGCGTATTCGCGGCCGCACTCGCGGGCAAGGCATTCGCGCATCATGAAGTGGCCTATATCGTGGGCCTTGGCGCGAGCGGCGCGGTTGCGGCAATGCTCTACTTCAGCATTGCATTCGGCAAGCTCACGGTCACGACGCTCAACGCTTACGGCAGCTTCATGTCGATGGCGACGATCGTCAGCGCGTTTCGCGAGAAGCGCGCGATATCGGCGCGTCACCGCTTCGTCTACATCATCGTGATGGTCGGCATTTCAACGCTTGTCGCACTGGCCGGGCGCCATTCGTTTCTCAAGGATTTCACGGCGTTTATTCTTTTCCTGCTTGCGTTCTTCACGCCGTGGAGCGCGATCAATCTCGTCGATTACTACTGCTTCACCAAATCGCGCTACGACGTGCCCGCGCTTTCGAATCCCGAAGGCCGCTATGGCCGCTGGAACGGTAAGGCCATCGCCATCTACGCGCTCGGCATTCTCGTGCAGATGCCGTTCATTTCCACGAGCTTCTATACCGGGCCTTTTGTCGATGCGCTGGACGGCACCGATATCTCGTGGATTCTCGGCCTGGTCGTGCCTGGCGTCGTCTATTACGTCGCGAGGCGCCGTGCGCCGCAACCGGTTCCCGAACGGTTGATCCTGCCAGTCGAGCGAGACTGATCCGGCCGGCTCAAGCAAAAACGGCGTGCGACCTTCCGATCGCACGCCGTTTTATCGTAAGCGCAACGCGCTTTAGCTTGCGGCTTCGTTCAATGCCCGTTCAATGCCTTTACCGCTTCCAGCGCGCCGCCCACCATGTTGCGCAACACCGGTTGCGCTTTATTCGCGAGCGCCGGTACGTAATCGAACGGCAGCGTCTCGCTCATATACGTGGACTGGCACATTTCGAGTTGAATGGCGTGAATGCCGTCTTGCGGCGCGCCGAAATGGCGTGTGATATAGCCGCCTTTAAAGCGGCCATTCGCAATCCACGTAAAGCCGCTTGCGGCCGCCGCTTCTTCCGCGCGCGCCTGCACCTGCGCGTGGGCGGTGCGGCCGTCCTGCGTGCCAAGATTGAGATCGGGCAGCTTGTTATCGAAGAGGCGCGGCAACACGCTCGCGATCGAATGCGCTTCCCATAGCAGCACGTTGGCGTGGCCGCCGCGCAAACGCTTCAATTCAGCGGCCAGCGCGTCGTGATACGGCTGCCAGTAAGTTTGCACGCGACGCTGCTTTTCGGCGGCATCGGGCGTGTAACCGTCGCGATAGACCGGCTCGCCGCGAAACGTTTCAGTCGGGCACAGCGAGGTCGTGGTTTGGCCCGGATAAAGGCTTTCGTCGTTCGGAGGCCGGTTCAGGTCGATCACATAGCGCGACATGCGCGCGCCCAGTATCGTCGCGCCCAACTCTTTCGCGAACGCGTAAAGCCGGTCGAGATGCCAGTCGGTGTCCGCCACCGTGAGCGCGACGTCCGTATAGTGCGCGCGCAATGCCTCGGGAATCTGCGTGCCGAGATGCGGAATCGAAATGATGAGCGGCGCCGCGCCGCGTTCGAGTGAATAGATATCGGTCATGGTTCGATCTTTGGGTTGGCGCGCGGATTCGACACGCGCTCACGCATTGGCGAGCAGCCGCGAAAGCGCCGCGCGGTAATCGGCATAAAGACGCGCTTCGTCGCGATGGCGGCGCGCCTGCACCACGCGTTCGCCGCCCGTGTAGACGTCGAGCACCGGCGTTTCGCCATGCTCGCAGAATACGACCGACGAAAGCCACGTTCGCGCAGGCTGTTCCGCGAGATTCGGATGCTGCGGGTCGAGCACGACGAAATCGGCACGCGCGCCCGTTTCCAACGCGCCGGTCGCGCGGCCCGTCGCTCGCGCGCCGCCCCGCAATGCCGCGCCAAACAAACGATCGGCGACATGCGTTTCATGCGTCGAGGCAAGCACGTTGCGCTCGCGGCGCACGAGCCGCTGGCCGTATTCGAGCAAGCGCAATTCCGCGCGCCAGTCGACGCCGATATGACTGTCCGAACCCACGCCGAACGCGCCGCCCGCATCGAGATAATCGTGCGCCGGGAAAATGCCGTCTCCGAGATTCGCTTCGGTCGTGAGGCATAAGCCCGCAATCGCGCCGCTGCGCGCGAGCGCGGCCGTTTCGTTCGTGTCGATATGGGTGGCATGCACGAGGCACCAACGCGCATTCACATCGAAGCGATCGAGCAGCCATTGCACGGGCCGCGCGCCTTCGGTTTCCAGGCACGCGTCCACTTCGGCGGTTTGCTCCGCAATGTGAATATGCACAGGTGCGCTGGGCGAAATGGCGTTCAGCCCTTCCAGTAGCGCACGAAGCGAATCGCGCGACACCGCGCGCAAAGAATGGGGCGCCACGCCGTAACGCAGTGCGCCATGCTCGGGACGCCAGGCGCGCAACGCATCGACAATACCGAGCAACTGCTCCGGCGTGTTGATGAAGCGGCGCTGATCGTCACGCGGCGCGCGCGCGCCAAAACCGCTGTACTGATAGAGCACGGGAAGCATCGTCATGCCGATGCCCGTTTCGCCCGCGGCAGCCACCACGCGCTGCGCGAGTTCGGCGGGGCTCGCGTAACGCTGCCCGTCTTGCGCGTGATGCACGTAATGGAATTCGCACACCGACGTGTAACCGGCCTTCAGCATTTCGGCGTATAGCCAGCGCGCGATTGCGCCGAGATCGTCGGGCGTGACAAGCGCGGCGAAGCGATACATGAGATCGCGCCAGCTCCAGAAACTGTCCGTGGGATTCGCGCGATATTCGGTGAGCCCGGCCATCGCGCGCTGAAACGCGTGCGAATGCAGGTTGGGCATGCCGGGCATCAACGGACCGGCCGCATGCGTAACGCCGGCCGGCGGCTGCGCGAGACCGGAAGTCACGCGCGCGAGCGAGCCGCCCGTGGTCCATTCGAGCAGTACGTTTTCGCGCCAGCCTTCCGGCAGCCAGGCGTGTCGCGCGAACAGCGCGCGTGAAGTATCAATAGTGGAATTCATGCGTCAAGGTAGCGCCGGGTGGCGACGTTCGAAAACCGTTTTTCCGCCGCGCACCACGCGTGCGCACAGCGGCCGGCCGATCCAGTACGCGAGTTCCGCGAGCGACTGCACCGACCACACGGCGAAATCCGCGGGACGTCCTGCCGCAAGCGTGCCGTGGCGTTCGGTGTCGCCGAACGCCTGGGCCGCGTGGCGCGTCACGCCTTGCAGCACCTCGGGCACGGTCATGCGGAACAACGTGGTCGCCATGTTCATCATGAGCAGGAGCGACGTGGCCGGCGACGTGCCGGGATTGCTGTCGGTGGAAATGGCGATGGGCACTTCGTAGCGGCGCAGCAGATCGAGCGGCGGCAACTGCGTCTCGCGAATGAAGTAATACGCGCCCGGCAGCAGCACGGCCACCGTATTCGCCGCCTTCATCGCGGCCACGCCTGCTTCGTCGAGAAACTCCAGATGATCCGCGGACAAGGCGCCATAACGCGCGGCCAGCGCCGCACCGCCGCTATTCGAAAGTTGTTCCGCATGCATCTTCACGGCGATGCGGCGTTTCGCGGCCGCTTCGAGCACGCGCTCGGTCTGCGCGAGCGAAAAGCCGATGCGCTCGCAAAACACGTCGACGGCATCGACCAGTCCTTCTTCGGCGAGCGCGGGCAACATGCGCTCACACACTTCGCCGATGTAGTCGTCGGCGCGGCCCGCGAATTCGGGCGGCAGCGCGTGCGCGCCGAGAAACGTCGTGCGCACCGTGACGGGATAGCGCTCGCCCAGCCGCCGCGCCACGCGCAGCATCTTGCGCTCGCTCGCGAGATCGAGACCGTAGCCCGACTTGATTTCGATGGCCGTCACGCCTTCGGCGAGCAAAGGTTCGAGACGTGCCGCCGATTGCGCGAACAACGCATCTTCGCTCGCGGCGCGCGTGGCGCGCACCGTCGAAACGATACCGCCGCCCTGCTTCGCGATTTCCTCGTAGCTCGCGCCGGCAAGACGCTGCGCGAATTCGTCGGCACGCTGGCCGCCATAGACGAGGTGCGTGTGGCAATCGACGAGACCCGGCGTTACCCACGCGCCGTGCAGATCCTCTCGCGGCCATTCGGCGAATTCGCGCGGGAGATCCTGCGACGCGCCGAGCCATGCGATCTTGCCGTTCTCCACCGCAATGGTTGCGCTCTCGACGACATCGCCAGGATCGCCGTGCGCGCACAGTTTGAGGTTGTGCCAGAGAGTGCGTGTCATCGCTGCGATTCCGGTGAATTTATGGCAAGCCTGGTGAGCCCGATGGCGAGCAACGCGCCCGCGCCGCGCGTGTCGATTTTCAGCACGCGTTGCGAGGTCTGCGTGTCGATGCGCAATGTGTCGCCCGTGGCGAGTTGCGCGCCGGGTTCACCGTCGACGCTGACGTACTGTTCGCCTTGCGCGCAGTAAAGCAGCACCGTTTGCGCCTGAACCTCATGCGAGCCGTTGTCGCGCCAGACGTCCAGCGTGCCGCGCGCGGCGTCACGCTGCACCATCAGATTGAAGTCGCGCGTGGGTCCGTCGACCAAGCGCGCGCCGATCGCGGCTTCGCCGCGAAACCGTGCGATATCGAGCGGCTGCCTCAGGGCATGCGTTCGCGATTGCGCTTCGCCGCGCATCGCGTCGCTGCTTTCATCGAGCACCATA